>NZ_JBFAAD010000028.1:0-96645 GCF_040639555.1 Streptomyces sp. NPDC023838
CAGCGTGAACGCGTGACCTGCCGCAGGCGAACACCGCAACCTGAAACAGGAGACGCCTCACGTGGCGACCCACGACCTCAAAACCAGGTCACTAGCAGCAAGCACCGCACCGAAGCCGACCGGAACCACCGGACCTACCGGACCCACCGGACCCACCGGACCCACCGGACCCACCGGACCCACCGGACAGGCCCTAGTACTGCGACTGCAAGTGCTGCCAGAACCCGTCCCGCAGCGCCCGGCGCAGATCCGCGTGCCCCCGCAGCGACCGCTGGAGCAGCCGTTCCGCCTCGACCAGGAGGTCCTGGTCGACCGGGCCCGGCAGATACGGGTGGCCCGGCAGCAGCTGCGCCAGGGCCGCCCGGCCCCGCTCGGACAGCCAGGTCGCCGCGATCTGCGCACCCACGAACCGCACGTCGTCCCGCGTCGGGGTCGGCCCGCTGTCCTCGTACATCGTCACCGGCCGCCGGGTGACGTACGGCTTGCAGAAGTCGAGGTCGAACGTGCGCTGGCTGTCGACCTCCCACAGCAGCGGCTCCGCCTGGTTGCGCCCCTCCGCCGCCTCGATGCCCCAGAGGTGGACCCGGGCGCCGTACCCCTGCGCCGCCTCGACCGCCGAGACCAGGTCCTCGTCGCCGCCGATGAGCGCCGCGTCGCTGATGGCGCGGTGCCGGGCGAGGGACTCCAGGTCGGAGCGGATCAGTGAGTCGACGCCCTTCTGCTGGTTGTTGGCGTTGAGGTTGCCGAGGCGGACCTTGACGTCCGGAAGCTCGGCGATCGACTGCTGCTCGGAGGTGTGGATGCGCCGGCGCGCGCCGTCGTACCAGTAGACGCGGAGCAGCCGGCTGTCCGCGAAGATCGTGCGCGCCTTGTCGATGAACGCCTCGATCAGGCCCTCGGCGTCGAGGTCGAAGGACCGGCGGTCCTCGGTCCCGGCGACCAGCAGGCCCGCCGCCGCGTAGACATAGCCGGCGTCCACGAAGATCGCGTGCGTGGAGGGCGTCTTCGCCACCTCGGCCAGCATCCGCCGCAGCAGCTGGTTGGTGCGCTCCAGCTGGGCGCCGATGTCGGACGCGAAGGAGTCGCCCGGGGAGCCTGGGGCGCTCGTACCGCCCGGGTGGTCCGGGCCGCCGGGCCTGCCTGTGGTGTCGCCTGCTTCGCTCATCGGCTCCATTCTCCGTGGCGTGAGCGACCCCACACAACCGGTCGCCTTACCAGCCAGTATTTAGACCGTGAAAAAATTTCCTTAGCGTAGGGAATGTTTGCCAAGGGCAACCCGTTGAACAGACGTAACGGGCGGGCAACCGTCCGGACTCCGTGAGGGTGCAGGCTGAAGCCGCGCCACCCCGCACCAGCAGTTCTCCTTCAGGAGGATCAGACGAAGGGAGAAGCCATGCGCTTCGAAATCATGCGCCTCAACGACGTCGACGGCTCCGCCGTGGACAGCACCGTCGTGGACGCCGCCTCCGTCAACCGGATCGTGCAGCAGGCCGCCGCAATCGGCCAGCGCATCTACATCCGCCCGCTCGAAAGCTCGGCTTCGTAACGCGTAAGGATCTTCTACGCGGCAAGCCGAAGCGCCCCCGCACCGATCGGTGCACGGGGGCGCTTTTTGCTGCGGCGGACGGGGCCGGGACCGAGCCCTGGGGCAGGTCAGCTGCCGTGGATCACCTGGGTGACGCCGTTGATGATCTGCTGCACCGCGAGCGCGGAGAGCATCATGCCCGCGAGCCGCGTCACCAGCACCACACCGCCGTCCTTGATCACCCGGATGATCAGCAGCGAGTACCGCATGACCAGCCAGAGCACGATGTGCATCGCCAGGATCGCGGTCCACACCGCGACCTGACCGCCGAACGTGTCGTGGTTCTGGACCGCGAGGATCACCTGCACGATCGCGCCGGGACCGGCGAGCAGCGGCATGCCGAGCGGCACCAGCGCCACGTTGACGTCCTTGGTCTGCTTCGGCTCCTCCATCTTGCCGGTGAGCAGGTCGAGCGCGATGAGCAGCAGCAGCAGACCGCCCGCGATCATCAGCGCGGGGACGTCGATGTGCAGATACGCCAGGATCTGGTTGCCCACCAGACCGAACACGGTGATCACGCCGAGGGCCACGGCCGCGGCCTGCCACGCCATCTTGCGCTGCACCTTGGCGGGGCGGCCGGAGGTGAGCGCGAGGAAGATCGGTGTGATCCCGGGGGGATCCATGATGACGAAAAGGGTGAGGAAGAGGGAGCCGAAGACGGCAGCGTCGAACACGGTGGTGCCTTGCAGGAAGAGGGATGTACGGGGAAAGGGGGACCCCGCATGGCGGAGTCCTCCGGGGAGGGCAAGCGAAGGGGCCGGGGCTTGGCGGACTTGCGGAAGGCCGGGGCGGTACCGGCGCCCCTTGAGGGGCGCGGGGAACTGCGCGACCAGCCACAGACAACCCGCAGCCGAACAGACCGCACTCCTCGCGGAGCGCTCAGCGGCCGGTTCCGCCCGCGCCCGGGACGGGGAACGCGCCCGTCGCACGGCGGGTGATCTCGCCGTAGATCTCGGGGTCGGTGGTGCACTCCCCGAGCCGCGCGGCCTTGCGGCCGCCGTGGTAGTCGCTGGAGCCGGTGGTCAGCAGACCGAGCTCGGCGGCCAGTGAGCGCAGCCGCGCGCGCGTGGGCGCGTCGTGGTCCGTGTGGTCGACCTCGATGCCGTCGAGGCCGGCCGAGGCGAGCTCGGCTATCACCGTCTCGGGCACGACCCGGCCGCGCTTGAGGGCGAGCGGGTGCGCGAAGACGGTGACCCCGCCGGCGGCCTTGACCAGCCGGATCGCGTCGAACGGGTCGAGCTCGTGCTTGCCGACGTACGCGCGTCCGCCGTCCGCCAGCCACTCGGGCACGAACGCGTCCGACACCGAGCCGACGACGCCCAGTTCGACCATCGCCTCGGCGACGTGCGGGCGGCCGACCGAGCCGTCGCCCGCGATCCGCGCCACCTGCTCCCAGGTGACGGGGACGCCCAGCTCCTGGAGCTTGGCGACCATCCCCCGGGCGCGCGGCACCCGGTCGTCGCGGACCAGTTCGCGCTCGCGCGAAAGTTCCGGCTCCTCGGGGTCGAAGAGGTACGCCAGCATGTGCAGCCCGATGCCGTCGACGCGGCAGGAGAGCTCGGCGCCGGTCACCAGGGTCAGCCCGGCGGGCAGCGCCGCGGTCGCCTCCGCGTAGCCGCGGGTGGTGTCGTGGTCGGTGAGCGCGACGACGTCGAGACCGGCGGCCGCCGCGTTGCGGACGAGCTCGGCCGGGGTGTCCGTACCGTCGGAGGCCGTGGAGTGGGTGTGCAGATCGATGCGCACGCGTGACTCCAGGGCGTAGAACCGGCAGGGGGGACAATCAAGGATAACTGCGCGTAGCCCCTGTCCCGCCCGTAACGGCTGTGGCGGTCACCGCACTCGGGCGCGCAGGGGGATCAGGAGAGGATCCGCGGCGACAGCGCCCCGCACGGCACCAGCTCGACCTCGGCGCCGGCGTCGCGCAGATCGGTGAGGACCAGCTCGTCGTAGAGCAGCAGCCCCGACTGCTCGGGCCAGACGATCGCCCACAGCCACAGGCCGCGCGCCTCGCCCGCGAAGACCGCGCGGTCGTCGGGCGTGCCGGTCACGTGCCACAGCGGGGTGGGGCGCCCGGCCGCGAGGACCTTGGCCTGCGGCGGTTTGTCGACGCTCATGTACGGGCCGGGGTCGGGGCCGTCGATGCCCGCGTACCGCGCGCCAAGGCCCACGCCCAGCTCCTCCGCGACGAGCAGCAGCTCACCGATGCCGCCCAGCGGGCCGGGGCCGGAGCAGGCCACGGCGGTAGCGCGCCCGCCGCTGCGGTCGTCGCCCGCGCACGCCACCCCCGTGAAGAGCCAGCCGATCGGCAGCGGCCACGGCATCCAGATGGGCACCTTCGCCCGGTGCACCACGACGCCGAGGGCCTCGACGCTCGGGGGGACCACCGGTTGCAGCGGATGCACCGTCCCGTGCAGATCGCACTGCCAGGAGTCGGCAAAGAGACCGGGCGCCCTGACCCGGCCTCCGCACTTCGGGCAACTGGGTTCGCCCCTCATACATGCCAACGGTCCTCCCCGTCCCGCGCCGCGTCAAGGACGATCACCCGTCCGGCGTGTGGCAACCGGTGACGAAAGGCCCTAGTCCAGGCGTACCGACGTACGCAGCGGATCCCGCAGGTCCGTCCCGTTCGCCAGCCAGCGCTCCTCCAGCTCCTGCGCCCCCCGCACCCGCTTCCAGGCCGCCTCGTTGGCCGTCATCGGCAGCAGCGGCAGGAAGCGGACCGGGTCCATCGGGTCGTCGAGCTCCAGGTCCTCGACGAGCCCGCCCGGCTCGGCCACCAGGACCGAGCTGAACGGCGCGCCGGGCCACAGCGGTTCCCCGATGTCGAGCGAGGCGCCGGGGGCCACGATCACGCCCTCGACCTGCGGGGTGGAGGCGAGGACGGCGAGCGGCCGCAGCACCTTGTCCGTGTCGGCGAGCCCGGCCCGTACGGAGAGGACCAGCTCGGCGCGCGGGCCCTTGACCGGGTCGGCGAGGGCGGCGGAGGGGTCGGTCATGGGCTGGGCCGACATGCCGAGCGTGGCGTAGCGGACGATGTCCCCCTCGGCGAAGCGCAGCACCTCGATGCGGTCCGTACCGAGGAAGGTCACCGCGGCGCGCGCGTCCGGTTCACCGAGGGCGGTGCGCAGCCTGGCCTCGACGAGAGCAAGAACATCAACCATGCAGCGAGCATAGAAGGCGTATCGAACGGGCAAAGTGCGGACTTGACACTTGCGCCGACTGATAGTCTTGGCCGCTGTTCAGGGCAGCAGGAAGTCCCTCACGGGGGACCGGCCGGAGGAGGTGGGGCTGCGATGGATCGAAGTCGGCCTGGCAGTACCAACCGCTCTTCCGTGCGCCTTCGTTGTTCCCTGTGATCGAGACCTCCTTACCCGGCCGTTCCACCGGGAAACCTCTGAGTCTCATGGCATTTCGCACGACGGAAGAGCACATCGCCTCGCCCAGTCCGTTTCAGTAGCGAACGCCGTCACCGCACTCGCGGTACCGCCCGCTTTGCGGACGTACGCAGATACGCACTCGTCGCGTCACGTCCCCATTCCGGGCAGTGCCACGCCCGCCGGCGGCCTCTCCGCGAAGGAGTCCTGCCATGTCCATGATCCGTGACCTGCGCGCCGCGGTCCGCCCCTCGCTGCGCCCGTCGCTGCGCAAGGCCAGCGCCCCGCACAACTCGTACGACCCCACCCGCGACCCCTCCGCCAGCAGCGCCGTCGTCGACTGCGCGGTCTACCGCGACGGGCTGCGCATCGAGGCCGACTCCTGCCTCTCGCCGCGCGAGGCGATGCGGTACGTCCGAGAGGACGGCGGCTTCGCCTGGATCGGTCTGCACGAGCCCACCGAGGCCGAATTCGCCGGTATCGCGGCCGAGTTCGGGCTGCACCCGCTGGCCGTGGAGGACGCGGTCCACGCCCACCAGCGGCCCAAGCTGGAACGGTACGACGACACGCTCTTCACCGTCTTCAAGACCGTCCACTACGTGGAGCACGCCGAACTCACCGCGACCAGCGAGGTCGTGGAGACCGGCGAGGTCATGTGCTTCACCGGCCGGGACTTCGTGATCACCGTCCGGCACGGCGGCCAGGGCTCGCTGCGGGCGCTGCGCAAGCGCCTCCAGGACGACCCCGAGCTGCTCGCCAAGGGCCCCTCGGCCGTGCTGCACGCCATCGCCGACCAGGTCGTCGACGGCTATCTGGCGGTCGTGGACGCGATGCAGGACGACATCGACGAGGTCGAGATCGACGTCTTCTCGGCCCCGACCAAGGGCAGCCCGCGCGGCACGGACGCCGGGCGGATCTACCAACTCAAGCGCGAGGTCCTGGAGTTCAAGCGGGCGGTCTCGCCGCTGCTGCGGCCGATGCAGCTGCTCAGCGAGCGGCCGATGCGGCTGGTCGACCCGGACATCCAGAAGTACTTCCGGGACGTCGCCGACCACCTCGCGCGCGTGCAGGAGCACGTCGTCGCCTTCGACGAGCTCCTGAACTCGATCCTCCAGGCCAATCTGGCCCAGGCCTCGTTCGCCCAGAACGAGGACATGCGCAAGATCACCTCATGGGCGGCGATCATCGCCGTACCGACGATGGTGTGCGGGGTGTACGGCATGAACTTCGACCACATGCCGGAGCTGCACTGGAAGTACGGCTATCCGCTCGTCCTGGCCGCCATCGCCGGCAGCTGCCTCGTCATCCACCGCACGCTCAAGCGGAACGGCTGGCTCTGACGACCAGCGCCAGCCCGCCGAGGATCACCACGAGCGCGGGCCAGGCGAGCGCGGGCGGCCGCTGGCCCAGCCAGAGCGCCGCGATGAGGGCGGCGCCCGGCGTCTCCAGGAGGATCGCCGTGGACGTCACGGAGGCCCCCAGGCCGCGCACCACCCGGTTGAGCAGCGAGTGGCCGAGCAGCTGCGCGGCGACGGTGAGCGCGGCCAGCTTGACCCAGGTGACCCCGGAGTACGAGGTGAGGTCCGCCCCGCTCGCCAGACAGGCGCCGAGCAGCCCGGCGGCGGCCGTCCCGTAACAGAGGTAGGTGTACGGGACGGTGTCCACGGTCCGCCGGACCTCGGCGCCGAGCAGCACGTACCCGGCGGCTGCGACGCCACCGCCGAGCGCGAGCGCGTCACCGGCGAGGGCGCGCGGCGAAGTGGTCATGTCGATGCCGGTGAGCATCACGACGCCCGCGCAGGCGACCAGCGTTCCGGCCCAGACCATGGCGGGCGGCCGGTGGCCGCGCAGGCGCAGCGCGATGGTGGTCCAGATCGGCGTCGTGGTGCACAGCGCGGTCGAGGACGCCACGGACGTCATCCGCAGGCTCGGCAGCCAGAGCCCGAAGTGCAGCGCGAGCAGCGCCCCGGCGGCGACCGCGAGGCCCACCTCGCGCCGGGTCAGCCCGCGCAGCTGCGCCCGGTACCTGACCGCGGCCAGCGGGGTCAGCGCGCCGACGGCCATGGCGTTGCGCCAGAACGCGATGGCCAGCGCGGGGGCCGCCGTCGCGGCGATGAGCGGCGCGGAGAGCGACACGCTGGCGATGGCGACGGCGAGCAGCGCGAGGTCCAGCCGGGGGGCGGCCGGAGCAGCGGCGGCCGAGGCCGGGGTGGCGGCGGGCGCGGTGGTGGCGGCGGGCGCGGGGGTGGTGGGCACGACGAGAGAGTAAGGCGCTAAACATATTTACGGAACTGTCGATCCAGGCTGTGGACAACGCCGACACCCCCGTACCGGCCGTCCCATAAAGTGACCCCATGACACCTGCGCTGCTCGACCGGGCCCTCGTCGAGGAGGCCACCAAGAAGTCCGGGCTGATCTGGGTGCGCGGCACCGGGACCGCCGACCGCGCGCTGTGGCACGTGTGGCACGAAGGCGCCGCGTACGTGGTGGGCGGCGGCCCCGGCGAGCAGCCCCTCGAAGGCCTGGTCGACGGCGGCACCGCCGAGGTGACCGTCCGCAGCAAGGACAAGGGCGGCCGCCTGGTGGCCTGGACAGCGGCGGTGAGCGAGGTCGCGCCGCACGGCGAGCTGTGGGAGGCGGTGGCCACCGAGCTGAAGGCGAAGCGGCTGAACGCGCCGGACGGGGAGGCGGTGACGGGGCGCTGGGCGCGGGAGTGCCGGGTGCTGCGCCTGGCGCCGGTCGAGGTCAGCACGGAGATGCCCTCGGGCTCGCTGGCGGCCCGCCCGGTCGAGACCCCGGCGACCACCCGCCAGCCGATTCCGGCGGCGCTGCCGAAGCTGCTGCTGAAGCGGAAGCGGAAGCGGGCCTGAAGGTCGGTGGTTCGTCTGCGGACCGTCTGGGTTGCTCGCGCAGTTCCCCGCGCCCCTATGAATGCCGCTGCGCGGCAATCCCCTGGGCGGACCGGAGGGGCGCATCTTCAGGGGCGCGGGGAACTGCGCGACAGCCACAGACGGCCCGCAGACGAAGAACGAGCCGTTCCGCGGAGCGGGCAGGCGCAGGGGCCGGGCCCTACGTCTTCGGGAGTTGGCGGCCGTAATCCACCGTCGCGTCCTTCGACGGAGCCGCCAGGGCGAAGTCCTGGTTCCAGTCGACCAGTTCGAGCACGCCCGCACCGCCCGCGCGCTCGAAGCGCAGGGGGTACGGGATGCCCTGGAGCGAGATGTCGAGCGTGCCGCCCTCGCCGTCCTTGCCCGCCTTGACGCGGATCGTGCGCACCCCGCCGACCTTGGACCGGTCGCCCTTGGACAGCTCGCCCTGGAGCCCGAGCATGCCCCTCAGGAGCGCGCTCTTGTCCGTGAAGCCGCGCAGCTCCTGGTAGGAGGGGTCGCCCGAGGGCACCTTCACGTACTTGTCGTCGAGCTGCTTGCCCACCGCGGCCGCGCTGCCGGAGTCGCCGGAGCCCTTGTCGTCCCGGTGCGACCAGAACCCCGCGTCGGCCTTCAGATAGAGCTCGTCGCCCACCCGCAGCAGCCCGAACGTCGTGTTCTTCGAGGTGACCGTGCCGGTGGCGCCGGTCCCCTTCAGCCGCATGTCGATCTTGTACGAGCCGCCCTTGCTGACCAGCGTGCCGCTGAGGTGCACCGCGTCGGCGCCGTCCGCCGCCGTGCGCGCCTTGCCCTCGATGTCGGTGGCGGAGAGCTTGCCGACGCCGTTGGTCCCCTCGTCCGGATCCGAGGCGCACGCCGTGACGGCCGTGGCGAGCCCCGCGCAGAGCGCGACGGGGAGCGCGGCCCGGCGGGCGCGCACGGACAGGGAGCGAGTGGTCACCGGCACAC
This sequence comes from Streptomyces sp. NPDC023838, assembly GCF_040639555.1. Classification (NCBI taxonomy): domain Bacteria; kingdom Bacillati; phylum Actinomycetota; class Actinomycetes; order Kitasatosporales; family Streptomycetaceae; genus Streptomyces; species Streptomyces sp. NPDC023838. The sequence continues at coordinate 8,796 of NZ_JBFAAD010000028.1, forward strand.
GGCCTTTCGTCGGAGCGCGCGAGGTGGGGGGCGCGAAGTCGGGGTCGGCAGACCGCACCCTACCCGGGCCGTCTACGCTGCCCAGCAGAGAGCCGTACGGACGCCCCTCAAAGGCGTACCGGATGGTCACCGGCTAGCCTGAATCAGATATTCAGCGCCATTTCAGGCCACGACAGGGTCGGATCACGCTCAAGAGGAGGCGCACGGCATGGCGGCAGGCGCCCCCCGGATCTTCGTTTCGCACCTCTCCGGCGTCGCCGTCTTCGACCCCAACGGCGACCAGGTGGGCCGGGTACGCGACCTGGTCGCGATACTCCGCGTCGGCCGCCGCCCGCCCCGGCTGCTCGGCGTCGTCGTCGAAGTGGCCGGCCGCCGGCTGATCTTCCTGCCGATGACCCGGGTCAGCGGGGTGGAGTCCGGCCAGGTCATCACGACCGGCGTGGTCAATCTGCGCCGCTTCGAGCAGCGCCCCACCGAAAGGCTCGTCCTCGGCGAGCTCCTCGACCGCCGGGTCACCCTCGTCGAGTCCGGCGAGGAGGTCACGGTCCTGGACGTGGCCATCCAGCAGCTGCCCGCCCGCCGCGACTGGGAGATCGACAAGGTCTTCGTACGCCGGGGCAAGGGCGGCGCGCTGCGGCGCAAGGGCGAGACCCTGACCGTCGAGTGGTCCGCCGTCACCGGCTTCTCCCTGGAGGAGCACGGCCAGGGCGCCGAGAGCCTGCTCGCCACCTTCGAGCAGCTGCGCCCCGCCGACCTTGCCAACGTGCTGCACCACCTCTCCCCCAAGCGCCGCGGCGAAGTGGCCGCGGCCCTCGACGACGACCGGCTCGCGGACGTGATGGAGGAGCTGCCGGACGACGACCAGGTGGAGATCCTCAGCAAGCTGAAGGACGAGCGGGCCGCCGACGTCCTGGAGGCGATGGACCCGGACGACGCCGCCGACCTGCTCTCCGAGCTGCCCGAGGAGGACAAGGAGCGGCTGCTGACCCTGATGCAGCCGGACGACGCGGCGGACGTGCGCCGGCTGCTCTCGTACGAGGAGCGCACCGCGGGCGGTCTCATGACCACCGAGCCGATCGTGCTGCGCCCGGATGCCACGGTCGCCGACGCCCTCGCGCGCGTACGCCAGCAGGACCTCTCGCCCGCGCTCGCCGCGCAGGTGTACGTGTGCCGGCCGCCCGACGAGACGCCGACCGGGAAGTACCTGGGCACGGTGCACTTCCAGCGGCTGCTGCGGGATCCGCCGTTCACCCTGGTCTCCTCGATCGTGGACAACGACCTGCCGCCGCTGTCCCCGCAGACCCCGCTGCCCGCCGTGACCGCGTTCCTCGCCGCGTACAACATGGTCGCCGCGCCCGTCGTGGACGACAGCGGCTCGCTGCTCGGCGCGGTCACCGTCGACGACGTGCTGGACCACCTGCTGCCCGACGACTGGCGCGAGGCGGAGTTCCACGCCTCCGAGGGGGGCTCGGATGGCTGACCGCACCGAGGAGCGCGACCGCACGCGCGCGGCGGGGGCGAGCGCCATGCCGCGCGGCCCGCGCGCCCGTCTCGACCAGCCGCGCGCGCCCCGGCTGCGGCTGCTGCCGGCGTACGACCCGGAGGCGTTCGGCCGGTTCTCCGAGAAGATCGCCCGCTTCCTGGGGACCGGGCGGTTCATCGTCTGGATGACCCTGGTGATCATCCTGTGGGTGGTCTGGAACATCTTCGCGCCGCCGCCGGTGCGCTTCGACGAGTACCCGTTCATCTTCCTGACCCTCGCCCTGTCCCTCCAGGCCTCGTACGCGGCCCCGCTGATCCTGCTCGCGCAGAACCGGCAGGACGACCGCGACCGGGTCAACCTGGAGCAGGACCGCAAGTCCAACGAGCGCTCCATCGCCGACACCGAGTACCTCACCCGGGAGATCGCCGCGCTGCGGATGGGCCTCGGCGAGGTCGCCACCCGGGACTGGATCCGCTCGGAACTGCAGGACCTGATCAAGGAGATGGAGGACCGGCGCGTCGTATTCCCGCCGGAGGCTCCCTACAGAAGTGACGAATCAGACCGCCGCTAGGCCTTTCCGGGGGCGGCACCCGGCGCCGTACCATCTCCATATGGTTACGGATGACGCGGTGCGCGAAGCACTGGCGACGGTGAACGACCCAGAGATCCACCGCCCGATCACTGAGCTCGGCATGGTCAAGACGGTCGAGATCGGGACGGACGGGGCGGTCGCTGTCACGGTGTACCTGACGGTCTCCGGCTGCCCGATGCGCGACACGATCACGAAGAACGTGACCGAGGCGGTCGAGCGGGTCGAGGGCGTCACGCGCGTCGACGTCACGCTCGACGTGATGAGCGACGAACAGCGCAAGGAGCTCGCCGCGTCGCTGCGCGGCGGCACCGCCGAGCGCGAGGTGCCCTTCGCCAAGCCCGGCTCGCTGACCCGGGTGTACGCGGTGGCGTCCGGCAAGGGCGGCGTCGGCAAGTCCTCGGTGACGGTGAACCTCGCCGCGGCGATGGCGGCGGACGGGCTGAAGGTCGGTGTCGTCGACGCCGACATCTACGGGCACTCGGTGCCCCGCATGCTGGGCGTGGACGGCCGTCCCACCCAGGTCGAGAACATGATCATGCCGCCGTCGGCGAACGGCGTGAAGGTCATCTCCATCGGTATGTTCACCCCGGGCAACGCGCCGGTGGTCTGGCGCGGGCCCATGCTGCACAGGGCGTTGCAGCAGTTCCTGGCCGACGTCTACTGGGGCGACCTCGACGTCCTGCTGCTCGACCTGCCCCCGGGCACCGGCGACATCGCGATCTCGGTGGCCCAGCTGGTCCCGAACGCGGAGATCCTGGTCGTCACCACCCCCCAGCAGGCGGCCGCCGAGGTGGCCGAGCGGGCGGGCTCGATCGCGGTGCAGACCCACCAGAAGATCGTCGGCGTGGTCGAGAACATGGCGGGCCTGCCCTGCCCGCACTGCGACGAGATGGTCGACGTGTTCGGCACGGGCGGCGGCGAGAAGGTCGCGGAGGGCCTGACGAAGACGACCGGCGCGAACGTGCCGGTGCTCGGCTCGATCCCGATCGACGTGCGCCTGCGCGAGGGCGGCGACGACGGCAAGCCGGTGGTCCTCTCCGACCCCGACTCCCCCGCGGGCGCGGCCCTGCGGGCGATCGCGGGCAAGCTGGGCGGCCGCCAGCGCGGCCTGTCGGGCATGTCGCTGGGGATCACGCCGAGGAACAAGTTCTAGGCAGCGGATACGAGTAAGGGGCGCCCACAATGACGGGGCGCCCCTTACTTGTGCCCGAGGTTACGTCTGCCCGAGGCACGGCCCCCTGGGGGCGCGGGGAACCGCGCGGCCAGCCCAGCACGCTCCGCAGACAGACACCCGCCCACCGCAGCGGAGCGTCACGCGTACGACGTGATGTCCTTGACCACGGCGAACCCGAGCCCGTACGCGCTCAGGCCGCGCCCGTACGCACCCAGATGCACCCCGCCCCCGGCGGAGCCGGCCAGCACCCACCCGAACTCGGACTCCCGGTAGTGGAACGGCGTGGCGACCCCGTCGACCGGCAGCGAGAGCGTGGTCCAGTCCGCCCCGGCCAGATCGTCCGCAAGCTCCCACGCCGCCTCGGTCTGCTGGTCCAGCCAGTCGTTGCGCAGCACGTGGTCCATCTGGGCGGGCCAGGTGAACGAGAGCAGCCCGGAACCGGCCAGCCACGCCGCGGAGGAGACCGAGGTGGCCTCCAGCACCCCCGTACCGTCGCCGCTGCGCCGCGTCGGGTTGGCGGGGACGCTCACGACCACCGCGAAGCGCTCGCGGTCGGCGGCGGAGCGGTCGGCCGCGTCGGGCCGTATCGACGGCTCGTCGCCGTGGCCGGTGGACCCGTGCTGCACGGTGCCGTCCGCCGCCGTGGCCACCTGCATCAGCCAGCGCGGCCCGGTGAAGGCCTCGTCCAGGCCGTACCAGGCGAACGGCGCCCGCAGATAGCCGTCGACCGTACGCCGGGCCGCCGGCACCCCTTCCGGTGTGGACGGGGTGTCCTCGGTGGGCCCCTGTGCCGTAACCCGACTCGTCGTCTCCACTGCCCGGCCGCCTCCTCGATCCGTAGGTGTCCGGAGCGGCCCGCCCCCCTCGGGCGACCTGGCTGCCGGACCTATGGAGGATAGCCACCCCGGCCGTGCCCACCGGGAATGACGGTCCGGACGTGGCTCAGATTGACGTCCTGTACGAAATCCGGGGGGTTGTGTCAGGTGGCGTCGGCGTCGAACGGGGGGCGCTCGCCGGGGTCGAGCTTCTCGCGCTTCTTGAGGAGGTCGGGCGTGCCCGCGACCCCCGCCGCCGAGCCGTTGGCGGCCGTCGTGGCGGCGGCGGACCCGGTCACGCTCTCGCGGCCGTGCACCGCGTCCGCGACCTCTTCCATGTCCTTGCGCAGGTCGAAGCTGTTGCGGATCTCCTTGAGACCCAGGTCGTCGTTGTCCATGAGCTGCTTGCGTACGAACGTCTTCGGGTTCAGGTCCTCGAACTCGAAGTCCTTGAACTCCGGGCCGAGTTCCGCGCGGATGTCCGCCTTGGCGGTCTCCGAGAAGCTGCGGATCTTACGGATGAACCCCGACACGTCCTGGATCAGCTTGGGCAGCTTGTCCGGGCCGAAGATGAGCACAGCGAGGACCACGAGGGTGACGAGCTCCATGGGCCCTATGTCGTTGAACACCTGCTGCTCCTCGTGGCTCTGCTCCCGGGTCCAGTCATGGACCGCTCCACGGTACCCGCCGAAACTGTCGAAACGGTACCTTCCCGGTGACCTTTGGCCGCCGCTTGCCCCACGGGTGACCGAGAGGGACCCATGGGGCAGGGCGGGCAGTACGTCAGGAGGTCGCCGAGCCGAGGGTCAGGGTGAGCCGCTGCTCCTGGCCGCCGCGCTTGAGCGTCAGCTCCAGACGGTCGCCGGGGCGGTGCGAGCGGATCTTGACGATCAGCTCCTCGGCACTGTGCACCCGCTGGCCGTCGACCTTGGTGATCACGTCCTCGGGCTTGATGCCCGCCGTGGCACCGGGGCCGCCGGGCAGCACGGACGGCTTGCCATCGGCGGCCTTGGTGCCGACCCGGGCGCCGTCGCCGGTGAACTTCATGTCGAGCGTCACCCCGATGACCGGGTGGGTGGCCTTACCGGTGTTGATCAGCTCTTCGGCGACCCGCTTGCCCTGGTTGACCGGGATCGCGAAGCCCAGCCCGATGGAGCCGCCCTGGCCGCCGCTGCCGCTGTTGCCCGCGGCGCGGATCGCGCTGTTGATGCCGACGACGTGGGCGCGCGAGTCGAGCAGCGGGCCGCCCGAGTTGCCCGGGTTTATCGGGGCGTCGGTCTGGAGCGCGTCGACATAGCTGACGTCGCTGCCGTCGCCCTTCTCGCCGCCCGCCGTGATCGGGCGCTCCTTGGCGCTGATGATGCCCGAGGTGACGGTGTTGGAGAGGTCGAAGGGGGCGCCGATGGCCACCACCGGGTCACCGACCTGGACGTTGTCGGAGTTGCCCAGCGGCAGCGGCTTCAGCCCGGAGACACCGGTGACGCGGACCACGGCGAGGTCGTACCCGGAGTCCCGGCCGACCACCGTGGCGCGGGCGGTCTCGCCGCCGCTGAACGTCACGCTGATGTCGCCGGACGAGCCCGCGGGCTCCACGACGTGGTTGTTGGTGAGGATGTGCCCGGCGTTGTCGAGCACGAAGCCGGTGCCGGTGCCGGACTCGCTCTCCCCTCTGACGTGCAGAGTGACCACGCCCGGCAGGGCGCTGGCGGCGATCCCGGCGACGCTGTCGGGCGCGCGCCCGGTGGGCCCCTTGCCGGCCTGCGGCAGATCGACGTGCGTGGTGCCGGTGCGCTCGATGTACGCGCCGACGCCGCCGCCGATGCCGCCCGCGACCAGCGCGAGGACCACGGCCCCCAGGACGAGCACCCCGCGCCGCGACTTCCGCTTCCCCGGCACCCCGGCCGTGCTCAGCGGCCGCCCGGCCGCACCCCAGGGGTCGTACTGCATCCACTGGGACGAGGGCGGGGCAGGAGTCGCGCCTTCGGGGACGGGGTACGGGGCCGGGGCCGGGGCTGGAGTCACACCCTCGGGTACGGGGTACGGGGCCGGGGCCACGCCTTCCGGTGCGGGGTACGGCGCCGGGGCCGGGGCCTCCGGGGTCGGGTACGCGCCCTGGGGCGGCACCGGCCCGGCGGGCGGTGCCGGACGCTGCACGGGCGGCGCGGGCGCCCACGGCCCGGGCCCGCCGTACGGCGGCGTCCCGTACGGATCCGGCGCGTGCAACGGCCGCCGGGGCGGCTCGGTGCCCTCGGGCCGGGCGGGGTCGTGGTCGGGCTCATCGGCCGGCGCGGGCGGCGCGAGCCGATACGCGGACTCGTCCTCGACGGGCTCCCCCGGAGCGAGCGCGTACGGCCCTTCCTCGTCGCCAGAACCTTCCGGCGCCCCGGAAGCCCGCACCTCCGTCGCCCCAGGAACCACCGAATCACTGTGAACCGGCTCACCCTGGACCGACGCGTCCCCGCCCACCGGCTCACCCGGCACCGGCGCCTGCGGCGCCATCCCCTTGGACCCGGTGGGCTTCCCGTCGTTCATGCTCTCCCCGCAACTGTGCCGCGTGCCCCCGGGGGCACCCCTCCCACGGATTCAACCAGGTTTGCCGGGAGGAGCGCAGGGCACGGGTCAGTGACGGGGAGCCGCCAGAGGCGTCGGCGACGAGGACGGGGTCGCGCCCGGGAGCGCGGGCACGGGCGAGCCCGGCCGCACCGCCAGGGTGGCGACCGCCGGCCGTATCAGCGGAGGCAGTGACGAACTGCTCAGCAGAGCCGCGCGGAAGGGATTGCCGAACGGCTGCGGGGCCGGCTGGGACGGCACTCCGTTGAGCCCGGCCAGCCCCATCGCCACCGGCGCCGTGGACTCCGGGGCCACCGGTGCGCGCGCCGAACCGCCCCGTCTGCGCTCCGACTCCATGGACAGGGGCGACAGGGGCGCCCGCGAGGCGGGAGTGGCCGACGGGCTCTGGGCGCGCAGCGGCGTGACCGTGCTGCCCGAGCCGTCGCCCCGGGCGCTCGTCTCCGCTCCTGAGTCCGACGGGACCGCGCCGCCGAGCGCGATCGCCGCCAGGGAGACCGCGCTGGCGGCGGCGAAGGCGATTCTGCGCCCGCGCCACGGCGAGCCGGAACGCTCCTCGGAGCGGGCCACTTCGTGGATCCGGAAGCCGCGGCCGGGCAGCCCGCCGCCGAGAACGGTCGCATGGGCCCCGCCGGGCACATAGCCGAAGCCCCCGACCGGGTCGTGCGGATCGCTCAGGGCTCCGGGCGAGAAGACTCCGCCGGCAAGGCGGCCCCCGCCGAATGGTCCCCGACCGTCGTCGTCACCTCCGGGTCCCCCGGGCAGCCCCTGGAGCCGGGCCAGCAGGCCCTCGGAGGGGGCGGGTGGTGCCGTCTGCGCGAAGACGCTCTTGACGCGGCGCTGCGCGTCGGCCTCCGCCTTGCACTTGGGACAGGTGGCCAGATGCGACAGGACCCGCTCGCGCGCGTCATGGCTGAGCTCGCCGTCGACCAGGGCGGCGAGGCGGTCCCCCAGGTGCTGCTCGGCGGGGGTGGGACTGGTGCCGGTCACGCGGTCCCCTCTCCGGCCGCCCCCGGGGCGCCTGGCGCCACCCCCGCGAGGGCACGCTGCTGCTCGGCACGGGCCTCGGGCGAGCGGTGCTTCAGGGCCTTGCGCAGATGCGAGCGGCCGCGGTGGATCCGGCTGCGCACGGTGCCGAGCTTCACGCCGAGGGTGGCGGCGATCTCCTCGTACGACAGGCCCTCGATGTCGCAGAGGACGACGGCGGCGCGGAACTCGGGCGCGAGGGTGTCCAGCGCCTGCTGGACGTCGGCGTCGAAGTGCGCGTCGTTGAAGACCTGCTGGGGGGAGGGGTCGCGGCTGGGGAGGCGCTCGGCCGCGTCGTCGCCCAGGGCGTCGAAGCGGATGCGCTGGCGGCGGCGGACCATGTCCAGGAAGAGGTTGGTGGTGATCCGGTGCAGCCAGCCCTCGAACGTGCCCGGCGTATACGTCGACAGCGAGCGGAAGACGCGGACGAAGACCTCCTGGGTGAGGTCCTCGGCGTCGTGCTGATTGCCCGTCAGGCGGTAGGCGAGGCGGTAGACGCGGCCGCTGTGCGTGCTGACGATCTCCTCCCAGGTGGGAGGGGTCCACGCCGGGGAATCCGCGTCGGCGAAGGTCGCGGTGGCTGCGGATGCTGCGGCGGTGGAACTGTCAGCGGTGTAGGTCACGGATTTCGGCTCACCCGCCGACCTGAGAAAGCGCCGGAGCACTCCTCCCCGATCCACAGGCGCAGCCGCACCTCCCCTGTCGGCTCTGGTGGTGTCCAGCGGAGCCCCTACCATAGCCACCTCGCCCGTTAGCTCCGGATAAGAATCTTTACGCGCATTTGGGGCCGGCTTCGTGCCCCTCGAACCGCGTTGCTTCCCGGACCGCTCGGGGACCGGGATTTCGTACTCGTACATGTCTCCCCCCGCCCTTCATAACGCCCGGTCCCATCTGCGGGTTCCCGGGCGCAGCGGATACAGTCACCGTTGCGCGCCAACTACGGGGACAGGAGAGGGCCATTACCGCCAACCGGCAGACGAGCTGGGCGTTCGCCGACGCCTTTGTCGCCGAGGACGACGCGCTGCGCTGGGCCCGCGAGCGGTCCCGGGAGGCAGGACTGCGTTCGGTGTCCCCGGGGACCGGCGCGGCGCTGCGCCTGCTCGCTGCCACCGCCGACGCCAAGGCGGTCGCCGAGATCGGCACCGGAACCGGCGTCTCCGGGATCTATCTGCTCCAAGGCCTGCGGCCGGACGGCGTGCTGACCACCGTCGACCCCGAGGCGGACCGCCAGCAGTTCGCCAAGCAGGCGTTCCGCGCGGCGGGCTTCGCCGGGAACCGGGCGCGTTTCATCCCCGGGCGCGCTCTGGAGGTCCTGCCGCGCCTCGCCGACGGCGGATACGACCTGGTGTTCTGCGACGGCGACCGTACGGAGTCCCTGGACTACCTCGCTGAATCGTTGCGCCTGCTGCGGCCCGGCGGGATCGTCTGCTTCGAAGGAGTCTTCGCCGACGGCCGTACGGTCGACTCCGGCGTCCAGCCCGCCGAGGTACTGCGGCTGCGCGACCTGCTGCGGACCGTACGCGAGAGCCAGGAGCTCGTCGGGTCGCTGCTGCCGGTCGGCGACGGCCTGCTGTGCGCCGTGAAGCGCGGCTGACGGCGTTCCGCGGGGCCGCGTGGCTCCGGCGACCGCTCCGCGCGGCCCCGAAAACTACTCCGCCCCGGGCCGGTACGTGTGTACCGGCCCGGGGCGGGGGCAGATTATGGGTCAAGCCCGCTGAATCAGCCGACGACCTTCTTCAGAGCGTCACCGAGCGCCTCGGCCTCGTCCGGGGTCAGCTCGACCACAAGCCGTCCGCCGCCTTCGAGCGGAACGCGCATGACGATGCCCCGCCCCTCCTTGGTCACCTCGAGCGGGCCGTCGCCCGTCCGCGGCTTCATGGCCGCCATGCTGTTTCCCCTTCCTGAAACCAGCTCATCGCAGCCGGCGGCCCCATGACAGGCACCGTGTTACCGGCATCGAACACATTGCTTCCAGGTCATTATCCCGCATCGCAGGACCCGATGACCAACATCGGTCGGCATCGCTTGCGCAACGCGCTCTATCAAAACCACCCAATTCGGCGATCCGCCTGCGATACTTCGCCACCCCCGGTCCGGGCGGTGGCCGAGATTGTTTGACGCAGGTCACATGTGCGGCGCCGATGATCTCCGCCATGCTGGGCGGACACGACACCGCAAACCGAGGGGACCCATCCCAATGGCCGACACCGTGCTCTACGAGGTGACCGACGGGCTCGCGACGATCACGATCAACCGTCCCGACGCCATGAACGCCATGAACACCGAGGCCAAGGTCGCCCTGCGGGACGCGGTACGGGCCGCCGCGGCGGACCCCGCGGTACGGGCGGTCCTGCTCACGGCGACGGGCCGGGCGTTCTGCGTGGGCCAGGACCTCAAGGAGCACGTGGCCCTGCTCAAGGCGGACCGCGAGGCGGGCACCGGCTCCACGATGAGCACGGTCCGCGAGCACTACAACCCGATCGTGAAGGCCCTCACCGAGATGCCCAAGCCGGTCGTGGCCGGGGTGAACGGGGTCGCGGCGGGCGCTGGCTTCGGCTTCGCGCTGGCCGCCGACTACCGGGTGGTGGCGGACACGGCCGCCTTCAACACCTCGTTCGCGGGGGTCGCGCTGACCGCCGACTCGGGCGTCTCCTGGACGCTCCCGCGCCTGATCGGCCACTCCCGCGCCGCCGACCTGCTGCTCTTCCCGCGCTCGGTCCCGGCGCGCGAGGCGTACGACCTCGGCATCGTCAACAAGCTGGTCCCGGCCGCCGAGCTGGCGGCCGAGGCGGCGGCCGTGGCCCGCGCGCTGGCCGACGGCCCGACGCTCGCGTACGCGGCCCTCAAGGAGTCACTCGCGTACGGGGCGGGGCACTCGCTGGCCGAGGCGCTGGAGAAGGAGGACGAGCTCCAGACCCGGGCGGGGGCCTCCGAGGACCACGGGATCGCGGTGGCCGCGTTCCTGGCCAAGGAGCAGCCGAAGTACGTGGGCCGGTAGAAGTACCTCTCCGTTGGGCCGAACGGGGTACGCGCAGGCCGCGTACCCCGTCCACGCGCGCGTCAGGCGCCCCTGGCGACGCAGTCGGCGAGGTGGTCGTCCACCAAGCCGCACGCCTGCATCAGCGCGTACGCCGTCGTGGGGCCGATGAAGCGCAGGCCGCGCTTCTTGAGCGCCTTGGACAGCGCCGTCGACTCGTCGGTGACCGGAGGAACGTCCGCCAGGGTGCGCGGGGCCGGGCGGGAGGCGGGGTCCGGGGCGTGCGACCAGATCAGCTCGTCCAGCTCGCCGGGGGCCCAGTCGGCCAGCACGCGCGCGTTGGAGAGGGTCGCCTCGATCTTGGCGCGGTTGCGGATGATCGATTCGTCGGCCAGCAGCCGCGCCGCGTCCTCGTCCGTGAACGCGGCCACCTCGGCGATCCTGAAGTCGGCGAAGGCGCGCCGGAAGCCCTCCCGGCGGCGCAGGATGGTGATCCAGGAGAGGCCCGACTGGAAGGCCTCCAGGCACAGCCGTTCGTAGAGGGCGTCGTCGCCGTGGACCGGGCGGCCCCACTCGGTGTCGTGGTAGTCGACGTAGTCCGCGGTGGACAGCCCCCACGGGCAGCGCAGCCGGCCGTCCGGGCCGGGGATGGCGGTGCTCACTCGGGCTGCTCCTCGTCGCGGGGGGCGTGGGCGGCGCTGAGCGCCTCCTGCAGGTCGGCGATCCGGTCGTCGCGCTCGGCGAGCTCCGCGGCGACGCGGCTCAGTACGTCGTCGACGTCGGCCATCCGGTAGCCGCGCGCGGCCACCGGGAGCCGCAGCGCGTCGATGTCCGCGCGCTCGACGGGGCGGCCCGCGGGCAGCGGGTCGGAGAGCCGCTCGGGGCCCGTCTCGGGCAGTACGGCACCGTCGCCGCCGCCCACCACGGCCAGCGTGACCGCGGCGACCACCACGACCATGGCGCTCAGCAAGAACCAGAACACGCGCGAAGCCTCTCCCCGGAAGCCGGAAACCGTCGGGTCCGATCGTGCCATGCGGAGCTGGGAGTTAGGGTCTGTCGGGCGGCGCAGGCCCGACCCGCCCGACACGGAACCGGACCCGGAGCCCGAGGTCACGGGGGTCTTACCCGAGGAGGAAACAGCGGATGCTGCGGCTGGGACGGCGCGAGTTCGACGCGCACGAGCCGGTGATCATGGCGATCGTCAACCGGACCCCGGACTCCTTCTACGACCAGGGTGCGACGTTCCGGGACGAGCCCGCGCTGGCCCGCGTGGAGCAGGCGGTGTCAGAGGGGGCTGCCATCATCGACATCGGCGGGGTCAAGGCGGGCCCCGGCGAGGAGGTGACGGCCGAGGAGGAGGCGCGGCGCACGGTCGGCTTCGTGGCCGAGGTGCGGCGGCGGCATCCGTCCGTGGTGATCAGCGTCGACACCTGGCGCCATGACGTCGGCGAGGCGGTCTGCGAGGCGGGCGCGGACGTGCTGAACGACGCGTGGGGCGGGGTCGACCCGAAGCTGGCGGAGGTCGCGGCGCGGTACGGGGCGGGTCTGGTGTGCACGCACGCGGGCGGCGTGGAGCCGCGCACCCGGCCGCACCGGATCGCGTACGAGGACGTGATGGAGGACATCCTCCGGGTCACGGTCGGCCTCGCCGAGCGGGCGGTCGCGCTCGGGGTGCGGCGGGACGGAATCATGATCGATCCCGGTCATGACTTCGGCAAGAACACCCGCCACAGTCTGGAGGCGACCCGGCGGCTCGGCGAGATGACGGCGACGGGGTGGCCGGTCCTGGTCTCCCTCTCCAACAAGGACTTCGTCGGCGAGACGCTGGACCGGCCGGTCAAGGAGCGGGTCCTCGGGACGCTGGCCACGACGGCGGTGTCGGCGTGGCTGGGGGCGCGGGTGTACCGGGTGCACGAGGTCGCGGAGACCCGTCAGGTGCTGGACATGGTGGCATCCATCGCGGGCCACCGGCCGCCGGCGGTGGCCAGGCGGGGGTTGGCTTAGCCGCACTTCCCCCGCGCTCCGGACCACCCAGGGGCGGGGGGAACTGCGCGAGCAACCCACCACGGTCCGCAGCCGAAGGGCAGCCCTCGGAGAGTCTCGGGAAGGGGCGGGGTGGGGCGCTGTCGGCCTGAGCCTGTGCGGGAGAGTCGGCGGGCCGGTCCGGCCGCTCCTCGGGCGCGGAGTTCCGGCTGCGGGCCGGTGTGCCGCTGTGCCCACCCGTGCCGCCCCCAGCGGCACGCATGCCCACAGCGGCGCGGGGTGCACCGGTCCCTACCGCCCCACCTCCTTCGTCACCAGCGCCACCGCCTCCTCCACACTGTCCGTGACGTGGAAGAGGAGCAGGTCGCCCGCGGAGGCCTTCCCGCCGGCCACCACCGTGTCGCGGAGCCAGTCGACCAGGCCCGACCAGTACTCCGAGCCGAACAGGACGATCGGGAAGCGGGTCACCTTGCCGGTCTGCACGAGCGTGAGCGCCTCGAAGAGCTCGTCCAGCGTGCCCAGCCCGCCGGGCAGGACGACGAAGCCCTGTGCGTACTTCACGAACATCGTCTTGCGGACGAAGAAGTAGCGGAAGTTGACGCCGATGTCGACATGCGGATTGAGCCCCTGCTCGAAGGGCAGCTCGATACCGAGGCCGACCGAGACGCCGTGCGCCTCACGCGCGCCCCGGTTCGCCGCCTCCATCGCGCCCGGCCCACCGCCGGTGATCACGGCGAAGCCCGCGTCGACCAGCGCGTGGCCGATCTGCACGCCCGCTTCGTACTCCAGTGAGCCCACCGGCGTACGGGCCGAACCGAAGACGCTGATGGCGCTGGGCAGTTCGGCGAGCGCGCCGAAGCCCTCCACGAACTCGGACTGGATGCGCATCACCCGCCAGGGGTCGGTGTGCACCCACTCCGAGTCGCCCTCGGTGTCGAGGAGCCGCTGGTCGGTGGTGCCGGGCTGGACCTGGTCGCGGCGGCGCAGTACCGGCCCGAGCCGCTGCTCCAGCCGCTGTTCGCCCGGAAACTCTCCCTCGGGGTTGGCCATTGCGTGCTCCCTCCGCTGGCTGGTCATATGACGCGTCCGGCCAGGGTAGGACGACTTACGTTACGAATGACGAGATTCAGGCAGTCAGCCAGGCGTGAAGTCGCCGTTCACAGTGGGTGATCCGGTCGACGGCGACGTGCTCGTCCCGCTTGTGCGCGTACAGGGCGTCGCCGGGCCCGTAGTTGACAGCGGGGACGCCCAGTGCGCCGAAGCGGGAGACGTCGGTCCAGCCGAACTTGGGCTGCGGGGTGCCGCCGACCGCCGCCATGAAGGCCGCGGCGGCCGGGTGCGAGAGCCCGGGCAGGGCCGCGCCCGAGTGGTCGTCGACGGTGAACTCCGCGATGTCGCACTCCGCGAAGACCTCGCGGACGTGGGCCAGCGCCTCCTCGGCGCTGCGGTCCGGCGCGTAGCGGTAGTTGACGGTGACCGCGCACGCGTCGGGGATGACGTTGCTGGCGACGCCGCCCTCGATCCGTACCGCGTTCAGGCCCTCGTGGTACTCCAGACCGTCGATCACCGGCCGGCGCGGCTCGTACGCCGCGAGCCTGGCCAGGATCGGGGCGGCCGTGTGGATGGCGTTGGACCCCATCCAGCTGCGCGCGGAGTGGGCCCGCTCGCCCGTCGTGTGCAGGATGACCCGCAGGGTTCCCTGGCAGCCGCCCTCGACCTGGGCGTCGGAGGGCTCAAGGAGGACGGCGAAGTCGCCCTCGATCCAGTCGGGGTGTGCGTCGGCCACATGCCCGAGACCGTTGAGGTGTGCGGCTACCTCTTCGTTGTCGTAGAAGACGAAGGTGAGGTCGCGGTTGGGCTCGGGGACGGTCGCGGCGATGCGCAGCTGGAGCGCCACGCCGGACTTCATGTCCGAGGTGCCGCAGCCCCACAGGATGCCGTTCTCGTCGAGACGCGACGGCACGTTGTCGGCGATCGGGACGGTGTCGATGTGCCCGGCGAGGATGACCCGCTCGGACCGGCCCAGGTTGGTGCGCGCGACGACGTTGTTGCCGTGGCGGTCCACGGTCAGGTGCGGCAGCGTCCGCAGGGCCGCCTCGATCGCGTCCGCGAGCGGCTCCTCCGTCCCGCTCTCCGACGGGAAGTCGACGAGCCACGCGGTGAGCGCGGGGCCGTCCAGGGTCAGGTCGAGTGCGCTGTCTGCCATGGCCACGACCCTAGCGCGCACACCCCGACCAGGGCCGGGGCGTCCACAAGCGCGCGGCGGGGGCCGGACGGCGGCGGGCCCCGGCCCCTTCTCCACCGTCCTCCCCGCCCACCCCCGCACCGTCCCCGGGCCCCCGCCCCGCCCTCCAGTACGGTGGTCCCCGTGTCCCAGCCCGTCACCCCCCACCGACCCGTCAGGCGCGGCCGCCTCTTCCGTATCGTGGCCGCGGCCGTCGTGCTGCTCGCCGTCGCCGGATATCTGGTGGTGCAGTACGTGAGCGGGGGGCCGGGGGCGCCGAGATGCACGGTGGGGTCGGGGGACGACACCTACCGGCTCAGCCCCGAGCAGGCCGAGAACGCGGCGACCATCTCCGCGGTCGGGACCTCGCGCGGGATGCCCGAGCGGGCCGTGACGATCGCGCTCGCCACCGCGCTCCAGGAGTCGGGCCTGCGCAACATCACGCACGGCGACCGCGACTCGCTCGGCCTCTTCCAGCAGCGGCCCTCGCAGGGCTGGGGCACCGTGCAGCAGATCATGGACCCGGTGTACTCGGCCGGGAAGTTCTACCAGCGCCTGGCCGAGGTGCCCGGCTACTCGCGGCTGCCGCTCACCGTCGCCGCGCAGAAGGTCCAGCGCAGCGGCTTCCCACAGGCCTACGCCAAGCACGAGCCGGACGCCGCGCTGCTCACCGCCGCGCTCACCGGCCGCACCCCCGCCGCGCTGACCTGCACGATCGCCAAGGACGCCCGCCCCGGCGACCCGGCGCGGGTCCGCGCGGAGCTGGCCCGCGCGTTCGGCGCGGGCGTAGCTCCGGACAAGGGCGAGGGGCGCGAGGTCACCGTCCCGGTGCGCACGCCCGCGCACGCCGGCGCCGAGGGCGGCGCCGAGCAGCACGGCTGGGAGCTGGCCCACTGGGCGGTCGCGCACGCCGCGGCGTTCCGCGTCGAGCAGGTCTCCTACGCCGGGCGCACCTGGCGCGCGGAGGGCTCCCGCAAGGGCTGGCACACGGACGACACCGACGCCGAGGCATCCGGCGCCACCGGCCGGAACGCGGGCGGCGAGACCGGCGGCGCGGAGAATTCCGGGGCCTTCGGCCAGGTCCGGATCCAGCTCGCCGGATAGCGCGCGACACGCGTTCGGACGGCCACCCGTGCGGGGCACAGATGGCTTTCGCGTACACCGTTTCGTACACCCACCCCCGCGCCCGCCGGAAGAATCGTCAATTCCCTTGGAAACAAAGGGATCGGAAGTGTTCAGCGTATTGTCGCGACGGTTCATTTGCCGTTTTTATCCGAACCCGATAATGCGACGCATTGCGAACTCTTTACCTGGCGCCTCCGCAACCTCCGCCGCACCCCGAGGAGTTGTCACAGCGTCCGAACGCCGTTCCTCCCGTCTCAAGGAGCATCATGTCCCTCCCCCTGACCCGTCGGATCGCCCGTGCCGCACTGCTCATCGCGGCGGGTGCAGTTCCCGTGGTCGGCGCGGCCGGCGCGGCGAGCGCCGCGGCCCTTCCGGAGACCCCGAACCTGGGCGGCCTGACCGCCCTCGACGGCGCGAGCCTCGGCAACACCGCCGACGGCGCCGCGCAGAAGGCCACCGGCCTGGCGGGCGACGCCGGCAGCAAGGCGGTCAAGCAGGCGGTCCCGGCCGCGGGCAAGACCGTCGGCAAGGCGGGCAAGACGGCGACCCCGGCGGCCCAGAAGACGGCCGGCGACGCCGCGGGCAACGCGGGCGACCTCCTCGGCTCGACCGCCAAGTCCACCAGCGTGGACGGCCTCCCGACGACCGGCCAGCTGCCGACCGGCGGCCTGCCCTCCACCGGCCAGCTGCCCCTCAAGGGCCTGCCCCTCGGCGGCTGAGCCGAGCGGCCGCGCGCCGCGCGGCACACGCCGAAGGGGCCCCGGGATCCTGTCCCCGGGGCCCCTTCTCGTGCCTGCGAGCCGGTCCGTACGACTTCGTACGACTTCGTACGACTTCGTACGCGCGGAGCTATCCCAGCCGCTTGACGGCCGCCTCGACGCGCTCGTCCGTCGCCGTAAAGGCCACCCGGACGAACTTCTCGCCCGCCTCGCCGTAGAAGTCGCCGGGCGCCACCAGGATGCCGAGCTCGGCGAGGTGTGCCACCGTCTGCCAGCAACCCTCGTCGCGGGTCGCCCACAGGTAGAGGCTGGCCTCGCTGTGCTCGATCCGGAAGCCGTGCTTGACCAGCGCCTCGCGCAGGGCGGCGCGGCGGGCCGCGTACCGCGCGCGCTGCTCCTGGACGTGGACGTCGTCGCCGAGCGCCGCCACCGTGGCCGCCTGGACGGGCGCGGCCGTCATCATCCCGCCGTGCTTGCGGATCTGGAGCAGCTCGCCCAGCACCGCCTCGTCGCCCGCGAGGAAGGCCGCGCGGTAGCCCGCGAGGTTGGACCGCTTGGAGAGCGAGTGGACGGCGACGATGCCCTCGTACGTACCGCCGCAGACGTCCGGGTGCAGGACCGAGACCGGCTCGGCCTCCCAGCCCAGTTCCAGGTAGCACTCGTCGGAGAAGACGAGCACGCCGTGCTCGCGCGCCCAGGCGACGATCCGGACCAGCTCGTCCTTGGCGAGGACCCGGCCGGTCGGGTTGGACGGCGAGTTCAGCCACAGAAGCTTGAGCCCGGCCGGGTCGAGCCGGGTCGGGTCGTCGTAGACGACCGGCGTCGCGCCGCAGAGGCGGGCGCCCACCTCGTACGTCGGGTAGGCGAGCCGGGGGTAGGCGACCTTGTCGCCCGCGCCGAGGCCGAGCTGGGTCGGCAGCCAGGCCACCAGCTCCTTGGACCCGACCACCGGCAGCACGTTGCGGTGGCCGACGCCGACCGCGCCGAGCCGGCGCCCCACCCATCCGGTGAGCGCGTCGCGCAGCTCCGTGGTCCCCCACACCGTCGGATAGCCCGGCGAGTCCGCGGCCTCGACCAGCGCTTTCTGAACGAGCGCCGGGACCGGGTCGACCGGGGTGCCGACGGACAGGTCCACGATGCCGTCCGGGTGGGCGGCGGCCGTCGCCTTGTACGGCTCGAGCTTGTCCCAGGGGAAGACGGGCAGGCGTGCGGAGACTGCGCCCACGGAGGTGCTCACTTTCTCGTACCGGGTTCCGTACTACTCGGTTCCGTACGGAGGAAACGCCTCGGTCCCGTAGGGCGGCGGGAGCCGTACGGGACCGGGGGGACACGCGGTGTCGGTGTCAGTGCTCGCTGTCAGCGTTGATGTCGGCGGGCAGCGCGGCGATGAACGGGTGGTCACGCTCGATCAGGCCGAGCTTGGAGGCACCACCGGGCGAACCGAGCTCGTCGAAGAACTCGACGTTCGCCTTGTAGTAGTCCTTCCACTCCTCCGGGGTGTCGTCCTCGTAGAAGATGGCCTCGACCGGGCAGACCGGCTCACAGGCGCCACAGTCGACACATTCGTCCGGGTGGATGTAGAGGGACCGCTTGCCCTCATAGATGCAGTCGACCGGGCACTCTTCGATGCATGCCTTGTCCTTAAGGTCGACACAAGGCTCCGCAATGACGTAGGTCACGCTGTCGTTCCTCCTCGATAGGGCGCGGCGGGCCGGTCTGCGGCTCCGTCCACGTGGCGCGCGGGAGCGCGGCGTCGTCGATGCCCACACCTAGTATCTCCGTTCCGGGGCGCGATCCGAACAGGAGGGGCGAAGAGAGCTGTGGAGTTCACCACCGGCGGACGCTTGATCGTCAGAATCACGCCGGAAGATCAGGGCAAACGCGTATCAGTCAGACACCTGGCGAGGTCCGGGGAGCGGGGCGAGAAGTTCACCGACACGGTCGGCGTGCTCACATCGTGGGATGCCGGGGTGCTGTCGATCGTGCGCAGGAACGGGGAGACGGTCCACGTCCCGGAGCGCGAGATGGTCGCGGGCAAGGTGATCCCTGCCGAGCCCGCCCGGCGCCGTGGCCCGGCCGCCACGTTCCGGGAGTTGGCGCTGGTCAGCGCACGTGCCTGGCAGCCCGTGGAGAGCGAGGCGCTGGGCGGATGGACGCTGCGGGCGGCCGGCGGATTCACCCGCCGGGCCAATTCGGTGCTGCCGCTCGGGGACCCGGGGATGCCGCTCGCGGACGCCCTCGCGCACGCGCACGCGTGGTACACGGCCCGTGGCCTTCCCACGTATGTACAGACGTCCACCGGCGCCGAGGGGACCCAGGAGCGGCTCTGTGCCGATCTTGAAAGGTTTGGGTGGGTTCGCGAGGTAAGCGCCCAACTGCGGATCGCCGCACTTGCCCCGATCGGGGACCTCGACGCGGACGTGTCCCAGGTCGCGCTCTCCCGTTCCGTCGGGCCGGGCTGGCTGAGCCGCTACCAGCGCACGGGCACGCCGGGACCCCATGTGCTGAAGGTTCTGGAGAGCGGCCCCTCGACGTGGTTCGCGACGGTGGCCGGGGAGGCGGGCGCGGCGCCCGCCGCGATCGGCCGGTGCGTGGTCGACGGCCGGTGGGCGGGGTTCATGGCGGTCGAGGTGGACCCGGCGCAGCGCCGCCGGGGGCTCGCGACGGCCGTGATGACCGCGCTGGCCCGCCAGGCCCTCTCCGAGGGGGCGTCGGCGGCGTGGCTCCAGGTCGAGGCGGACAATGAAGGGGCGCGGGCCCTCTACGACGCCCAGGGCTTCGCCACCCACCACACCTACCACCACTTCCGGCAGCGCTGAGCGCGGACCGGACTTTCCGATCTCCACGAGCGGGTACGAGGCGTTTATGGACCCCGAAAACCCCGGCGCCGAGGACTGGCGGCGGCAGTTCACCGAGGAGGCCCGGTCCGAGCGGCCGGACCTCGCCACCCTGTGCCTGCTGATCGGCGCGGTGGCCGATCCGGAGCTCGGGCAGCGGGGCCTCGACGACGCCCAGATGGAGCTGGACCGGCTGGCCGGCCTGCTCCCGTACGGCGTCCCGGGGGCCCGCGCCTGGGCGCCGGCCCTGGCCGAACTCCTCGGCCGCGGCTGCGGGTTCCGCGGCTCCCCGGCCGAGTACCAGCGCCTGGAGTCTTCGCTCCTGCCGGAGGTCCTGCGCCGCCGCCGGGGCCTGCCGATCCTGCTCTCGGTGGTCTGGATGGAGGTGGCCCGCAGGGCCGGGGCGCCGGTGTACGGGGTGGCCCTGCCCGGCCACTTCGTGGTGGGCTTCGGCAGCCCCGAGGAGCGGGTCCTGGCGGACCCGTTCGACGGGGGCCGGCCACTGACGGGCGCGGACGCGGAGCTCCTGGTGGCCGGGGCCACCGGCGCCCCGCTCGACCCGTCGATGCTCACCCCGGCCGACCCGCTGGCGATCGTGCTGCGCATCCTCAACAACATCCGGGCCTGGGCGGCGGCCCGCCCGGAGCAGAGCGCGGTCGCCCTGTGGGCCCTGGACCTCTCCCTGCTGCTGCCCACCCATCCGGCCCGGCTGCGCTACGACCGCGCCCAACTCCTGGTCCAGCGCGGCGACTTCCTCGCGGGCGCGGCGGAACTCGACCTGTACGCGGACGTCCTGGAGGCGGTGGAACCCCGCACGGCCGAGACGGTCCGGGGGCGGGCGCGGGCGGCCCGGGCGATGCTGAACTGACGCCGGGCCCGTAGGGTTCCTACAGCCAGCCCTTCTCGCGGGCGATGCCCACCGCCTCCGCCCTGTTGCGGGCCGCCAGCTTCTGGATGGCCATGGAGAGGTAGTTGCGGACCGTGCCCTGGGAGAGGCAGAGGCTGCGGGCCAGTTCCGCGTTGGTGGCGCCGTTCGCCGCCGCGCGCAGGACGTCGCGCTCGCGGTCGGTCAGCGGGTTGGCGCCCTCCGCGAGCGCCGCCACGGCCAGCGTCGGGTCGATCACCCGCTCCCCCGCGAGCACCTTGCGCACCGCGGCCGCGAGCTGGGCGGCCGGGGCGTCCTTCACCAGGAACGCGTCCGCGCCCGACTCCATCGCGCTGCGCAGATAGCCGGGGCGGCCGAAGGTCGTGAGGATCACGATCTTCAGCTTCGGCAGCTCGCGGTGGAGGACGGCGGCGGCCTCGATGCCGGTCATCCCGGGCATCTCGATGTCCAGCAGCGCCACGTCGACCTCGTGGGCCCGCGCGGCTGCCAGCACCTCGTCGCCCCGCGCGACCTGGGCGACCACCTCGAAGTCCGGCTCCAGGCCGAGCAGCGCCGCGAGCGCCTCGCGGACCATGGACTGGTCTTCGGCCAGCAGGAGTCGGATCATGAACCGGATCCTAGGGCCTGTCGTCAAATTCCCGTCTGTCCTGCGACGCCTGGCACGCACTCTCGGGAGGCCAGCGGGATGCGCGCGGTGAGCGTGAAGCCCTTGCCGCACGTGGCCTCGACGCTGCCGCCGACCTTGGCCAGGCGTTCCGCGAGCCCGGTCAGACCGTTGCCCGGGACGGCGGCGCCGGGGCCGCCCCGGCCGTCGTCGGCCACCCGCAGCTCCACGAACCGCCCGTCGAGCGTCTGCCGTTCGCCGAGCGTGACCAGGCACCGCTTGGCCGCGCTGTGGCGCACCACGTTCGTGATCGCCTCGCGGACCACCCAGGCCAGCGCCTCCTCCGCGCCCGGGGGCGCCCCGGGCGGCAGTTGGGCCTCGGACTCGGCGGGCAGGTCCGCGGCGACCCCGGCGGCCGTCAACGCGGTGCGCGCGCCCGCCAGTTCCCCGGTGAGGGTCGCCCTGCGGTATCCGGTGACCGCTTCCCGTACGTCCACCAGGGCCTGGCGGCTGACCTGTTCGATGTCGGCGACCTGCTGGGCCGCCTGGTCGGGGTGGTCGGGGAGCATCCGGCCCGCCAGCTCGCTCTTGAGCGTGATCAGGGAGAGCGAGTGGCCCATCAGGTCGTGCAGGTCGCGGGCGAGGCGCAGCCGCTCCTCGTTGGCCGCCAGCTGGGCCACAGTGGCCCTGGCCTGGCGCAGCTCCACGGTCGTACGGACGAGATGGCGCACGCCCGTCATGGCGAAGCCGCCGAGCAGGGCCGGGATCGCCAGGCCCGGCACGAAGTCGCCCCAGTCGCCCTTGGTGGTCAGGCCGGCCAGGGCCATCGTGGCCGTCGCGCCCGGGATCGCCCACCTGGCCAGCGGCAGCGGCAGCACCGCCCCGCAGCCGACCGACACGTACACGAAGAGCACCAGCCAGGGCGCGCCCAGGGTCAGTGAGGTGATCACCGCGATGCAGGCCAGGGAGACCAGTATCGAGGCGACCGTGACGCGGGCGAAGGGGCGGGCGGTGTGACGGAAGACCAGGGCCAGATAGACCGCGACGAACGCCACCAGGGCGATCCAGCCGAGCGTGGTCGCCCACGCGGTGTGCTGCTCCTTGAGGAGGTCGGACACCGGGGCGCCGAGGAACGCCAGCCAGATGCCGATCCACAGCAGCTTGCGCAGCGCCTCCTGACGGTTCTCCGGCGGTCGGCCGATCGTGGCCACGGTTGCCTCGGCCCCGCGGTCTTCCGTCACGCTCGTCACGCCTTCAGGGTGTCCTTCCGGTACAGCCAGGCCGCGCCGCCCGCGAAGAGCAGGAAGTAGGCGGCGAGGACGGCCACGTCCTTGGTGGCCGGGGCGTTGCCCGCCTCGATGGCCTGCCCGAGGGCAGCGTACGCGTGGGTGGGCAGCCACTTGGCGAGCGACTGGAGCCAGGGCGCGAACGTCGTCGTGGGCATCCACAGACCGCCCAGGATGGAGAGGCCGAAGTAGATGATCATCGTGATCGGACGGACCGCGTCACCGCTGGCGAGGTAGCCGATGGCCACGCCGAGCGCGGCGAAGCAGAGCGAGCCCGCCCAGATGGAGCCGGTCAGCGCCAGCCACTGCCAGGTGTCGAACCGCACGTCCTTGACGGTCGCGGCGACCAGGAAGACCACCACGATGCACGGCAGGGTCACCACGGCGGCGCTCGCGATCTTCGCGAGGACATAGCCGCGGCCGGGCAGCGCGGTCAGCCGCAGCTGGCGCACCCAGCCCTTCTCGCGCTCCTTGGCGATCTTCTCGCTGTTGCCCATCAGGACGGCGGTGATCGCGCCGAACGAGGCCATCGAGACCATGAAGAAGGCGGGGAAGGTCAGATCGGTGCCACCGATCTTGTCCGTGGTGTTCTGCGACCCGGAGATCATCAGGTAGAGCGCCGACGGGTAGATCACCGAGAAGAACATGAACTTCTTGTTCCGCAGGGTGCGGGTGATTTCGAGCTTGATCAGGGTGTTCATGCTGCCTTGGCCTCCTCGGCCTCGGTGATGGCGACGAAGGCCTGCTCCAGGCCGAGCCCGGCGACTTCGAGGTTGCGCGGGTACAGGCCGAGCCCGTACACCGCGTGGACGGTGGCGTCGGCGTCGGTCGACTGGAGGCGGACCGTACGGCCGGAGATGTCGAGGCCCGACAGGAACGGCAGCTCCCGCAGGACCGACTCGTCGATCACGCCCTCCAGGTCGAAGGCGATCCGCCGCGCGCCCGCCTTCGCCTTGATCTCGGACGCGGTGCCGTCGGCGAGGAGGCGGCCCTTGTGCAGGACCAGGACGCGGTCCGCGATCGCGTCCGCCTCCTCCAGGTAGTGGGTGGCGAACAGGACCGTACGGCCCTGCTGCGCCTGCTCGCGCATGGTCGCCCAGAACGCCTGGCGGGCGGTGACGTCCATGCCCGTGGTCGGCTCGTCAAGGACGATCAGGTCGTTGGCGCCGGCCGTGGCGAGCGCGAAGCGCACGCGCTGCTCCTGGCCGCCGGAGAGCTTGTTGACCATCCGGTCGGCGATCTGCCCGATGCCCGCGCGGTCCAGGACCTCCTCGACCGGGTGCGGGCGCGGGTGCAGATCGCAGGCGAGCTTGACCAGCTCGCGGACCCTGACCTCCTCCATCAGACCGCCGCTCTGGAGCATCGCGCCGACCCGGCCGTCCTTGATGGCCTGCTCGGGCGTGGTGCCGAAGAGGCGCACCGAGCCGGCGTCGGCCTTGCGCAGGCCGAGCAGCAGGTCGAGCGTGGACGACTTGCCCGCGCCGTTCGGCCCGAGCAGCGCGACCGTCTCGCCGGGGTGCAGCTCCAGGGAGAGGTCCGCGACGGCGTGGACGTCGCCGTAGCTCTTGCTCACGTGCTCGAAGCTCACCACGGAGGTGGAGATGGAGGTGGTTGTGGTCATGCCCCAAGGTTCGCCCGCAGGGCGGGGGCGGAGGCAGTGCCGGGTGTCGTGAGTGTCGGATGACAGATGTCATACGGGCGGCATGACACGGCCCCCGCACACCTTGGGCGTACGGGGGCCGGGCACAGCCGTGCAGGTCAGCTCGGGTTCGAGTCGCCCGGGGGCCGGGTCAGCTCGGGTTCAGGTCGATCGTCACGACGCGCTCTGCCGGGGTCTTGCCGCGCAGCGCGCTCTGCATCGCCTTGGCCACGTCGTCGGCCGTCAGCTGGTGCTTCTGACCGTCACCCTTCATGATCATCACACCGTCGAAGGTGCTGCCCATGAGCTGCTCGATGGCCTTCTTGTCGTAGACCTCGACCAGCTTCCCCTCGATCGGCTTCATCGAGAGGATCTTCGGGAGCGACTTCACCGGACCGAAGTCGATCTTCTTGCCGCCCGCCTTGACGCTGATCAGGCCGGACATCGCGGGCTTGGCGAACTCGTTCATCGCCCGGTCGATCTCGGCCTGGGTGATGGTGGGCTGGCGCCCGGCGACCGGCAGCCGCACCTCGTTGGGCCTGCCCGTCTCGACCTGCGCCCGGTACGCGTCCTTGACCGAGATCATCGAGCGGTTGACGTCGAGGCTCTTGCCCGCCTTGCCGGGGACGGCCACGGCCTTGCCCGGGACGAACTTGATCGTGCCCTCGACCGCCGAGCCCGACGCGCCCGCCAGGTCGGTCAGCGCGACGCCGAGCTTCTCCTCGTCGACCGGGATGACCGGCTCGGCGACGCGCTTGCCGCCGAAGAGGGAGGAGATGACGGAGACGGGGTTGTAGTCGCTGCCCGCCGCGTTGCGCACGGTCGCCTGGCTGTCCAGGGCGAGGCCCGCCTTGTCCGGGGCGAGCGTCTCCTTCTTGCCGTCGACGCTGAGCCGCAGCGGCTGGGCCGCGCGCTTGCCGAGCGTGGCGTCGAGCTTGGCGACGGCCTGCTCCTTGCTGCCGCCGCCGATGTCGACGCCCAGGACGGTGGTGCCCTTGGGGACCTCGGAGTGGTTGAGCAGCAGGCCCGCGCCGTACGCGACACCGGCCGCGGCGAAGGCGGCGACGCCGAGCAGGACCAGCTTGGAGCGGCCCTTCTTCTTGGCGGGCGCGGGTGTGCTCGGACGGGCCGGGGCGGGCGGCTCCTCGGCCGGGCCCGGGTCGTCGGACAGCCGCGGAGTGAGGTCCGGACCGCCCGCGCCGGGCGCGAACGGGGAGCGGCTCTCCGCCGGTACGACCGGGATCCCGCTGGTCAGCGTGTCACCGGAGACATGGCCGGCCGGCGGGGGCGAGCTCACTCCACCGCCCCCGGCACCCGGCACCGGGGCCGGGGTCTGCGGGGTCAGGATCGCCGTGTCGTCGGACATCCGGGGCCCGGGCGGCGCCACGGGCCCGGGCCGCACGCCCTGGGCGCCCAGGACCGGGGAGCCGTGACTCGGCGTACCGCCGGGACCCTGCGCACCCAGCACCGGGGTGCCGTGGCTCGGGGTGCCCTGCGGGCCGCCCGGCGCGCCGCCGAGCCGCTGCTGGCCCTTGCGGCTGCCGACCGGGCGGGTGGGTAGCGCGGAGGTACCGGTGACCGGGCCGGTGGTGGGCCCGGCGGGGCCGCCGTTCCCGCCGAGGGCGGAACGGCCCGAGCCGTTGGCGGCGGCGGAACCGGCGCGGAAGCCGTTGACACCGGTGGAGCCGGTGGCGTCGGGGCCACCGGGCGCGAAGCCGTTGGAGCCGTTGTTGCCGGGGCCGCCGGGTGCGAAGCCGTTGCGGTCGCGGTCGCCCGGCGCGAAGCCGTTGGAGCCGCTCGTGCCCGCGGAGCTGCCCGGCGCGAAGCCGTTGGAGCCGTTGGAGCCGTTCGTGCCCGCGGGGCCGGTCGGGCCGGGGGCGGGGCCGCCGCCCTCGGTGCCGTTGGCGGGCGCGCCCTGCGGGCCGTCCGAGAAGTACGGGAGGTTCGCGCGCGGCGTGCCGGACGGCGGGGTCGTGCCGGAGCCCGCCTTGCGCGGCGCGAACCAGTCGCTGGCCGGCTTCTCCTCGGCGGCGGGAGCGGCGGCGGCCTCCTCGGCCTCCGCCGCGGCCTGCTGCATGCGCTCGCTCTCCGCGGCGGACGCCTTGTCGGCCTCGCTCACGGGCGTT
Organism: Streptomyces sp. NPDC023838; assembly: GCF_040639555.1. Classification (NCBI taxonomy): domain Bacteria; kingdom Bacillati; phylum Actinomycetota; class Actinomycetes; order Kitasatosporales; family Streptomycetaceae; genus Streptomyces; species Streptomyces sp. NPDC023838. The sequence goes on from NZ_JBFAAD010000028.1 coordinate 34,860, forward strand.
CTCATCACGACCGGCGGGATGGGCCGGGACCCGGGGATGTTGATCCGGATACGCGTCGTCAGCGTGGTCTCGGTCTTCGGCTCGTCCGGCTCGGCGGCGGCGGCTTCCGGGGCGTCGTGCGCCGGAGAGTGCGGCGTTCCGTACGGCGGGGTACCCGACGGGTACGCAGCTCCGCCGCGCCCCTGGGGGCCGGAGGTCGAACTGTCAGTTTCACGACTCAAGGCAGGTTCTCTCCCGATCGGCTCCGCCACCCGCTCTTGTCTCGTGTGCCTGTGTGCGGGCGGCTCGGCGGCGCGCACCACCATACTGGCCGCCGCCGATACGCACCGGGCGGCCCGGGGAAGCAGGGCACCACACCCTGTACTGCGCCGCCGCGATCGCGTACGTCACTTGCCCGTGCGGACCGAATCACGGGGCGGTTGCAGCAGGTTGCCGATCGTGGCACAGATCACAGCCGCGGCCATCCCGCCGAGCAGGAAGACGTACGAGCCGAGGCCCGCGCCGAAGACGAAGTCGCCTTCGGGCCTGGTGGCGGTGAGGAACAGCACCGCCACCAGCCAGCCCGCGCCCGCCGAGCCGACCCCGGCCCGGCTGCCCGTCAGGTCCGTACCGACGTAGAAGAGTCCGGCCGCGGCGGCCAGCGAGAGCAGCAATCCGCCGGGGAACCAGGCGGCTTGGACGAGCGCGCCCGTGGCCCCGGTGAGCGCGCCGAGCACGAACAGGGCCACGAAGGCGGCGATCCGCCCGGGGCGGGCGCCCGCCGTACGGGAGTTGACGGACGGACCGGACTTAGGGGATGTAGTGCTCATCACACACCCAGCCCGGCGAACAGGTCGTGCTCGCGGACATCGGCCGGGGCTCCGGACCGGCCGCGCGCCAACTCGTAGTACTCGACGGAGAAGAGCGGCTGGCCCAGGTCGTTGGAGAGCGCGAAGAACGGGCCGTCCACGGCGATCTGGGTGAGGTGCGCGCGCATCGCGGCGGCCTTGGCGGCGGCGTGCGCGGCGCCGTCGATCTCGGCGGTGATCTGCGCGTCCTCGACGACGCCCGGGATGTCGGTGACGTCCGCGATGCCGGCGAAGGAGGCACCGGAGGCGCGCAGCCGGGCGAAGCCGGCCTCGGCCACCGGGCGCGGCACCCGGTTCCAGTAGATCTTGGCGATGGTGTGCGGCTCGCCGAGGTCGGGGCGGTAGCCCGGCTCGGCGGCCAGTTCGGCGGCGCGCATCGCCACCCGGTGAGCCTGGATGTGGTCGGGGTGGCCGTAGCCGCCGTTCGGGTCGTACGTCACCAGGACCTGCGGGCGGACCTCGCGGATCACCTCGACCAGGTGGGGGGCGGCGTCCTCGACGTCGGTGTTCCAGAAGGCGCCCGGGCGGTGGTTCTGCTCCAGGCCCATCATCCCGGAGTCGCGGAAACGGCCGGGGCCGCCGAGGAAGCGGTGGTCGGTGACCCCCAGCTCCTTCATCGCGGCCGCCAGTTCGACGGTCCGGTGGGCGCCGAGGCGGTCCTCCCGGTCGGCGGTGAGGTGCGCGAGGTCGGGCGGGATGACCTCGCCCTCTTCACCGAGGGTGCAGGTCACCAGGGTGACCAGGGCGCCTTCGGCGGCGTAGCGGGCCATGGTGGCGCCGTTGTTGATCGACTCGTCGTCGGGGTGCGCGTGCACCAGGAGCAGCCGCCGGGCGGGGAGATCCGTCATACGGGACAGCCTACGAGGCATGCCGCACGGCGGCATGCCTCGGATCCCCCGGCCGCGACGGGAGGCGTCGCGACGGTCGGAACGGGAGTGCCGGAACGGGACTGCCGGAACAGAAGTGCCGGAACGGGAGTGCCGGAACCGTCAGAACTTGATGTCGCTGATCATGCCCGCGACGTTGTTGCTGAGGTCGTTGATGGTGGGCGCCATGGACGAACTGGCGAGGTAGAACCCGAGCAAGGTGCAGACCACCGCGTGTCCGGCTTTCAGCCCGGACTTCCTGACCAGCAGGAAGACGATGATCGCCAGCAGCACCACCGCCGAAATCGAGAGTGCCACGGCGGTTCACCTCCATCTGTCGGTCGGGCAGAGCCAGTCGGTCGGGCAGAGCTACGTGCCTGGGGGCATGCAGATGTCATACCCACCCCCCACTATGGATCATAACTATCCGGCGGAACGCATTGATCGGTGCACGGGCGCACAAGGGGCGCACACCCCCCACGTACGAGCAGGTGCGGACGGGTGCCGCTAGGTTCGCCCCATGACCTCAATTGCCCCTGGGGAACCCTCGTTTCCCCGTCAGTACGCCAGGACCCAGCGCTTCACGCTCGGTGCGCCCCGCGCCTTCACGGTGGCGCCGGACGGCAGCCGGGTGGCCTTTCTGAGGGCCCCTGGGGGTACGGATCCGGCCAACAGCCTCTGGGTGCTCGATCTGGAGGACGGCGCGCGCGAACGGCTCGCGGCGGATCCCCGGGCGCTCCTCGGCGGAGCCTCTGAGGAGCTGTCGGAGGAGGAGAAGGCGCGGCGCGAGCGCAGCCGCGAGGGCGCGGCGGGCGTCGTCGGCTACGCGACGGACGCGGCGGTGGAGTTGGCCGCCTTCGCGCTCTCGGGCCGGCTGTTCACGGCCGAGCTGCGGGCCGGCACCACCCGTGAACTGCCCGTCCCCGGGCCGGTGATCGACCCCCGCCCCTCGCCCGACGGCCGCCTGGTCGCCTATGTGGTGCGGGGCGCCCTGCGGGTCACCGGGGCGGACGGCGAGGGTGACCGGGTGCTCGCCGAGCCGGAGTCGCCGGAGGTCACCTACGGTCTCGCGGAGTTCATCGCGGCCGAGGAGATGGACCGCTCGCGGGGCTACTGGTGGTCGCCCGACGGGGACGCGCTCCTGGTGGCGCGGGCCGACGAGAGCCCCGTGCGGCGCTGGTGGATCGCCGACCCGGCCAACCCCGACCGCGAGCCGCAGCGGGTCGCCTATCCGGCGGCGGGCACGCCCAACGCCGAGGTGCGGCTGTTCCGGTACGGGCTCGACGGGTCCCGGACCGAGATCGTCTGGGACCGGGTGCGCTACCCGTATCTGGCGCGGGTGCACTGGTCGGCGGCGGGCGCCCCGCTGCTCCTGGTGCAGGCGCGGGACCAGCGCCTTCAGGTGCACCTGGCCGTGGACACGGAGTCGGGGAAGACCCGGACGGTCCATGTGGACGAGGACGCGGTGTGGCTGGATCTCTTCCCCGGCGTCCCGGCCTGGGCGCCGGACGGCCGGCTGGTCCGGATCGCGGACGAGGGCGGGGCGCGCGTCCTGGCGGCGGGCGACCGTCCGCTGACCGGAGGGCAGCTGCAGATCCGGGCCGTGCTGGACATCGGAGCCGACGACATCCTGGTCTCGGCGTCGGCCGGCGAGGCGGCCCGTGCTCCCGAAACCGGGGAGATCCATGTGTACCGGGTCAATGAGCTGGGTATCGAGCGGGTTTCGGAGGGTGCGGGAGTGCACTCGGCGGTCCGGGGCGGACCGGTGACGGTTCTCACTTCGGCCCGTCCGGACAGCCCGGGCACCACGGTCCGGGTGGAGCGGGACGGCAAGACGGTCGCGGTGGTCGACTCGCACGCGGAGACTCCCGTGCTCACGGCCCGGGTCCGGCTGACCGAGGGGGGCGCACGCCGCATCCCATGCGCCGTGCTGCTCCCCGCCGATTACTCGGAGGCGGACGGTCCCCTTCCTGTCCTGATGGATCCCTACGGCGGGCCCCACGGCCAACGCGTGTACGCCGCCCACAACGCCCATCTGACCTCGCAATGGTTCGCCGACCAGGGCTTCGCGGTGATCGTGGCCGACGGGCGCGGCGCCCCCGGCCGCTCCCCCGGCTGGGAGAAGGCGATCCGGGACGACCTCACGCTCACCCTCGACGACCAGATCGAGGCGCTGCACGGCCTGGCGGGCAGCTTCCCGCTGGACCTGGGCCGGGTGGCGATGCGCGGCTGGTCCTACGGCGGCTATCTGTCGGCGCTCGCGGTGCTGCGCCGCCCCGACGTCTTCCACGCGGGGATCGCGGGCGCGCCGGTGACCGACTGGCGCCTCTACGACACCCACTACACCGAGCGCTACCTCGGCGACCCGCAAGCCGGCCCCTCGGTCTACGAGGCGAACTCGCTGGTCACCGACTCCGGGCTGTCCCAGCCGGCCGAGCAGCACCGGCCGTTGATGATCATCCACGGTCTCGCGGACGACAATGTGGTCGCGGCACACACGCTGCGGCTCTCCTCGGCCCTGCTCGCCGCCGGACGCCCCCATGAGGTGCTGCCCCTCACGGGCGTGACCCATATGACCCCGCAGGAACAAGTGGCGGAGAATCTGCTGCTGCTCCAAGTGGACTTCCTGAAGCGCTCGTTGGAGATCTGAAACCCGGGAGCCCGGACCCTGGGAGCCGGGAGCCGGGGAGCCGGGAGCCTGGAGACCCGGGCCCCGCCGCTCGCCTCCCTCGCCGCCCTCACCAGCCCGGCGGCGGTGAGGCGGGCGGCGGGGGCGGTCCGAAGCCCGGGGGCGGCGGGCCGAAGCCGCCGCCGTGGCTGTCCCTGGGCGCCTGGGGCGAGTAGGGCGCGTACGGCGGGTACTGCGGCTGCCAGGGCGACCCGGCCGCGTCCGCCGGGTCCTCGGGGCCGCGCCTGGCGAGCACCGGGACCAGCAGGAGCCCCACGACCAGCTGGAAGAACCACGTCAGCACCTGCAACTGGACGGCGGTGTCCAAGTGGCCGAAGCGGTCGAGCAGTTCGAACCGTACGGCCAGGCTGATCCCGACGCCGCCGGAGGCGGCCAGGATCGCGGCGGCTGTCAGGCCGAGCGGCCGTACGTGGACGGCTCGCGCGAGGCCGCCGGCCGCGGCCGTCAGCGCGATCGCCACCAGGACGACCGCCATCCAGCCGCCCGGCACCCAGAGCAGGGGCAGGCGCTTGCCGCTGAACCGCGCCCGGTACTCCTCGCCGGGGAGTTCCACGGCCCAGTAGATCTCCCAGGCCAGCCCCACCAGACCGGCGGCGCCGAGCAGCACGAACGCGGTGAGCGCGGCGCCCGCGCCCGGCCGGGCCGCCGGGCGCGGCCCCGGGGCGCCGTCGGGCCTGCGTCCGGCGGCGGCCGTGATCACCAGGGCGAGCCCGGCCGCCAGCGCCGCGAAGGTGCTGAGCAGCGCCCGCCGGTGCAGATCGTGCAGGGCGGTCGAGTCCGTCCAGTCGTCGTGGTGGAGCACCCACAGGGACGACACCCGCAGCGCCGCGGTGACGGCCCCGACGCAGCACAGCACGGCCGCGGCGGCCGGTGAGCGGGGCACGACCGCGGCCGCCACCGCGTAGACCACGAGGAGGACGAGGTCGAGGACGCCGGTGGTCAGCGGGGTGCCGCCGTGCTTGGGCGCGCCGGACCAGAACCACCACAGGTCGGCCAGGCTGCGGGCGGCCTGGACGTCACGGGCGAGCCAGGCGGCGGTCAGCACGGCGAGGAAGGCGCACAGGACGGCCCCGGTCAGCCGGGCCCCGGCCGTGAGTGTCTGTGGCTGCGTCATGCCCCTTGCCGTCCCCCCGGTTGGCGTACGAGCGAGCGCCTGCTCGGGCGAATCCTCCACCCGCGGTGCTCGGATGGACAAGAGGGGGTGCGTGGCTCGGTCGGGGCGGAGGCGGCCGGCCGGGGCGGTCTGGCCACCCCGGTCGGCCTACGGCACCCGCACGGCCGTACGGTGTTCAGCGTGACGCGTTCGTATATCGGTGATGCGTCAGTCAAGTTGCCTGCTTGTTAACGAAATTGATGGGCATTTATGGAGCCATGTCGCCCGCTCCGCCGCCCTGTCAAGCACGCAGTCGCCTCGATGTGCGAAATCTTGTGCCAAGTTCTCCCGTGATCACACACCAGCATGCTCAAACCCCTTGACGCACAAGGCCGGGCCCATGAATGTTCCGGTCAATCAATGACGCCTTCGGGCGCCGTTCGACTCTCTCGGTGCGGGGGCTATCCGCGATGACGAGTTCAACCCAGGCCGCCACAGAACCAACTGATCCTCTTCCGCCTGGCGGGGATTCCGGTACGGGCACGGGACTGACGGCGACCGAACTCATGGGACGCTCTCCCGGCCGCCTCGCATGGGCGCGGTTCAAACGCGACCGGGTGGGCATCGCCTGTGCCGTCACGGTGCTCGCCTTCATTCTCATCGCTTTCGCGGCACCCTTGATCGCGAAGCTGTACGGGAAAGATCCTTATCAGCTCTACGGCCAGGACCGCGGGCTGCTGAACAGCTACGGCATTCCGCTGAAACCCAACGGCGGTATCGACGGCGACTTCTGGTTCGGCGTCGAACCGAACCTGGGCCGCGATGTGTTCACGCTGCTGATCTACGGGATCCGCACCTCGCTGTTCATCTCGCTGGCGGTCACTGTGGTCTCGGTCGCCACCGGGGTGCTGATCGGCCTGGTCCAGGGCTATCTGCACGGCAAGGTCGACTACTTCCTGGGCCGGTTCTCGGACCTGATGCTGTCGTTCCCGCAGCAGCTCTTCTTCATCGCCTTCACCCCGGTGATCGTCGCGCTGTTCGTCTCGCCCCGGGACGAGGAGCCCACGTACGTACGTATCGTGGCGCTGATCCTGGTGCAGTTCCTGCTCGGGTGGATGGTGGTGGGCCGGCTCGTGCGGGCCCAGGTGCTCTCGCTGCGCGAGCGCGAGTTCATCGAGGCGGCCCGGCTGAGCGGCGCCTCGAACTGGCGGATCATCCGCAAGGAAGTCCTGCCGAACATCTGGTCGACGGTCCTCGTCCAGGCCACACTCCTTCTTCCGGCCAATGTCACGGCGGAGGCGGGACTTTCCTTTCTCGGCGTCGGCATCCAGCCGCCGACCCCGGACTGGGGTCTGCTTTTCCAGTCGGGCGCCTCGTACTTCGAGTCCGACGTCACCTTCATGTTCTTCCCCGGCATCGCGATGCTGATCTTCGTCGTCGCCTTCAACCTGCTCGGGGATTCGGTCCGGGACGCACTCGACCCCAAGACCGTCCGCTGAACCGTCCACATCCTGACAGGCAGGAATCAATGAGAATTCGCAAGGCGCGCTACGCCTCCGCGTTTCTGGCGGCAGGGGCATTGACACTCACGGCCGCGTGCAGCAGCGGTGGGTCCGACGACGGCAAAAAGGGTTCCGGCGGCGACGGCGGCAAAAAGGCGTCGGTGCAGAACTTCGGCATCGGCACCAAGGCCGACTCCACCGGCCCGGCGGTTCCCGTCGACGGAGCCAAGCCGGGCGGCACGGCCTACGACCTGGACCAGGCGGGCTTCGACTATCTCGACCCGGGCCAGCAGTACGTCAGCGACATGCTCTCGCTCCAACTGCTCTACAACCGCTCGCTGACCGGCTACAAGATCGACGCCAAGACCGGAAAAACGATTCTGGTCGGCGACCTCGCCACCGACACCGGCACCTCCTCGGACGGCGCCAAGACCTGGACGTACACGCTCAAGGACAACCTGAAGTTCGAGGACGGCACGCCGATCACGTCCAAGGACATCAAGTACGGCATCGAGCGGCTCTTCGCGGACTACCAGACGCAGGGCCCGCAGTACGTCCAGAAGTGGATGTTCGGCCCCGACTACCGCAAGGCCTACACGGGCCCGTACGCCGGCAAGGAGCTGCCCGACACCGTCCTGGCGACGCCCGACGACAAGACCATCGTCTTCCACTTCAAGGACGCCCACGCGGACGCCCCGTACGCGATGTCGATGCCGAACGTGTCGCCGGTGCCCAAGGCCAAGGACGACAAGCAGAAGTACAACAACCACCCGGTCGCCTCCGGCCCGTACAGGATCGCGGACTACAAGCCGGGCAAGTCGCTGTCCTTCGTGCGCAACACCAACTGGGACCCCAAGAGCGACCCGATCCGCAACGCCTACCCCGACAAGTGGGAGTTCCAGCTCGGCATCGCCGAGCCGGGCCTCACCAACCGGATGGCCGCCCAGTCCGGGCCCGACAAGTACGCCGTGAACATGTCCGGCTCCGCCGACCCGTCGAAGATGCAGACGCTGACGACGGACTCGCAGTACAAGTCGCGGACGGTCAACGAGTACCAGCCGTACGTCGAGGTCATGAACATCAACACCAAGCGGATCACCAACCCCAAGGTCCGCCAGGCGATCATGTACGCCTTCCCGATGCAGCAGGTGCAGCAGGCGTTCGGCGGCGGTGCGCAGGGTGAGCTCGGCACCACGCTGATCAGCCCGACGGTGGCCGGCTGGCAGAAGTTCGACCCGTTCGGCAAGCTCGCCAAGCCCATGGGCGACCCGGAGAAGGCCAAGGCGCTCCTGAAGGAGGCCGGGGTCACCACGCCGGTCAAGCTCTCCTACGCGTACGCCAACACCCCGCGCTGGCAGAACGTCTCGCTGACCCTGCAGAAGGCGCTGGAGAAGGCCGGCTTCCAGGTGGAGCGCAAGGCCATCGACCCGACCTCGTACTACACGGTGGTCGGCAAGGTGAACACGCCGTACGACATCTACCGCACCGGCTGGGGCGCCGACTGGCCGAGCGCCTCGACCGTGGTCCCGCCGACCATGGACGGCCGCAACCTCCAGGACGGCACCAACAACTACGCGTTCCTGAACGACCCGAAGGTGAACTCCGAGATCGACCGGATCATGGCGCTCACCGACATCAGCAAGCAGAACGACGAGTGGCGCAAGCTCTCCGAGTACGTGCTGCAGAGCGACACCTCGCAGATCCCGTTCATCTACGACAAGTACTTCAACCTGCATGGCGACGGCCTCGGCGGCGTCACCTACAACCAGGTCTTCGGCACCATCAACCCGAGCACCATCTTCGTGAAGCAGTAGCAGTGGCGGCCCGGTCCCCGGCCCGGCTCACGGGCCGGGGACCGCATACAGACGGAAGAGTCCGATGCTCCGTTTCCTCGTGCGACGACTGCTCGGCGCCGCGGTCATCCTGCTGCTGATCAGCGCCATCACCTACTTCCTCTTCTTCTTCCTGCCCTCCGACCCCGCGCTGCTCTCGTGCGGCAAGAACTGCGACCCGCAGAACGTCGCGCTGATCCGCAAGAACCTGGGGCTCGACCATCCGATCTGGGTGCAGTACTGGCACTTCATGGTGGGCATCTTCGCCGGGCGCGACATGCCCGTCGGGCACTGCCCGGCGCCCTGCTTCGGCTACTCCTTCGCCGACCAGCAGCTGGTGTGGAACACCATCTCCGACCGCTATCCCACGACGCTCTCGCTGGGTGTCGGCGGCGCCGCGATCTTCCTGACCGTCGGCGTCGGCCTCGGCCTGGTCTCCGCCTGGCAGCAGGGCAAGCTCTTCGACCGGGTCGCGAGCGCGGCCTCGCTGCTCGGCCAGTCCGTGCAGATCTACTTCATCGGCCCGATCGCGATCCTGCTGCTCTCCACCAAGGTCCATCTCTTCGACCGCGGCCACGACCCCGACTGGGCCGGGGACCCGGCCGGTTCGGTGGCCGGACTGCTGCTGCCCTGTCTGATCCTGTCGGTGATCTTCTGGTCGAACTACAGCAGACAGACCCGCTCGCTGATGGTCGAGCAGATGTCGGAGGACCACATCCGCGCGGCCCGCGCCAAGGGCATGAGCTCGCGCTACGTCTTCCTGCGGTACGCGCTGCGCGGTGCGATGGCCACCGTCATCACCATCTTCGGCGTCGACCTCAGCGCGGTGCTCGGGGGCGCGATCATCACCGAGGTCACCTTCGGCCTCCACGGCCTCGGCTCGCTCTCGGTGCAGGCCGTGCTCCGCAGCGACCTGCCGCTGGAGATGGCCGTGATGCTCATCGGCGCCACGATCATCGTCCTCTGCAACATCGTCGTCGACATGGCGTACGCCTTCATCGACCCGCGGATCCGGCTCTCCTGAGCGCGTGCCGACCCTCACGGTCCCGGAACCCCGGGGCCCAGGAACCTCCGGAGGAGAACCGTCCGTGAGCACCCTCAGCCAGCCCGAGGCGCAGCCGGTCGCCGAAGCGTCCCGCGGCTTCCTCTCGGTCCGTGACCTGTACGTCCACTTCGCCACCGAGGACGGCACCGTCAAGGCCGTCGACGGGCTCTCGTTCGACCTGGCGCGCGGCTCGACGCTGGGCATCGTCGGCGAGTCGGGCTCCGGCAAGTCCGTCACCAACCTCGCCGTCCTCGGTCTGCACAACCCGCGCAACACCACGATCCGGGGCGAGATCCTGCTCGACGGGCAGGAGCTGACCGGCGCCTCGGAGCGCCGGCTCGCCCAGCTGCGCGGCAAGAAGATGGCGATGATCTTCCAGGACTCGCTGGCCGCGCTCTCGCCGTACCACACCGTGGGCCGCCAGATCGCCGAGCCGTACATGAAGCACATGGGCGCCTCCCGCAAGGAGGCCCGCGAGCGCGCGGTCCAGATGCTCGGCAAGGTCGGCATCCCACAGCCCAAGCTGCGGGTCGACGACTATCCGCACCAGTTCTCGGGCGGGATGCGCCAGCGCGCGATGATCGCGATGGCGCTGGTCTGCGACCCGGAGCTGATCATCGCGGACGAGCCGACGACCGCGCTCGACGTGACCGTCCAGGCGCAGATCCTCGACCTGCTCAAGGACCTCCAGCAGGAGACCGGCTCCGCGATCATCATCATCACCCACGACCTCGGCGTGGTGGCCAAGACCGCGGACGACGTGATGGTGATGTACGCGGGCCGCTGTGTGGAGCGCGGCACGGTCCGGGAGATCATGCGCGCGCCCCGCCACCCGTACAGCTGGGGGCTGCTCGGCTCGATCCCCCGGCTCGACTCGCCCGTCGACCTGCCGCTGGTGCCGATCCCGGGGGCGCCGCCGAGCCTGCTCGCGCCGCCGCCGGGGTGCCCCTTCCATCCGCGGTGCGCCTTCCCGGACCAGGTCGCGGGCGGTGCGTGCCGCAGCGACCGCCCGGTGATCCCGGACGACGAGCCGCACGGGGCCGCCTGCCATCTGACGCCCCATCAGAAGGCCACCATCTTCGCCGAGCAGATCCAGCCGCGGCTGCGCTGACGCCGACCAGGAGTCGAGAACACATCATGAGCGAACAGCTGAGCCTCACCAAGGTGCCGGTCCCGCGCGACCAGGAGGGATCCGGTCCGTCCGCGCCGCTGCTCGAAGTGGCCGGACTGGTCAAGTACTTCCCGATCACCAGCGGTCTCGTCCTCAGACGCCACGTCGGGGACGTACGCGCGGTGGACGGCGTCGACTTCACCATCGGGCAGGGCGAGAGCCTGGGCCTGGTCGGCGAGTCGGGGTGCGGCAAGTCGACCACCGGCCGGCTGATCACCCGCCTCCTCGAACCGACCCGGGGCACCATCACGTACGAGGGCCGGGACATCAGCCACGCCACGCGCAAGGAGCTGGCGCCGATCCGGTCCGAGATCCAGATGATCTTCCAGGACCCGTTCGCCTCGCTCAACCCGCGTCAGACGGTCGGCGACATCATCTCCAACCCGATGGCCGTCAACGGCGTCAATCCGCCGGGCGGCCGCGAGAAGCGGGTGCGCGAGCTGCTGGAGATCGTCGGGCTCAACCCCGAGCACTACAACCGCTTCCCGCACGAGTTCTCCGGCGGCCAGCGCCAACGCATCGGCGTGGCCCGGGCGTTGGGCCTGCGGCCCCGGCTGATCGTGGCGGACGAGCCGGTCTCCGCGCTCGACGTGTCGATCCAGGCGCAGGTGGTCAACCTGCTCCAGAACCTCCAGCGGGAGATGGGGATCGCGTTCCTGTTCGTCGCCCACGACCTGGCGATCGTGCGGCACTTCTCGCAGCGGGTGGCCGTGATGTACCTGGGCCGCATCGTCGAGATCGGCGACCGGGCCTCCATCTACGAGCGGCCCCGCCACCCCTACACGCACGCGCTGCTCTCCGCCGTGCCGGAGGCGGTGGTGGACGACGAGGGCGAGGGCCGCGAGCGGATCCGGCTCGCCGGTGACGTGCCGTCCCCGATCGACCCGCCGTCGGGGTGCCGGTTCCGTACGCGGTGCTGGAAGGCGGCCGAGCGCTGCGCCTCGCAGACACCGCCGTTGGTACGGCTTGAGGGCAACCGGGAGGGGCATCTGACCGCGTGCCATTTCCCCGAGGAACCGACGGTCGCGGCGCGGGACGAGGACGTGGTGCTCGATCCCGCGCTCGCCGCGATCGAGGAGGCGACGGACACAGCCCATTGACCCGAGTTCGTAGTGCCTCCGCTCGGGCCGGGGCCCGCGTCCGTACACCCCAGTCACCACCGCGGGCGCGGGCCTTGGCGTGTGTACGGATCCTTCACCTGCGGGCCGGTGGGGGCTGGTCGCGCAGTTCCCCGCGCCCCTCACATGCTCGGCTTCGCCATCGCACTCGCCCGTACCCCCGGCCCACCACCGGGCCGCGGCCCAAACTCACTCCGGTGGCACTACCTGCTTCTCCTCCGCGAAGTGGCAAGCCGAAGGGTGGTGGGCCGGGCCCTCCAGCAGCTTGAACACCGCCGGGACCGCCAGCTCCGGCACCTCCAGGGCGCACCGCTCCTGCGCCTTCCAGCACCGCGTGCGGAACCGGCAGCCCGACGGGATGTTCGCCGGGGACGGCACATCGCCGGTCAGGATGATCCGCTCCCGGTGCTCGCGCGCCGACGGATCCGGCACCGGCACCGCGGAGAGCAGCGCCTGGGTGTACGGGTGCGTCGGATGGTCGTAGATCTCCGCGTCCCGGCCGATCTCCACGATCCGGCCGAGGTACATCACCCCGACCCGGTCGGAGATGTGCCGCACGATCGACAGGTCGTGCGCGATGAAGACGTACGACAGGGAGAACTCGCTCTGCAGGCGCTCCAGGAGGTTGACCACCTGCGCCTGGACCGAGACGTCGAGCGCGGACACCGGCTCGTCCGCCACGATGATCTCGGGTTGCAGGGCCAGCCCCCGCGCGATGCCGATGCGCTGGCGCTGGCCGCCGGAGAACTGGTGCGGGTACCGGTTGATGTACTCCGGGTTGAGGCCCACGACGTCCAGCAGGTCCTGCACCTTGCGGCGCCGGTCGCCCTTGGGAGCCACCTCGGGGTGGATCTCGTACGGCTCACCGATGATGTCCCCGACCGTCATCCGCGGGTTCAGGGACGTGTACGGGTCCTGGAACACCATCTGGATGTTGCGGCGGACCGCGCGCAGCGCCTTGCCGGACATCTTCGTGATGTCCTGGCCCTTGTACTTGATCCGGCCCGCCGTCGGCCGCTCCAGGTTCACCAGCATCCTGGCGACCGTCGACTTGCCGCAGCCGGACTCCCCGACGATGCCGAGGGTCTCCCCGGCCGCCAGGTCGAAGGAGACCCCGTCGACCGCCTTCACCGCGCCGACCTGCTTCTTGAAGAGGATGCCCTGGGTCAGCGGGTAGTGCTTGACCAGGTCGCGCACCTCCAGAATCGCCTCCGCCTCAGCCATGGAGGCACTCCTTCCAGAAGTGGCACGCGCTCCTGCGGCCCTCGGAGACGTGCGCCAGCGGCGGGACGTCCGTACGGCACACGTCCTGCGCCATCGGGCAGCGCGGATGGAAGGCGCAGCCCGAGGGGATGTGCATCAGGTTCGGCGGCAGGCCCTTGATCGCGTACAGCTCCTGGCCCTTCTGGTCCAGGCGCGGGATCGATTCGAGCAGACCCTTGGTGTACGGGTGCGCGGGCGCCTGGTAGATCTCGTGGACCGGCGCCTCCTCGACGATCCGGCCCGCGTACATCACCGCGATCCGGTCCGCGACGTCCGCGACCACCCCGAGGTCGTGGGTGATCAGGATCAGCCCCATGTTCATCTCGCGCTGGAGCTCCGCGAGCAGCTCCATCACCTGGGCCTGGACGGTCACGTCGAGCGCGGTGGTCGGCTCGTCCGCGATGATCAGCGCGGGCTCCAGGGCCATCGCCATGGCGATCATGATGCGCTGGCGCATACCGCCCGAGAACTGGTGCGGATACTGCCCGACCCGCTCCTTGGCGGCCGGGATCCGCACCCGGTCCATCAGCTCGACGGCCTTGGCCTTCGCCTCCGTACGGGACATCCCCCGGTGCACCGTGAACATCTCGCCGAGCTGCGCGCCCACGCTGAGCACCGGATTGAGCGAGGACAGCGCGTCCTGGAAGATCATCGCCATCCCGGAGCCGCGCACCTTGCGCCGCTCGTCCTCCTTGAGTCCCAGCAGGTCCCGGCCCTGGAAGACGATCTCGCCGCCGGTGATCCGGCCCGGCGGCATGTCCAGGATCCCCATCACGGCCTGTGCGGTCACCGACTTGCCGGAGCCGGACTCGCCGAGCACGGCCAGCGTCTCCCCGGCCGCCACCGAGTAGGTGACCCCGTTGACGGCCTTGGCGATCCCGTCCCTGGTCCTGAACTCGACCTGGAGGTCGCGCACTTCGAGCAGCATGGCGTCCAACTCCTCAGCGCAGCTTGGGGTCGAGGGCGTCGCGCACCGCGTCGCCGAGCATGATGAACGCGAGCACCGTGACCGCCAGCGCCCCGGCCGGCCACAGCAGCATGTGCGGCGCGTTGCGGATGTACTGGGAGGCGGCCGAGATGTCGATGCCCCAGGAGACGGACGGCGGCTTCAGCCCCACGCCGAGGTAGGAGAGCGTGGCTTCGAGGGAGATGTACGTGCCGAGCGCGATGGTCGCCACGACGATCACCGGGGCCACCGCGTTGGGCGTGATGTGGCGCAGCAGCATGCGGGAGTTGGAGGCGCCGAGCGCGCGGGCCGCCTGGACGTAGTCGTTCTGTTTGGCGGTGATCACCGAGCCGCGCGCGATGCGGGCGATCTGCGGCCAGCCGAGCAGGATCATGAAGCCGATCACGGGCCAGACGGTGGTCGAGGTGATGACGGACAGGAACACCAGACCGCCCAGGACCACGGGGATGCCGAAGAAGATGTCGGTGATCCGGGAGAGCAGCGCGTCCCAGCCGCCGCCGAAGAACCCGGCGAGACCGCCCAGGAACGAGCCGATGAGCGCGACCCCGAGGGTGGTGCAGACGCCGACCGTGACCGAGGTGCGCGCCCCGTAGACGGTCCGGGTGTAGACGTCGCAGCCCTGGCCGTCGTAGCCGAAGGGATGGCCGGGCCGGGAGCCCAGCTGCGCCTTGGAGAGGTCGCACTTGAGCGGGTTGCCGGAGGCGATCAGGGACGGCCACAGCGAGATGACGACCAGGAAGAGGATGATCAGGCCGGAGATGATGAAGACGGGGTTGCGCCGCAGGTCCCGCCAGGCGTCGCCCCAGAGGCTGCGCGGCTTGCCGGCCGGGCCGGTGCCTTCCGGGCCGCCAGGAGCCCGTCCGCCGGGGGCGGCTGATGTCTGCTGCTCGAGGGTCGCGCCCTCGCTGATCGCGAGGTCCATGGGGCCGCTGGTGCCGGTGGGGGCGATGGCTCCCTGGCCGACGCCGCCGGCGCCGGTCGCGGAGATCGCACCTTCGTCGAAGTCGGGCTCAGGCATAGCGGATCCTCGGGTCGAGTACGGCGTACAGGAGGTCGACGACGAGATTCGCCACCAGGAACACCAGCACCAGAACGGTCACGAAGCCGACGACGGTCTGGGTGCTCTGGCGCAGGATGCCCTGGTAGAGCTGGTAGCCGACGCCGTGGATGTTGAAGATCCGCTCGGTCACGATCGCCCCGCCCATCAGGGCGCCCACGTCCGTACCGATGAAGGTGACCACCGGGATCAGCGAGTTGCGCAGCAGATGCCGGGTGATGACACGGCTTCTGGG
This sequence comes from Streptomyces sp. NPDC023838, assembly GCF_040639555.1. Classification (NCBI taxonomy): domain Bacteria; kingdom Bacillati; phylum Actinomycetota; class Actinomycetes; order Kitasatosporales; family Streptomycetaceae; genus Streptomyces; species Streptomyces sp. NPDC023838. The sequence goes on from NZ_JBFAAD010000028.1 coordinate 50,546, forward strand.
CAGGCCCTTGGCGATGGCGGTACGGACGTAGTCGGCGCGGGAGTTCTCCGCGATCGAGGTCCGGGTGAGCCGGGTGACGTACGCGAGCGAGACCGAGGCGAGAACCAGGCCGGGGATGAGGAGCTCGTTGAACGGGGCCTCCGGGGACACCGAGGGCTTGATCCATCCCCACTCGACGCCGAGCAGCAGCTGGAGCACCAGACCGGTGACGAAGGTCGGGATGGCGATGACGACGAGGGTGAGGATCAGTACGGCGGTGTCGACGGGGCGGCCGCGCCGCAGGCCGGTGATCACGCCGAGGGTGATGCCGATGACGATCTCGAAGAGGATGGCGATGATCGTGAGCCGGATGGTCACGGGGAAGGCGGTCGACATCAGCTCGGTGACCTTCTGGCCGTTGAACGCGGTCCCGAAGTCACCGGTGAACACGTTCCCCATGTACGTCGCGTACTGCTGCCAGACCGGCTTGTCGAGGCCGAACTCCCGCTTGAGGCGGGTGGCGGTCGCCGGGTCGCACGCCTTGTCGCCGCACAGGCCCGCGATGGGGTCGCCCATCACGTTGACCATCAGGAAGATCAGCAGTGTGGCGCCGAAGAAGACCGGGATCATCTGCAGCAGACGCCGGATCACATAACGTCCCATGAACCGCTCCGAGAGTCTGGGAAGAGGTCCGGCCCGGCGCGCGGGGAGCGCCGGGCCGCACCTCCGCCGGCGTCAGCTGACCTTGATCTCGTTGTAGACGGGGACGCTGAACGGGTTCAGCGCGACGTTGGAGACCCGGGACGAGTAGCCGGCGCTGCCGTTCTGGTACCAGAGCGGGATGGCGCCCATCTGGTCCCGCAGCACTCCTTCGGCCTTCTGGAACAGGTCGATGGCCTTGCCCTTGTCCGTCTCGGCGTTGGCCTCGTCGACCAGCTTGTCGAACTCGGCGTTGGTCCACTTGCCGTCGTTGGAGGAGGCGTTGGTGTAGTAGAGCGGCTGGAGGAAGTTCTGGATCAGCGGGTAGTCCATCTGCCAGCCCGCCCGGAACGGCCCGGACATCTTGCTCTGGGTGATCTGGTTGCGGAAGTCGGCGAAGGTGCCGACCGGGTTGCCCACGCACGCCCGGTCGTTGCCCATCGCGTTGTTGACGCTGTTGCAGATGGCGTCGATCCACTCCTTGTGCGAGCCGGTGTCCGCGTTGTACGAGATCTTCACCTGGCCGCCGGGGATGCCGCCGCCTTCCTCGATGAGCTTCTTCGCCTGCGCCGGGTCGTACTTGCAGGCGTCGCCGCAGAGCCCGGACTTATAGCCGCCCGACGCGCCGAGCACCGGCGAGGTCCAGTCGGTGGCCGGGGTGCGGGTCTTCTGGAAGATGGTGTCGGTGATCTGCGCGCGGTTGATCGCCATCGACAGGCCCTTGCGGACCTTCGCCGCGCCCGGGGTGTTCCAGGCGTCGTCGTAGTACGGGAACGCGAGCGTCTGGATGATCCCGGCCGGGGTGTTGATGTACCGCCCGTCGAGGTCCGCCTTGACGTTCTTGAGCTGCGAGGCGGGCACGTCGTCGACGAGGTCGAGGTTGCCGGCGGTCAGATCGGTGTAGGCGGTGTTGTTGTCGGTGTAGACCTTGAGGTCGACCCCGCCGTTCTGCGCCTTGTCGGAGCCCGGGTAGCCGTCCCACTTGCGCATCTCCAGCTTGGAGCCCTTGGTGTACGAGTTCACCGTGTACGGGCCGTTGCCGACGGGCTTGGACAGCCAGGCGGAGTGGTCGTCGAAGAACGCCTTGGGCAGCGGGGCGAAGGCGGCGTAGCCGAGGGTGTCGGGCCAGGTGGAGAACTTCTGGTTGAGCTTGACGGTGAAGGTGCGCTCCCCGGTGACGATCAGCCCGGACAGCGTGTCGGCGCTGGGGTCGCCCTTGTCGGGGTGGACCTTGTCGTACCCCTCGATGTACCCGAAGAAGTAGGCGTTCTTCTGGTTGTGCTTGAGGTTGGCGCCGTAGTTCCAGGCGTCCACGAACGACTTGGCGGTCACCTTCTCGCCGTTGGAGAAGGTCCAGCCGTCCTTGACGGTCACCTTGAAGGTGGTCGAGTCGGTGGTCTCGATCTTCTCGGCGAGCATGTCCTTGGCGGCGCCGGTCTTCGAGTCGTAGCGCTTGAGCCCCCGGAAGAGCATGTCGAGGACCTTGCCGCCCTGCACCTCGTTGGTGTTGGCGGGCTCCAGCGGGTTCTGCGGATCACCCCAGGACGAACTCACGATGCCGGAGGCACCACCGCCGCCGCCGCTGTCTCCGCCCCCGCAGGCCGTCGCCGCGAGGGCGACGGCCGCCGCACATGCGGCCCACTTGGCATGCGTGGCTCCGCGCATGGAGTCCTCCTAGGGTCCCAAGTCTCACTTAGGCCCAAATATCACCCTGGAAGAGGACAAACTGCACGCCCACCGCGCCCGTTCGGGCGGGCGGATCGGGCCGGCCGGGAGGCGCGACGCACTGGTGTACTGAAAGTGGAGAAATGGTACACCTGGGCGATCTCCGGGGTACCTTGGAGCCATGGCTGATTCGACCATCAAGGTGCCCGAGGCCACACGCGACCACCTCGCCGCCCTCGCCAAGGAGCGCGGGACGACGATAGGAGCGCTGGTCGCCTCCCTGGCCGCCGAGCAGCTGACCGCCGAGCAGACCCGGGCCCGGGTCGCCGAGGCACGCCGGATTCTGCGCGAGCGCATGCACTCCACGCTCACGGACGAGGAATTCGACGCCACACCGCACGCGCTGGACCGCGTCTACGAGATCGCCCGGCAGAAGACCCAGGAGATCCTGCGGGGCAACGCCGCGTGATCATCCTCGACACCAGCGCCGTACTGGCGCTGGCGCGCGGGCACCGGAAACTGGAACGGGTGGCGGAGAACGCCGCCGCGTCCTCCTTCCGCCACCTCCTGATCCCGGCGCTCTGCCTGATGCAGGCCGAAATCGACGACGCGGGCTCCGGCATGAACGCCCTGGCCCTGCCGGGTATCGACATCGACCCGCTCGACACGGTCGGCTCGGTCGCCGTCGCGGCGATGGTCCGCGACGGGCTGGGCGGACCCGATGTCTGCCACGCCCTGTACACCGCCCTGCCAAGCCCCCAACGCCCCCAGACCGACCTCATCCTCACCGGCCGGGAGGACGACTACCCGCCGGGCACGGTCACCGTCGCCATCGACGACGAGCGGCTCGACGACTGAGGGGCGGCGGCCTGCCCGGCCGTGGAGGGCGGACCGCCGGGTACGCGGAAGGGGCGCCCGGGACCGTGAGGTTCCGGGCGCCCCTTCCGTACGACGCGGGTGGGACGCGGTCAGGCCGCGCCCACCACGTCCTTCTCCTCGGCGAAGTGGCACGCCGACTCGTGCGCGACCGGGCCGTCCTGACCCTGGAAGCGCACGGGCACGGCGAGCAGCGGCTCCTCGGTGGCGCAGCGCTCCTCCGCCTTCCAGCAGCGGGTGCGGAAGCGGCAGCCCGACGGCGGGTTGGCCGGCGACGGGACGTCACCGGTGAGGATGATCCGCTCACGGTGCTCACGCGCGTCGGGGTCCGGCACCGGCACCGCGGAGAGCAGCGCCTGGGTGTACGGGTGCGTCGGGTGCTCGTAGATCTCCTCGTCCGAGCCGATCTCGGCCAGCTTGCCGAGGTACATCACACCGACGCGGTCCGAGATGTGCCGGACGATCGACAGGTCGTGCGCGATGAAGAGGTAGGAGAGGTTGAACTCGTCCTGCAGCTTCGCCATCAGGTTGATGACCTGCGCCTGGACCGACACGTCGAGCGCCGAGACCGGCTCGTCGCAGATGATGATCTCGGGGTTGAGCGCGAGGCCGCGGGCGATGCCGATGCGCTGGCGCTGACCGCCCGAGAACTGGTGCGGGTAGCGGTTGATGTACTCGGGGTTGAGACCCACGACGTCCAGGAGCTCCTGGACCCTGCGGCGCCGGTCGCCCTTGGGAGCCACCTCGGGGTGGATCTCGAAGGGCTCCCCGATGATGTCGCCGACCGTCATCCGCGGGTTCAGGGACGTGTACGGGTCCTGGAACACCATCTGGATGTTGCGGCGGACGGCCTTCAGCGCGCGCCCGGACAGCTTGGTGATGTCCTGGCCCTTGTAGAAGACCTCGCCGGCGGTCGCCGTCTCCAGCGTCATCAGCAGCTTGGCGACGGTGGACTTGCCACAGCCGGACTCGCCCACGATGCCGAGGGTCTCGCCCTGGTAGAGGTCGAAGGAGACCCCGTCCACGGCCTTGACCGCGCCGATCTGCTTCTTGAAGAGGATGCCCTGGGTCAGCGGGAAGTGCTTGACCAGGTTGCGCACCTGGAGAATCGGCTCGCCGCGGTCGACCTTGACGTCGAGGAGCGCCTCGACCTCGGTCGTCGTCGACGCGTCCTTCTTCACGACGTCGGTGACGCTGGGAGTCGCGTCCACGGCCTCGTCCTTCTTGGCCGGCTCAGCCATGGATCGTCTCCTTCCAGAAGTGGCAGGCGCTGCCGCGCCCGGTCAGGACCGTGCCGTCGGCCTCGGTGACCTGGTGCAGCGGCGGCGTGTCCGTACGGCAGACGTCGTCCGCCTTGGGGCAGCGCGGGTTGAAGGCGCAGCCCGAGGGCACCTTGAGCAGGTTGGGCGGCAGGCCCTTGATCGCGTACAGCTCCTGGCCCTTCTGGTCCAGGCGCGGGATCGAGTCGAGCAGACCCCGGGTGTACGGGTGCGCCGGGCGCTTGTAGAGCTCGTGCACCGGTGCGGTCTCCACGATCCGGCCCGCGTACATCACGGCGATCTTGTCCGCGACGTCGGCGACCACGCCGAGGTCGTGGGTGATCAGGATCAGGCCCATGTGGTACTCGCGCTGGAGCTCCGCGAGCAGGTCCATGACCTGCGCCTGGACCGTCACGTCGAGCGCGGTGGTCGGCTCGTCCGCGATGATCAGGTCGGGCTCCAGGGCGAGCGCCATCGCGATCATGATGCGCTGGCGCATACCGCCGGAGAACTGGTGCGGGTAGTCGTTGACCCGTGCCCCGGCGGCGGGGATCTTGACCTTGTCCATCAGCTCGATGGCCTTGGCCTTGGCCTCCTTGCGGGAGGCGCCCTGGTGAACCCGGAACATCTCGCCGAGCTGGTAGCCGACGGTGAGCACCGGGTTGAGGGAGGAGAGCGCGTCCTGGAAGATCATCGCGATCTTCTGGCCGCGGATCTTCCGCCGCTCCTCGCCGGACATCTTCAGCATGTCCTTGCCGCGGAACAGGATCTCGCCCTGCGGGATGCGGCCCGGCGGCATGTCCAGGATGCCCATGATCGCCTGCGCGGTCACGGACTTGCCCGAGCCGGACTCGCCGAGGACGGCGAGGGTCTCGCCGGCCGAGACGGTGTAGTTGACGCCGTTGACGGCCTTGGCGATGCCGTCCCGGGTGTGGAACTCGACGTGCAGGTCGCGGACTTCGAGGAGCGGCGCGGAGTCGCCCTCGGAACGCGGGGCGGGTACACCCGCCGTTTTCTCAATGATGGTCATGGAGTACGCCCTCCCTAGCGCATCTTCGGGTCGAAGGCGTCGCGGACCACGTCGCCGAGCATGATGAACGCCAGCACGGTGATGCTGAGCACGGCGGCGGGGAAGAGCAGGGCGTGCGGGGAGGTCAGGAACCGGTCCTGCACGTCACTGATCATCAGGCCCCAGGAGATGTTGGGGTGCTGGATGCCGATGCCGAGGTAGGAGAGCGCCGACTCGGCCGAGATGTAGACACCGAGGTTCATCGTCGTGATGACGATGACCGGGGCGAGCGTGTTCGGCAGGATGTGCCGGAACGCGATCCGCTTGGTGTCCGCGCCCAGCGCCTTCGCCGCCATCACGTAGTCGTTGTGCTTGTTGGCGATGACCTCGCCGCGCATGATCCGGTAGACCTGCGGCCAGCCGAGCACCGCGAGGATGAACGACACGGACCAGGGGTCGCCGCCGCCGATGATCGACATGATCAGCAGCGCGCCGACGATGAGCGGCAGCGCGAAGAAGACCTCGGTGACCCGCGAGAGGATCGCGTCGATCCAGCCGCCGCGCAGACCCGCGACCATGCCGAGCAGCGCGCCGAAGAACGTCGTCATCAGCGTGGTGGCCACACCGACGATGATCGAGTTCCGGGTGCCGAAGACCGTACGCGTGTAGATGTCGCAGCCCTGGAGGTCATAGCCGAAGAGGTGACCGGAGCTGGGCGGCTCCATCGAGTTCTGCAGCTGGCAGAAGCCGTCGCTGAAGGGGCTGCGCGAGGTGAAGAGCCCGGGGGCGATCGCCAGCGCCAGCAGGATCACGATGACGAAGCCGGAGATGAGGAACATGGGCCGCTTGCGCAGGTCCATCCAGCCGTCGCGCAGCAGGCTCGCCTGGCGGGCCGCCGCCTTGTCCTCGGCCTCGGCCGCCTTGTCGCTCACCGTCGCGTCGGCCTGGGCGGCCTTCTCCATGGTCTTCTCACTCATAGCGAATCCTCGGGTCGAGCACGGCGTAGAGAAGGTCTACGACGAGATTGGCCACCAGGTAGATCAGGACGAGCAGGGTGACGATGCCGACCACCACGGGACGCTCGCGCAGGTAGACGGACTGGGCCAGCTGTCCGCCGATACCGGGCAGGTTGAAGACCCGCTCCGTGATGATCGCGCCACCCATCAGCGCACCCAGGTCCATGCCCAGGAAGGTGACGACGGGGATGAGCGAGTTGCGCAGCGTGTGGATGCCGATCACCCGGCGCCGGGGCAGACCCTTGGCGATCGCGGTGCGCACGTAGTCCGCGCGGATCGACTCCATCATGCTCGCGCGGGTGAGCCGCGCGATGTACGCCATGGAGGTCGAGGCCAGCACGAAGGCGGGCAGGACGTAGCTGGTGGGCCAGCCGTCGTCGACACCGGCGACCGGCGTGATCTTCCACTTGACGCCGAACTCCAGCTGGAGCACGTTGCCGAGGACGAACACCGGGATCGAGATCAGCAGCAGCGTGCTGATGAGGACCAGGTTGTCGAGGAACTTGCCCTTCTTCAGCGCCGCGAAGATACCCGCGACGATGCCGATGACCGCCTCGATGCCGAACGCCGTGAGCGCCAGCTTGAGGGTGATCGGGAAGCGCTCGCTGACGATCTCCGAGATCGAGCGTCCGGTGTACGTCGTACCGAGGTCACCGGTGAAGACACCACTGATGTAGTGCCAGTACTGCACGATCTTCGGGTCGTTGAGGTGGTACTGCTCGCGCAGCATCGCCGCGATGTTGGGGTCGGCGCGCTTCTCGCCCGCCAGGGCCTGGATCGGATCGCCCTTGAGTGCGAAGACCAGGTAGAAGATGAGGAACGTAACGCCTATCAGTACAGGGATCGCCTGCAAGATACGGCGCACGACGAATCGGCCCATCGGTTCTCCAGAGGGGTGCTGACTCGCCCGGTGCCGGTGAGGGGTGGCAGTGCGGACGGCTGGACGGCAGACAGGGTGGGCAGGGAGAGACCTCCAATGGACTCCCCCTGCCCACCCTCAGCCCGTTGGTTCACGGGCTGGATCGCTCAGCTGAGCTTGACGGTGTCCCAGAGGACGTCGCCACCGGCGATCTTCATGCTCTTGATCTTCGAGCTGTAGCCAGCGTTGAGCTTGTAGAAGTACACGGGGATGTACGGCATCTCGTCGAGCAGGATGTCGTCGGCCGCCTGGTACCCCTTGACAGCCTCCTCCGGGGTCTTGCCCTGGTCGCCCTGGACGAGAAGCTTCTCGAAGTTCTCGTTCGTGTAGCCCGCGTAGTTCGAGCCGTTCTCGATGGCGTCCTTGGAGAAGATCGGACGCAGGTAGTTCTCCGCGTTCGGGTAGTCCATGTTCCAGCCCATACGGAACCCGCCGCTGTACTTCTTGGCGTCCAGGTCGTTCAGGATGGTCTGGAACTGCTCGAACGGCTTCGCGGTGACCTTGATGCCGAGGTTCTGCTGGATCTGGTTGGCGACCGCCTCGATCCAGCCCTTGTGGTCGCCGTCGGCGTTGTAGCCGATCTCCAGCGTGTTGTTCGGCAGGCCGCCGCTCTGCTTGTAGAGCTCCTTGGCCTTCGCCGCGTCCAGCTTGCACGCGTCACCACAGGCGCCCTGACGGTAGCCGGTGATGATCGGGCTGATGAAGTCGTCGGCCGGCATACGGGAGCCGAGGAAGATCTTCTCGGCGATCGTCTTCCGGTCGATCGCCATCGAGAGCGCCTTGCGGAGGTCCTTGTTCTTGAAGGCCTCGTTGTACTTCAGCGGGAAGCCGATGTAGCCGACACCGGAGTCCGACTCGTCGATCGCGCGGTCGCCGAGGTCCTTCTTGTACGTGGCGAGGCCGGACGTCGGGATCGAGTCGTCGATGTCCAGGTTGCCCGCGACCAGGTCCTTGTAGGACGTGTCGGAGTTCGAGTAGATCTTGAAGTTGATCCCCTTGACCTCGTACTTCGAGGCCTCCGGGTACTTGTCGTACTTGACGACGGAGATCTTGTCGTTGTGCTGGAACTTGCCCGACATCTTGTACGGGCCGTTACCGATCGGCGCCTCGCCGAAGGCCTTCGGGTTGTCGAAGAACACCTTCGGGAGCGGCATGAACGCCGAGAAGGAGAGCTGCGAGGTGAAGGCGGAGAACGGCGTCTCCAGGGTCACCTGAAGGGTGTTGTCGTCGACGGCCTTGAGGCCCGACATCTCCTTGGTGGCGACCTTCTTGCCCTTGCCGGGGTTCAGGTCCTTGAAACCGGCGATGTGCGAGAAGAGGGGGTTCGTCTGCTGCGCGTTGTCCTGGTTGGCGCCGTAGTTCCAGGCGTCGACGAAGGACTTCGCCGTGACGGCCTCACCGTTGTGGAAGGTGTAGCCGGGCTTCAGCTTGATCGTCCAGACCTTGGAGTCCTTGGTCTCGATCGACTGCGCCAGGTCGTTGACGACCTCGTTCTTCTCGTTCAGCTTGGTCAGACCGGTGAAGACGGCCTTGACGACCTCGCCACCCTCGGTCTCGTAGGTGTTCGAGGGCACGAGCAGGTTCTGCGGCTCGCCGATCTCCATGGAGATCACGCCGTCCGAACCCCCCTTGCCCTTACTGTCACCGTCGCCGCCACCACAGGCGGTCGCAGCCATGGCAACGATCGCCGCACCCGCGACCCACTTGGCGCTCTTGGCACCACGCATGGGTTCCTCCTCATGAGTCCACTTGTCACAACAAGAGGGGCACAAAAAGATCGCCGACACCCCTGACGGCGATCGATGAAGCGCCCCGAGTGTGCTCGTGAGTCGGCACTCCCCACAGTGCGTGACCCATTGACCCGAGCTCAGTGGAGCCAACTATTAAGTACGGCCGGGCTGTAAACCACACTTAAAGGGTCTCGTTTTGACAACATCAGGTCAGGCCAACAGTCCGAAATCCGGACAAACAGAGCACAGACAGACACGCCCGAAACGGACCGTTAACACATCTTCCGGAGAGCAGCGCTCGATATCCGAACAGGATGTAGAGGAAAACAACTTGACCGCGCGACCGCCGGAAGGCAGTGCGCGCCGCCCCGCGCGGACCCACCGTACGACAACGGCCCGGCCCCCCGCGAAGATCGCGGGGAGCCGGGCCGTGCGGCCCAACGGGGTCAGGCTCAGCCGTGCTTGGCGCGCGAGGCCGTGCGGCCGCGCTCCTTCTGGTCCAGGACGACCTTGCGGATGCGGACGGCCTCCGGGGTCACCTCGACGCACTCGTCGTCGCGGCAGAACTCCAGGGACTGCTCCAGGGAGAGCTTGCGCGGCGGGACGATCGCCTCGAAGGAGTCGGCGGAGGAGGAGCGCATGTTGGTGAGCTTCTTCTCCTTGGTGATGTTGACGTCCATGTCGTCGGCGCGCGAGTTCTCGCCGACGATCATGCCCTCGTACACCTCGGTGCCCGGGTCGGTGAAGAGCACACCGCGCTCCTGGAGGTTGGTCATCGCGAAGGCGGTGACGGCGCCCGCGCGGTCGGCGACCAGCGAACCGTTGTTACGGGTCGTCAGGGTGCCGAACCACGGCTCGTGGCCCTCGTGGATGGAGTGCGCGATGCCGGTGCCGCGCGTGCCGGTGAGGAACTCCGTACGGAAGCCGATCAGGCCGCGGGACGGGACGACGAACTCCATGCGGACCCAGCCGGAGCCGTGGTTGGACATGTTGTCCATCCGGCCCTTGCGGACGCCCATGAGCTGCGTGACGGCGCCCATGTGCTCCTCGGGCACGTCCACCGTGAGTCGCTCGACCGGCTCGTGCACCTTGCCGTCGACGAGCTTGGTGACGACCTGCGGCTTGCCGATGGTCAGCTCGAAGCCCTCGCGGCGCATCTGCTCGACCAGGATGGCCAGCGCCAGCTCACCGCGGCCCTGCACCTCCCAGGCGTCGGGGCGCTCGGTGTCCAGCACGCGCAGCGAGACGTTACCGATGAGCTCGCGGTCGAGGCGGTCCTTCACCTGGCGCGCGGTGACCTTGCGGTCCTTGACGGCCGCCTTGGCCGAGGCGCCCTTGCCGGTGCCGCCGCGGCCGACCAGCGGCGAGGTGTTGGTGCCGATGACCATGGAGATCGCGGGCTCGTCCACCGTGATCAGCGGGAGCGCGACAGGGTTCTCGGGGTCGGCGAGGGTCTCACCGATCATGATGTCCGGGATACCGGCGACGGCGCAGATGTCGCCCGGGCCCGCGACCTCGGCGGGCTTGCGGGTGAGCGCCTCGGTCATCATCAGCTCGGTGATGCGGACGTTGGACATCGAGCCGTCGCGCTTGATCCAGGCCACGGTCTGGCCCTTGCGCAGCTCGCCCTGCTCGACGCGGAGCAGCGCGATACGGCCGAGGAAGTTGTCGGCGTCGAGGTTGGTGACGTGGGCCTGGAGCGGCGCGTCCTCCTCGTACGTCGGGGCCGGGACGTGCTCCAGGATGGTGGAGAAGAACGGCTCCAGGCTGGTGGAGTCGGCCGGGACCGTGCCGTCCTCCGGCTTGGTCAGCGAGGCGATGCCGTCGCGGCCGCAGGCGTAGACGATCGGGAACTCGATCTGGTCCTCGTCCGCGTCCAGGTCCAGGAACAGGTCGTACGTCTCGTTGACGACCTCGTCGATCCGGGAGTCGGGGCGGTCCGTCTTGTTGATGCAGAGGATGACGGGCAGCCGCTGCTGGAGCGCCTTGCGCAGCACGAAGCGCGTCTGCGGGAGGGGGCCCTCGGAGGCGTCCACCAGCAGCACGACCGCGTCCACCATCGACAGACCGCGCTCGACCTCACCACCGAAGTCGGCGTGGCCGGGGGTGTCGATGATGTTGATCGTGATGGGGGCCCCGCCGTCCTTGGGGTGGTACTTCACCGCCGTGTTCTTGGCGAGGATCGTGATGCCCTTCTCACGCTCCAGGTCGTTCGAATCCATCATGCGGTCGTCGAGGGACTCGGCGGCGTGCGCGGCGAAGGAGCCGGCCTGCTTGAGCATGGCGTCGACGATGGTCGTCTTACCGTGGTCGACGTGGGCGACGATGGCGACATTGCGGATGTCGTGGCGCGTGGGCATGCTGGCTGGCGCTTCTCTCGATCGGGAATCAGGCGTCTGACGGTCGAAGCCTCGTCCGCCCGCCGGGCGCGGACACGCCACGGCTAGTCCTATGGTACGGGGCTGGCGCGCCGGAGGCCTCCCGGGCCGAACCTATGATCGTTCTGCGGGGTGCGGGGAACTGTGAGGAAGCCCTGGTCGGGGCAGCCTCGGGGCCGGGTCAAGGGCAGGTACGACCTTGCCCGCCGGCGGACCGACGGGCAAGGGACTTGAGCCAGTTCTGAGGTTCTGACCTGCTACTTCTCAGTACGGCCACCGACCGTCGCTGATCTTTTCTGTTACTTCTTCTGCCCGTTCGCGGCGCTTTCCGCCTTCTTGAAGCCGATGTCCTGGAAGTGCGGGGCGGCGAACCCGAAAGCCCCCGCATTGGCGACATTCGGCTTCACCGCGACCAGCTGCGGGCGCTGGTAGAGGGGGATGGATCCGGCCGCCGCCCAGATCCTGGCGTCCGCCTTGCGCACCAGATCGCGGGCCTCGTCCTCGTCGAGCTCCCCGACCGCCTGATCGAACAGCTGATCGATGTGGTCGGTGCCGACCCGGGTGTAGTTCTGCTCCACGACCAGCGAGCCGTCCGAGGCGGGCTCCGGCTTGGCGAAGACGGGCCGGTCGTCGGTGGCCGGGTAGGCCGTGCCGGGCCAGGAGTACAGCGCCAGATCGAAGTCGCCCGAGGCGATGTGGTCCTTGAAGTAGCTGTCGTCGGCCACCTTGGAGATCTCGGTGCTGATCCCGACGGCCTTCAGCATCTGGGCGATGCGGTCGCCCACCGCCCGCAGCTGCTCGGAGCCCGCGCCCGAGGGGAGCACGAAGCGCAGGGTGAGCGGCTTGCCGTCCTTGCCGAGCGAGCCGCCCGCCGCCGGGGCCGCGGTGCCCTTGGGGGCGTACGCGCCGGGGGCGCCGCCCGGGCGCTGGGCCTCGGTGCGCCGGACGTCCTCCTTGGTCGCGCGCTCCTTCTTCTGCCCGGCCTCGTCCTGGTGGCCGTGGCCCGCGTCGTCCAGTGACTCGGCCTGGCGCATCAGGGCGATCTCCTGGAGCGCGGCTCCACGGGCCGGGGCGAGGACGTGCGTCTCGGCGCCGGGGCCCGAGCCGCGGGGCCGGTTGTCGCCGGGCTTGCCGTCGCTCCCGACCGGGCCCTCGTCGTCGTCCTGTGCGCCGGAGCCCGGCCGGGGACCAGCCTCGTCGGCGCCGTAGGGGCCCTCGCCGACCTTCACGCCGCCCAGGGAGTACCGATTGGGCCCCGACCGGACCCGCCTGCCCTTGTCGTCGCCGACGATGTACGTGCCGTCGTCGTTGGAGTCGCCCGCGTCCCCGGCGCTCTCCCGCTTGGCGCCGTCGTCCGCCGAGGAGCCGGACGCCTTGCTGCCCGCCTTGGTCGTGCCGGGCTTCTGGCGGGCGCCGCCCGGGGTCCAGCCCGCGTCCGCGAGCAGGGCCTGCGCCTCGTGGGTGTCCTGGCCGCCGAGCGCGCCGCTGTTGTCGGCGTACGCGGGCTGGCCCGCCAGCGCCAAGTGGCTGCCGGGCGGCCGGGCGGGCAGCCCGAGCGGCTTGAGCACGATCTCCGCGAGCTCCTGGCGGTCGAGGGCCCGGGCCACCGCCCGGCGCACCCGTTCGTCGGCGAGGGGGCCGGTGCTGCCGTTGAGGGCGAGCTGGGTGTAGGCGGGCTCCAGGGACTTGCGGATGCTGAGCCCGGCCAGCCCCGCCTGCTCGTCCGCGTACCGCGCGACGGCCTCGCGGGTCTGCTTGCGGGCCCGGACCTCCGCCTCGGCCCGCTCCCCGTCGGAGCCGTGCGCGATCGCCCAGGAGCGCAGCGCGGAGGCCGGGGTGATCGCGGCGCCGGGGCCGTGGGTGAGCCCGGGGCCGTCGTTACCGCGCCCCGCGCCCTTGTCGCGCTCGGCCAGGGTGATGCGGTCGGCGGCGGACCGGTCGATCTCGGCCACGTCCAGACTGCCGTCGGCGAGGGCGGCGACCCGCTTGTCGCGCGGCACGGCCCGGAAGACCAGCTCGTCGAGCTTGCTGGGCCGGCCCCACCAGCGCGGGTTGCGGGCCAGCGTGAAGGTGCCCTTGTCGCGGTCCGAGGCCTTCAGGAGAAACGGTCCTGCAGTGGCCTTCAGCTTGGTGCGGGCGCCGTCGTTGAAGGCGTCCGGCGTGCCGGTGACGTCCTTGGGATAGAGCGGGCTGAACAGGGCCCGCCAATCCGCGTACGGCTTGGCGAAGGTGACCTTGACCTCCAGGTCGTTGGCGCCCTTCTCGATCTTCTCGATCCGCTCGTACCCCGCGTTGCGCGCGGTCCAGTACGCCGTGTCGCGGCCGCTGAGCGCGCGCCACTGGGCGACGAAGTCGGGCGCGCCGATCTCCCTGCCGTCGCTCCACACCGCCTTCTGGTTGAGCTTGTAGAGCACGACCTGCTTGGGCTCGCGCTGCACGATCTCCGCGCGCTCCAGATAGTCCGGGTTGCGCTGGGGGCGGCCGCGTTCGTCCAGGGTGAAGAGGGAGGGCAGCACCGCGCCGGTGATGCGCGCGGTGGCGGCGTCGGCGTCGGCCTGGAAGGCGTTGAGCGTCTGGGGCATCGCGTCGACGGCCCAGCGCAGGGTGCCCCCGTCGGCGACCTGGGGCCGGGCCGCCGCGCCGATGTCCTGGGGGGCGACGACCGCGCCGGCCTCGTCGTCGCCCGAGGAGCAGCCGGTCAGTGCGGGGAGCGCCAGCACACCGGAGGTGAGGAGCGCGACGGACCGGAGCGACGCGACGGTGCGGATCGCGGCGACGGTGCGGGTCGCCCGGGATGCCCTCCCGCGCTGGACGCCGACGTGGGGCATGTTTGTACCTCTTCGTCAGTTTTGTTTGCTTGGTGGCATTTCGCGATGATCACATGTATTGCTGACCCACTGAAGAGGACGGCGCCCCCGCCCGTACGGCGACACGGCGCGGCGGCGGCCGGATCCCACCCGTGCGGCGCAATGACGGCGCGTACGGGTGGGTGCGCGCCCCCGGAACCCGGTGCACACACCTTCACAATCACGGAAGTGACGCGCGACACTCTCAGGCGCATGACCTTTCGGGGGGATCCGGAGGTCGCCCTCCGGAACGACCGGTCGCCGCCCGCTAGTGCGGAAGGTAGGGCACGTCATGTCCCTGCAGGACGAGTTGACGGCAGTTCAGCGCTGTCTCGACGACCTGGTGAGGTCGGTGGGGCGGCTGGAGAAACAGGTCGGCGACGGCGGCCTGGACATCCGGCGGATACGGACCGACACCGACCATCTGCGCGAGAGCGTCGCGCTGCTGCGCGAGACCGCTCCCCGTACCGCCGAGACCCGCCCCGACCTGGTCACCATCCCGGACGCGCCCTACGACACCTCGCTGTGGACGGACTCGGACGACGAAGGTCTGGGCGCCGGCGACCGGCGCGCCCCCTGAGACTCACGCGACTGGAGCCCCTGTTGGCCACAGGCACCGAACCCCAACCGCTCACCGGCGTTCACGACGCCTCGCGCGCCGCCATCGCACCCCGCCACCTGCGCACCGACCGCTGGTGGCTGGCGCCGGCCGTGACCGCCGCCGGACTGCTCGCCTTCGTCGTCTACTCGACCTGGCGGGCCTTCGTGAACGACGACTACTACGCCGCTCCGTACGTCTCGCCGTTCTACTCGCCGTGCGTCGCCGACAACTGCGTCCCGATGCGCGGCGGCCCGAACGCCGACCTGATCGGCAGCTGGTGGGGCCTCTCGCCCGCCCTGCTCATCCTGATCTTCCCGCTCGCCTTCCGCGGCACCTGCTACTACTACCGCAAGGCCTACTACCGGGGCTTCTGGGCCTCGCCGCCCGCCTGCGCGGTGGCCGAGCCGCACAAGAAGTACTCGGGCGAGACCCGCTTCCCGCTCATCATCCAGAACATCCACCGGTACACGTTCTACTTCGCGCTGCCGGTCGCCGCGTTCCTCACGTACGACACGGTCCTCACCTACCGCGACGAGCACTACCGGTGGGGCCACATGGGGCTCGGCACCCTGGTCTTCACCCTCAACATCGTGCTGATCTGGGCGTACACCCTCTCCTGCCACTCCTGCCGGCACATCGTCGGTGGCCGGCTGCGGCACTTCTCCAAGCACCCGGTGCGCTACCGGCTGTGGGGCTGGGCCGGGAAGCTGAACCGCCATCACATGCTGCTCGCCTGGGCCTCGTTGATCAGTGTCTCGCTGGCCGACCTGTACGTGTACTTCCTCGCCACCGGGGCGTTCGACGATCCGAGGTTCTTCTGATGACGCAAGCGGAACGGCAGCAGTGGGACGTGGTCGTGGTGGGCGCGGGCGGTGCGGGCCTGCGGGCCGCCATCGAGGCCCGGGAGCAGGGCGCCCGTACCGCGGTCATCTGCAAGTCCCTCTTCGGCAAGGCCCACACGGTGATGGCCGAGGGCGGCATCGCCGCCTCCATGGGCAATGTGAACGACGGCGACAACTGGCAGGTCCACTTCCGCGACACCATGCGCGGCGGCAAGTTCCTCAACCAGTGGCGGATGGCCGAGCTCCACGCGCGCGAGGCGCCCGACCGGGTGTGGGAGCTGGAGACCTGGGGCGCCCTCTTCGACCGTACGCCGGACGGCCGGATCTCCCAGCGCAACTTCGGCGGCCACGAGTACCCGCGCCTGGCCCACGTCGGCGACCGCACCGGCCTGGAGCTCATCCGCACCCTCCAGCAGAAGATCGTCTCCCTCCAGCAGGACGACAAGCGCGAGTTCGGCGACTACGAGGCCCGGCTGAAGGTCTTCCAGGAGTGCACGGTCACCCGGGTGTTGAAGGACGGCGACCGGGTCTCGGGCGTGTTCTGCTACGAGCGCGAGTCCGGCCGGTTCTTCGTCCTGGAGGCCCCGGCCGTGGTGCTGGCGACCGGCGGCATCGGCAAGTCCTTCAAGGTGACGTCCAACTCGTGGGAGTACACGGGCGACGGCCACGCGCTCGCGCTGCTCGCCGGTGCGCCGCTGCTGAACATGGAGTTCGTGCAGTTCCACCCCACCGGCATGGTCTGGCCGCCCTCGGTCAAGGGCATCCTGGTCACCGAGTCGGTGCGCGGCGACGGCGGCGTGCTGCGCAACTCCGAGGGCAAGCGCTTCATGTTCGACTACGTGCCGGACGTCTTCAAGGAGAAGTACGCGGAGTCCGAGGCCGAGGGCGACCGCTGGTACGAGGACCCGGACCACAACCGCCGCCCGCCCGAGCTGCTCCCGCGCGACGAGGTCGCCCGCGCCATCAACTCCGAGGTGAAGGCGGGCCGCGGCTCCCCGCACGGCGGCGTCTTCCTGGACGTCTCCACCCGGATGCCCGCCGAGGTCATCCGGCGCCGGCTGCCCTCCATGCACCACCAGTTCAAGGAGCTGGCCGACGTCGACATCACGGCCGAGCCGATGGAGGTCGGCCCGACCTGCCACTACGTGATGGGCGGCATCGCCGTCGACTCCGACACCGCGGCCGCGCGCGGGGTGCCCGGTCTGTTCGCCGCGGGTGAGGTGGCCGGCGGGATGCACGGCTCCAACCGGCTCGGCGGCAACTCCCTCTCCGACCTGCTGGTCTTCGGCCGCCGCGCCGGGCTGCACGCCGCCGAGTACGCCTCGGCCCTGGCGGGCGCCCGCCCGGCCGTCGACGAGGCCCAGGTGGACCTGGCGGCCGCGGAGGCCCTGCGGCCGTTCAGCGCCGAGCCGCAGGAGGGCGCGGCGCCGGAGAACCCGTACGCCCTCCACCAGGAGCTCCAGCAGGCCATGAACGACCTGGTCGGCATCATCCGCCGGGACGCGGAGATGCGGCAGGCGCTGGAGAGACTGGCCGAGCTGCGCGTACGGGCCCGGCGGGCCGGGGTGGAGGGGCACCGCCAGTTCAACCCGGGCTGGCACCTCGCCCTCGACCTGCGGAACATGCTCCTGGTCAGCGAGTGCGTGGCGCGCGCGGCCCTGGAGCGCACCGAGAGCCGGGGCGGCCACACCCGCGAGGACTGGCCCGCGATGGACCGCACCTGGCGGCGCGCGAACCTGCTGTGCCGGCTCGCCGACCCCACCGAGGGGCTCGCGGCCACCGATCCGGTGCGGGGCCAGATCCGGCTGTCGCGCGAAGAGACCGAACCCATCCGTGCCGACCTGCTCGCCCTCTTCGAGAAGGAGGAGCTGGTCAAGTACCTCGCCGAAGAGGAGCTCTACGAGTGACCACGTATGACGCGAGCTTCCGGGTCTGGCGGGGCGACACCGGCGGCGGCGCCCTGGAGGACTTCACGGTGGAGGTGAACGAGGGCGAGGTCGTCCTCGACATCATCCATCGGCTCCAGGCGACCCAGGTCCCGGACCTGGCCGTGCGCTGGAACTGCAAGGCGGGCAAGTGCGGTTCGTGCTCGGCGGAGATCAACGGGCGGCCGCGGCTGATGTGCATGACGCGGATGTCGGTCTTCTCGCAGGAGGAGACGATCACGGTCACCCCGCTGCGGGCGTTCCCGGTCGTCCGCGACCTGGTGACCGACGTCACCTTCAACTACGAGAAGGCCCGGGAAGTTCCCGCCTTCGTCCCTCCGAAGGGGGTCGCGCCGGGCGAGTACCGGATGCAGCAGGTCGACGTGGAGCGCTCGCAGGAGTTCCGCAAGTGCATCGAGTGCTTCCTGTGCCAGGACACCTGTCATGTGGTGCGCGACCACGAGGAGAACAAGGCCGCCTTCGCGGGGCCGCGCTTCCTGATGCGGATCGCGGAGCTGGACATGCACCCGCTGGACGCGGCGGACGAGACGGGCCTGGACCGCAAGCGCACCGCCCAGGACGAACACGGCCTCGGCTACTGCAACATCACCAAGTGCTGCACGGAGGTCTGCCCCGAGCACATCAAGATCACCGACAACGCGCTGATCCCGCTCAAGGAGCGGGCGGTGGACCGCAAGTACGACCCGCTGGTCTGGCTCGGCAACAAGATCGGGCGCCGGTCGGGGAGCTGACCGCGGAGCCGACAGCGGCGGGGCCCGGCATCAGTGGATGCCGGGCCCCGCCGTCGCCGTACTGCCGCGCCTCAGTTCCAGCCCTTGTCGTACGCGGCCCAGTCCTGGTCGCGCGCGGTGAAGTCGACGTAGAGCGCCACGCCGAAGTGCTCGCGGTGGCGGTCGGTGCGGCCCAGACCGAGCCGTACACCGCGCACGCCCGCCTTGACCGTCTCGGCCGAGGCGTGGTGACCCATGGTCTCCGTCTGGAAGAACGGCAGCCCCATCAGCAGGTCGGTGTCCTTGGGCGTCACTTCGAGCGCCAGCGAGGCCTGCTGGGCGACATAGCCGCCATACAGGCTCTCCAGCGGCATCGAGGTGTCGTACGACATCACGGCGATCTGGTCGACGCGCTTGGCCACCTGCCCGAAGTACGCCTGCGACCACCACTTGGGGTGCCCGGCGATCTTGCGGGCGGCCGAGTGCAGCTTCGGCACCGGGTCGATCTGGTGCGCGGCGACCGACAGCGTCGCGTGCTGTGCGCGCGTCACGGGCCGCACCGCGTCGAGCAGTTCGAGGAAGTGACGGTTGCCCGAGGGCATCGGCTCCAGGTCGAAGTGGACGCCGTCGAAGCCGCCGCCCGCCAGCACCCGGCGGGCCGATTCCACCATCGCGGCGCGGGTGGCCGGGCGCTCCAGGCGCAGGCCCTTGGGGCCCTCGGTGGCGAGCTTGTCGCCGAGCCAGGCCTGCACGCGCACGCCGGGCAGCCTGCGGTGCACGCCGTCGACCAGCCAGCGCGCCTTCGGGTAGCGGGCCGCGGGCAACGTCCCGTCGTGCTCCAGGGGGCCGGCGTGGACGTACAGGTCGTGTATCCCCGTCTCCCGTACGCGCGCGGCGAAGACGTCCAGGTCGCGGTCGCCCTTGCGGCCGTCGACCCAGGCGTGGCCGAGCCAGATGGCGTCCCGGCCGCGTGTTCTGGTGCCGTCGCCGGGGTCGCCCGCGTAGCTGCTGCGCAGCGCCACGGCGCCGACCACCATGGGCGCCATCACCAGGAGCACGGCCGCCAGCGCGGCACGCCGCACCCACGTCCGTGCCGGGCGCCGGAGCCACCGGCGCAGGCCGTCGACTCCGGCCGATATTGCTGTCCGCACGAGTACCCCTGACTGTCAGTGTGCCGTGGAAGTATGACCTCCCGGTGGCGTACCGCCCAACGACCGGGCCACGGATCGGCGGGTCCCGGGTGCTCCCGCCCGGTCGCGGAGCGGCAGATACCGCCATACGCTCACAAATGTGACGCCGCGTGTCAGTCGCACCGGACCCCGCACAGCCGCCCGGGCCGTCCGGGCCCTCGTGGCCGTGCTGCTGGCCATGGGCTGGACGGCGCTGCCCGGCGCGGAGCCAGCGCACGCCGAGGACCCGGTGGCGCTCGCCGAGAGCGGGCGGATCACCGACCTCGCGCACGCGCTGGGCGCGAGCGCGCCGCGGGTCGCCGCCGCGCTCGACCGCCTCTACGACGACCGCCACGTCCAGCTCTTCGCGGTGTACGTGGACGACTTCTCCGGCCGCACCGCCCAGGACTGGGCCGACACCACCGCGCAGAAGAACGGGCTGAGCCGCGACGACGTCCTGCTGGCCGTCGCCACCGGGACGCGCCAGTACGCGTACTCCGTCGACCAGGACTTCCGGCTCAGCGACCAGGTGCTGGGCGAGGTGGCCCGCGACTCGGCCGAACCCGCCCTGCGGCGCGGCGACTGGGCGGGGGCCGCGATCGGCACGGCCGAGGGGCTGGACACGGCCCTGGCGGAGCCCGCCCGGCACGACGGCTCGGCCTCGGCGAGCGACTACGTCATGCCCGTCGCCGTCCTCGCGGGCGCGGCGGCGGCCGCCGCGTACGCGTACGCGCGCAGGAAGCGGCGGGCCGCCACCCGCACGACACCGGCGAGCGCGCAGGGGGCGGGCGCTCAGGACGCGGGCGCTCAGGGCTGGGAGCGGGGTGCGGCCACGCCCCGGGAACCGGCCGCGCTGCGAGCGGAGGCGGACCGGACGCTGGTCGCCACCGATGACGCCATCCGTACGAGTGACGAGGAACTGGGTTTCGCCACCGCCCAGTTCGGGGAGAAGGCGGTCCGGCCGTTCGCACGGGCCCTCGGGCACGCGCGATCCGAGCTGGCCACCGCGTTCCGGCTGCGCCAGCAGCTC
This sequence comes from Streptomyces sp. NPDC023838, assembly GCF_040639555.1. Classification (NCBI taxonomy): domain Bacteria; kingdom Bacillati; phylum Actinomycetota; class Actinomycetes; order Kitasatosporales; family Streptomycetaceae; genus Streptomyces; species Streptomyces sp. NPDC023838. Next base: position 71,220 of record NZ_JBFAAD010000028.1, read on the forward strand.
GACGACGAGCCGCCGCCGGAGGGGCTCACCCTGCCGGAGGGACCCGCCCCGCCCGACGAGCCGGAGCTGCCGGAGGAGGGCGGGGCGGGCCGGCGGCGGATGCTGCGGGAGATCGTCGCGCGCTGCGCGGAGGCCGGCCGGCGCCTCGACGCCGAGTCGGAGGCCTTCGACGCGCTGCGCGCCCTGGAGCGCGACGCCCCCCAGGCGCTCGCCTACGTCGAGTCCACCTTCCGTACGCTCACCGGGCGTATGGCCGCGGCGGACTCGACGCTGACCGCACTGCACCAGCGGTACGCGCAGCCCGCGACCGCGCCGGTCGCGGGCCATGTCGAGGAGGCCAAGGAGTACCTGGTCGCCGCCACGGCCCGGCTCAACGCGGGCCGCCAAGCCCTCGACGCGGGGGACCGGGGCGAGGCCGCGGAGCAGGTGCGCGCCGCCGAGAGCGCCGTCGCGCGGGTGGCGACGCTGGTGGACGCGATCGAACGGCGGGGCCGGGAACTCGCGGACGCGGAAGAGCTGTTGCCCGCCGCGCTCTCCGACACCGAGGCGGATCTGGCCTCGGCGCGGGAGCTGCTGGAAGGCGCTGCCCAGTCCCCCGCCGGCCTGCCCGGTCTCGTCGCCCGGGCCGAGACGGTGCTCGTCGGCGTCGGGCGGGCACGGGCGGCCGGCCCGTACGACCCGATCGAGGCGCTGCGCCGGGTCGGGGAGGCGGAGGCGGCGCTGGACGAGGCGGTGGGTGAGGCCCTGGGCAAGGCCTCTGAGGCCCCGGGTGAGGCTCAGGGCGTACGGGAGCGCGAGGGCGGCGCGGGGCGCTCCCGCGCGCGCTTGGACCGGGCGGCGCTCACGGCCCGCGCGGCCGTCGCGGCAGCGGACGACTACATCGCCACCCACCTGGACGCCGTCGGCGCCGCGGCCCGGACCCGGCTCGCGGAGGCCCGGCGCCACCTCGCACAGACCGACGAGACGGCCGGGCCGGACGTACCGGGCGCGCTCGCCGAGGTGCGGCGGGCGGACGCCCTGGCTCGGCAGGCGCAGAGCCTCGCGGAGGCGGATGTGGAAAGCGGGGAGGAGAACGGGAACCCGAACGGGCGGGGCGGTGCATCAGGAGCAGAGGACCTTCCGGGGCAAGGAGAAGAGCCATGAGCGACAGGCAGTCGATTCTGGGCAGGGTCGTCCAGCTGGCGAAGGCCAACGTCAACGTGCTCCTCGACCAGGCCGAGGACCCGCGGAAGATGCTGGACGAGCTGATACGGGAGTTCACGGGCAACATCGCGGAGGCGGAGCGGGCCGTCGCCGCGACGGTGGACGACGTGCGCCTGATGGAGCAGGACCGGCGCGAGGACCTGGCCGCCGCCAGGGAGTGGGGCGACCAGGCGGTCACGGCCAGCAGGAAGGCCGACGGGCTGCGCGCGGACGGCTTGGCGGACGACGCCGACCGGTTCGACCGCCTCGCCAAGGTGGCGCTGGGCAGACAGGTGCAGTCGGAGCGGGAGGCGCGGGAGGCGGAGCCGACGATCGCGGCGCGGACGGAAGTGGTGGACAGACTCAAGTCCGGCCTGGCCCGGATGAAGTCCCAGCTGGACGTCTTGAGGGCGGAACACGGCGAGTTGGCGGCGCGGGCGACCTCTGCGCGGGCGGAAGACCAGGCGCTGGACGGCCTTGAGGGCGTCGCTCTGCTCGACCCGACCGGTGAGATACCCCGCTTCGAGGACAAGATGCGGCGCGAGGAGGCACGAGCGCTGGGCAGGCGGGAACTCGCCGCCTCGTCCCTGGACGCCCAGTTCGAGCACGTGGACACCTCGAGCGACACGGCGGAGGTCGAGGCACGGCTGGCGGCGCTGAAGGCGACCACGTAGGCGCTGGCGCAGGCGGGACAGGGGGCAGCGTGCCGACAGCGCGTCCCCGGTATTGACTCGCCCGGGTACGCACCTGACACGCCCCCGGGGTCAGAACATGCTGAGCAGCTGCTCCTCCGTCAGCTCGGCCACGGGGCTGGACTCGCCGTCCGGAAGCGCGAGTTCGAACCAGACCGTCTTGCCGCGCGGGGTGCGGCGCGAGCCCCACGACGCGCTCAGCATGCCGACGAGCTGGAGCCCCCGGCCGCCCTCGTCCGTGTCCCGGGCCCGCCGCCGTCTCGGCTGGACCAGACCCGCGTCCCACACCTCGCAGACGAGCGTGCGGTCCCGCAGCAGCCGGAGCCGTACCTCGCCCTCGCCGTACCGCAGGGCGTTGGTAACGAGTTCGCTGACCAGCAGCTCGGTGGTGTCGACGAGGTCGTCCAGGTCCCAGGCGAGCAGCTGGGTGCGGGCGAGCTCGCGGGCGCGGCCGACCGAGCGCGGCGAGCGCGGCAGCCGCCAGTCGCCGACGGCGTCCGTGGGCAGGCCCTGAATACGAGCCATGAGCAGGGCGATGTCGTCCTCGCCGTGGCGGGTGTCGAGGGTGTTGAGGACCTGGTCGCAGACGTCCTCCAGGGCCGGGACCGGGTCGCTGATGGCCTTGCGGAAGGCTCGCAGGCCCTCGTCCAGGGGGTGGTCGCGGGACTCCACGAGACCGTCGGTGTAGAGCGCGAGCAGGGCGCCCTCGGGAAGGTCGACCTCGATCTCCTCGAACGGCTCCCCGCCCACGCCGAGCGGCAGCCCGGGCGGCATGTCCAGGAACAGCGCGGGCTCGCCGGGCTCGACCAGGACCGGCGGCAGATGGCCCGCGTTGGCGATGGAGCAGCGCCGCGTCACCGGGTCGTACACGGCGTACACACAGGTCGCCAGGTACACCTCGGTGAGGTCGGCCTCGCGGGACTTGTGGGCGGTGCGGGAGCCGGGGCGGCCGCGCCGGTTGCCGCCGGGCGCGCGGTCGGGGCCTCCGGGGTCGCCCAGGCCCCGGGCGATCTCGTCCAGGTGCGAGAGCACCTCGGCGGGCTCCAGGTCGAGCATGGCCAGGGTCCGTACGGCGGTGCGCAGTTCGCCCATGGCGACGGCGGCCCGCAGCCCGCGGCCCATCACGTCGCCGACGACCAGGGCGGTGCGGTGGCCGGGGAGTTCGATGACGTCGAACCAGTCGCCGCCGACCTCGGTGGCGGCGTTGCCCGGCAGATAGCGGCAGGCGATGTCCAGCCCGGCGGCCTCGGGGTCGCCGGGCGGGAGGAGGGAGCGCTGCAGTATCAGCGCGCGCTCGTGCTCCCTCCGGTAGAGGCGGGCGTTGTCGATGCAGACGGCGGCGCGGGAGGCGAGTTCGGTGGCGAGGGCGCGGTCGCGCTCGCCGAAGGGCTCGCTGCCCTTGGCGCGGGAGAACTGGACGAGGCCGACGACGGTGTCGTGGGCGACCATCGGGACGGCGAGCGTGGTGTGCACCAGGCTCCCCTCGTCGCCCGGTACGGCACGGAGGCGACCGGTGCGCAGGGCGTCTGCGCAGGGCGAGTGGAAGGGGTAGCGATGCACGTCTCCCACGGAGACGGACGCGGCCGGGGCGGTGGCTCCGCTGAGGGTGAGGGGCGTGTCCGAGACGGCGCTGGCGAAGGCGACCCGGCGCAGCTCGGCGCGGCCGTCGACGCGGTTCTGGATGGCGTCGTCCCCGGCGAGCAGCGCCTGGTACAGGTCGACGGAGGCCAGGTCGCAGAAGCCGGGGACGGCGACGTCGAGGAGTTCGCGGGCGGTGGTCTCCAGGTCGAGGGAGTTCCCGATCCGGTTGCCCGCCTCGTTGAGCAGGGCGAGGTTGCGGCGGGCGTCGGCGGCCTCCCGGGCGGCGTTGTGGCGGCGGGTCACGTCGATGCCGAGGCTGGCGACGCCGATGGGCCGCCCGGTGCCGCTGTGCACGCGGTAGAGGTTGATCGACCAGTGGCGGCGGGCCGGGTCGCCGGGCGCGGTGCCGACGAGCTGGAGGTCGGTGACGGCCTCGCCGGTGTCGAGGACACGCTGGAGGGCGGCGGCCATCCGGTCGGCCTCGGCGCGGTTCAGATAGTCGTGGACGGTGCGGCCGCGGTGCTCTTCGGGCTCGCCGCCGAAGACGGTGGCGAAGCGCCGGTTGGCGCGCAGGACGGTGAGGTCCGTATCGAACAGCAGGAAGCCGAAGGGAGATTGACCGAAAATGGCCTGCGAGGCAGCGAGGTCCGTCTCTATGCCGCGCAACGCCCGGACATCGACGACGATACAGAGCGCGCCGCGCTCCCCGGCCGCCGTCTCACTGGGCATCACATACAGCTCGGCGAGCCCGTGCCGCCCCTCCCGCTCCGGTGTACGGAAGGGGACGAGGCCGGTCCACTCGCGCCCGTCCAGGATCTCGGCGACCCGCCGGTGACCTCGGGAGCGCAGCTCAGGGGGCATGAAGGCGTCGACCGGGTCGACGCCCACGACCTCGCGGGCGGTCAGCCCGAACTGCTCCTCGGCCCGCAGGCTCCACTGCTCGATCAGCCCGTCGGGCCCGATCGAGAACGAGGCGACCCTGATGTAGTCGTATATCGAGCCAGGCGGGCTGCTCTGCCACACGACGCCGCCAGCCGTCTCAGGTATCTCGCTCACGCGACCGTCCCCTCCAGCTCACCGCACCGGACCGGCCTTGACCGCAGTATTCAGTACTACGGCCCGCACCGACACGGCGTTCACGATCACATCCCGGTCTCGTTCTTTTCCGGCCGTCTCCCGACCTCGCCGTCCGAACGGGTTGTGATCGTTCGTCCCTCCCTCCTTCTAACCCGGCAGGGCCAGCTCGAACCACACGGTCTTGCCCGTCCTGCCGCGCCGGGTCCCCCAGCGCCGTGCAGAACAAGCCACCAACTGAAGGCCCCGGCCCCCTTCGTCGTCCGGTCCGGCGTCCCGTTCGACGGGCTCCTCCGGCAGCGGGTCGGAGACCTCCACCAGCAGGGCGCCGGGGTGGGGGCGGGCCATCCGCACCCCGATGGGCCCCGACGCGTACCGCAGGGAATTGGTCACGAGTTCACTGACCAGCAGCACCGCCACGTCGCTGGCGGCAGGGTCCAGCTCCCAGCCACGCAGCGTGTCCCGGACGGCGTGGCGCGCGGTGCGCACCGCGTTGGCCTCCGCCGGGAAAGTCCACTCGGCGCAGCCGCCGGAGGTGTCGATCACGCCGCTCACCCGCATCCGACTCTTCGGGGGGTTTAGAAGGATTAATAGGCACATACCCGATATTTTGGGTCAGCTATCCCTTGATGGGGCGCATGGTGGCACGAACGGCGCAGGGGCGCGGCAGGGGCGTACGGGGAGAGAGGGGCGCGCGGCGGCCCGGCGGGGTCTTCCGGGTGCGGATGCCCGGTGGCCCCGGCGGGCCGCCGCACCCGTCGCGGGCCGGACGCTCGGCACCCCCGCCGCGCCCTCCCGGGCCGATGCTCGGCGGGCCGCCGCACCCCTCGCGGGCCGGACGTTCAGGACCCGACGCGCCCTCCCGGGCCGCGATGCTCGCCGGCCCGCCGCATCGCCTCCCGGGCCGGATGCTCAGCGACCCGGCGCGCCCTCCCGGGCCTCCCGGGCCGCCTGGATGTCCGGCTCCCGGAGGTCCGGCTCCCGGGTGCCCGCCTCCCGGAGGTCCGCCGCCAGCATCCGTGCCGCTTCCTCCACCGCCGGCCGGTCCTGCGGCAGCCAGTCGACCTCGTCCGTCTCGTCGGGGGCGAGCCAGCGCAGGGCGTCGTGGTCCTCCAGGGGCCGGGGCCGGCCGGAGGCCAGCCGAGCGGTCCACACCCACAGCACCAGGCCCGGCTTCAGCGGCCACTCCCCCGGAATCCGCTCCAGCGGCTCGGCCTCCACGCCCAGTTCCTCGCGCAGCTCGCGGACCAGGGCGGCCTCGGGGTGCTCGCCCGGCTCCACCTTGCCGCCGGGCAGCTCCCAGCGCCCGGCCAGCTCGGGCGGGGCGCTGCGGCGCGCGGCGAGCAGCCTGCCCCGGTCGAACACGGCTCCGGCCACCACCACACGAACGTCCATGCGCCGGAGCGTAACCCGCGTCCGGCGCGGCCCGGCCCGGCGGGCCGTCGCCCGGCCCGGGCCTCCCGCCCGCGCCCGCCGGGCGGCACGTCGCCGCGGCCCGCTACTGCGCCGGCTGGGCGATCCGCTCGACCCAGTACAACTGGCGGTGCCCCCGGTCATCGAGGCTGTCGACGATCTTCTGGGCCTCGGCCCGGGTGGCGTACCTGCCCACGCGGTAGCGGTTGCCGTTGTCGTCCTGGCGTATGACCTGCCAGGAAAGCACCACGCCACCGTCGTTCATCGCGCCCCTCCCGCTGTCGGCGTGCAGGTCGGTGAAGATCCCCAGGAAACCGCATTCCGCATATGCCCGAGCGTACGCCTGACCTTCACTCAGCGGATCCGTATTTACACAAAGAGATACGGATCCGGCCACACAAGGGCAAGAGAACGGGGGCGCACCCCTGGGAGTGCGCCCCCGTCACGGGAGTTGACGCCGAGTCAGCCCACCACCGCCACCGCCGTCGCCACCACGGCCACCGCCACCTCACCGACAGGCAGTGGGCGGCAAGCGCTACTTCACCGGCAGGTGGTACGCGATCCGGTACCGGTCGGCGGGGACGACGACGTCGGCCGTCTCCACCGCGCGCCCCGACGCGTAATACGTCCGCTCGATGACGAGCACCACATGGCCCGGGACCCCGCCGAGCGCCATGAGCTCCTCCGCCAGCCCCGGGCGCGCGCCGACCTCCTCCACCACGTTGTCCACGACCACGTCGATCGCGGCCATCCGCTCGACGACACCGCACCCGCCGAGCGGCCCCTCCTCGGGCAGCATCACCGGGGTGCGCCCGGTCACCGCGAGGGGCTCCCAGGAGGTGGAGAGCATCATCTGCTCGCCCGCGTCCCGGTACACGTACCGGGTGCGCATCACGCGGTCCCCGGGGGCGATGCCGAGCCGCTTGGCGATCTCGGCGGACGCCCCCTCCTGCTCGCTGTTCGACTCCCAGGTGCCCCGGGTGCCGTCCTCGGCCTGCTCCTGGCGGAACGGGCTGGCCCCCCTGGCCGGGCGGAACCCGGACCGGGCCACGCGGCGCGGGACGGGGCGCTCCCTCACGTACGTACCCGACCCGGAGCGGCCCTCGACCAGACCCTCGGCCATCAGGACCTTGCGGGCCTCCAGGGCGACCGTGTCGGAGACCCCGTACTCCTCGCGGATGCGGGCCTGTGAGGGGAGGCGGGTGTGCGGTGGCAGTGAACCACTGACGATCTTCTGCCGGAGATCGCTGGCTACGCGCAGATAAGCCGGCTGCTCACCGAAAGTCACTGGCCACTCCCATCAGGTTGACAGACTGCAACAGCGTGGCAACCGTGGGTTGTGCACCGCAAGCCAAGGCCAAAGTTTCACTCGAAGTGATGACCTGCCCATGCCCAGGGGGTACCGCGGGTAGGACTACCCGTGTCAGACCGCCTTGGAACCGTCGCTTCCGCTTCCGGCTCCGGCCTCCCTTCCGGAGCCCGGCCCGTCCTCGGTGCCGCCGCTGTCGGTGCCGCCACTGTCCGTACCGCCGTCGGCGCTGCCCGAACCGCCGCTGCTGCCCCCGGAGTCGGTGGCGGGCGGTGTGGTGGCCAGGTGCAGCGCGCGGCGCGCGGCGACCTCCGTGGCCTGCCGCAGGGCGCGGTCCGCCGCGCCCGAGTGGAGGTAGAACGTGTCGGCGTTCGCGGCCCCGGCCGCCTTCGCCCACTCCTTGCCCGCCAGCTCGGCCTCCTGGGCGCGGGCGCGCACCTGCGCGTCCGCGGCGGCGGGCCAGGCGCGCTCGCGCAGCCGGGCGCTCTCCTGGTCCAGCACCTGAGCGACCTGCCCGGCCCACTTCTTGAAGGCGGGCAGGTCGTCCTCGACGCGGTCCTGGTCGGGGCCGGCGGCGATCACCCGGTCATACGCGTTGGAGGCGCGCAGATAGGTCATCTGGTCGGCGTCGAGGCGGCGGGCGTCGTTGCGCACCGAGCCCGTGAGCTTGCCGCTGCTGGTGGCGAAGGAGCAGGTCACCGAGTGGTCGCCGAGCCGCCAGCTGCGGGTGCTGGGCGTGTAGTAGTACGACTCCGCCTCCACCGGCAGCGCCCAGCTGTCCATCGCGTACTCCTGCTCGACGGCCCAGCACTTGCGGTCGGCGAGCGCGGTGATCGCCTTGTCGCCGGGGAAGGAGGAGCCCTCCACCTTGAAGGAGCCGGAGACCTCGCCGTCGTGCGGCTTGGCGCACGACACGATGGTCACGTTCACGACCTCGCGCTCCAGCTCGCCGCCGGGGACGTTGAAGCAGTCGCCCTTGCGCAGGTCCATGGTGCTGCGCGTGCTCCTGGCGTCGTCGATGCCGTCCCGGAACCCGTCCCAGAAGGCGCTCACGGCGCCGGTGACGACGAGGACGACCGCCAGGACCGTACTGATCGCGGAGAGCACCACACCGGTGATCGCCATGCCCTTGCCGCGCTGCCCCTGCTTCCGGATCCGCCGCAGGGCGAGGACGCCCAGGACCAGACCGAGCGGCGGCACACAGCAGACGATGCCGGTGACCAGCGAGGCGATGGCGAGCCCACTGGTCCTGGCCGCCTGGAGAGGGGGATACGGCTGCGGATACGCCGCCGGGTACGGGTACCAGGGCTGCTGCGGCCCGGGGTGGGGTCCGGGCGGGGGCGGCGGCCAGCCGGGGCCGTGGCCCTGACCCGGCTGCGACGGCGGCTCGGGCGCGGGCGGCGGCGGTATGTCCACGGGTGAGGGCTCCTCGTCGAGGTCAGCGAACTGCTGCGCGAATCGTACGCGGGAGGCGGTGGGGACCGGCGGCCGAAGCGGACGGTGCCCTTCCGTCGGGCGTTCGGGGGGCGGGGCGGGCACTTCGTGCGCGGGGGCGGTGGGGGGGCTGACGGCCGAGGCGGACGGCGCCCTTCCGTCGAGCGTTCGGGGTGCGGGGCGGACACTCCGTACAGCGGGCACTCCGTATAGGGGAGCCGACGGGCGGGGCCGGCGGCGAAGCGGACGGTGCCCTTCCGTCGGCCGTCCAGGGTGCGGCGCGGGCACTCCGTGCGCGGGAGGCGGCGGGGGGCTGACAGTGAAGCGGACGACACCCCTCCGCCGGCCGCCCGGGGTGCGGCGCAAGCCCTGGCCCTAGGGTCGCTGTATGACACACACGAACGCACCTCACCCCGGGCTCTCCGGGCATGCCGACGCGCGCGCGGCGGCGGCGTACCGCTGCCCCCAGGACGGCACCCGGGTCCCCGTCGAGGCCGCCGCCCCTTGGTGCTGCCCGGCCTGCGGGGGCCCGTGGGACCTGGACTTCGCCGCCGGGGCCGTGGAGCTGAAGTCGCTTACGGGGCGCGTCGGTTCGCTGTGGCGGTACGCGGAGGCCCTGCCGCTCGACGGCCCGCCGCCGGTCACGCTGGGCGAGGGGCGCACGCCGCTGGTGCCGCTCACCGACACGGTCACGGCCAAGCTGGACTTCCTGATGCCGACGCTGTCCTTCAAGGACCGGGGCGCGGTGATGCTCGCCGAGCTGGCCCGGCGCCTGGCGCCCGAGCGCGTGATCGCGGACAGCAGCGGCAACGCGGGCACGTCGGTCGCCGCGTATCTGGCCCGGGCCGGTCTGCCGTGCACGGTGTACGTGCCCGAAGCCACGTCGCCGAAGAAGGTCGAGCAGATCGGGGCGCACGGCGCCCGGGTCGTACGCGTCCCCGGCGACCGCGAGGCCACAGCCCGCGCCGCCCGGACGGCCGCCGACACCCCCGGGACGTTCTACGCCTCGCACGTCTTCAACCCGTACTTCCTGCACGGCACCAAGACGTACGTCTACGAGCTGTGGGAGGAACTGGGCGGCAGGCTCCCCGGCGCGATCGTCGTCCCGGTCGGCAACGGCACCCTGCTGCTCGGCGCGGCCCTCGCCACGGCCGAGCTGTACGCGCACGGCCTGATCCCCGAGCGCCCCGCCCTGGTCGCGGTCCAGGCGGAGGCGGTTTCGCCGCTGGCGGGGGCGTTCCGGGCGGGGACGGAGGAGGTGGCACAGGTGGCGGAGGTGGCCTCAGCCGAGACGCTGGCCGAGGGGATCGCGATCCCGCGCCCGCCCCGGGCCCGCCAGATCCTGCGGGCGGTGCGCGAATCGGGCGGCACGTTCCTGACGGTGACGGAGGACCAGATCCGCGCGGCCCAGCTGGACCTGGCCGGACGCGGCCTGTTCGTGGAGTCGACCGGGGTGGCGTGCTGGGCGGCGGTCACGGCGTCCCCGGAAGCGCTCGGGGGGCGCGAGGCGGTGGTGCCGTTGTGCGGGGCGGGGCTGAAGACGGGGGTGGCGGGGTAGGGGGCGCGGGGGGGCCGGGGCGGGGTGCGGAGCGGGCGCCGCCCGTCGCGGGGTACGCAGCGGGCGCCGCCCGTCGCGGGGTACGCAGCGGACGCCGCCGCGGCGGGTTACCGAGCGGGCGTCGCCGCGGCGGGCTACCGAGCGGACGCCGCCGCGGCCGCAGCCCGTACGGCACGCCGAGGCGCCACGCCGGCACCCCCCGCACCCCCGGCGTCCCCCAACTCCCTCCACTCCCCCAACTCCCTCAGATCCCGAAGCATCGGCTCGGCCTCGCGGGCGGCGTGCAGGGCGTCCGGGGTCAGGTCGGCGAAGACGATCTCCTCACCGTCTGGCCCGGCCTCGGCGACAACGCGCCCGTCCGGCCCCCACACCGCACTGCTCCCGCAGGTCTCCCACTCCCCCGTCCGCCCGACGTGGTTGGCGAGCACCGCGTACACCGTGTTGTCGAGGGCCCGCGCGGGGAACCAGACGCGCGACTCGTGGTACCCGCTGCCGACGCCGAACAGCGCGCCCACCACGTACGCGTGGCAGCCGTCCAGCGCCGCGGCCCGCGCGTGCTCGGGGAAGCCGGAGTCGTAACAGATCCCCAGGCCGAGCCGCCACTCCTCCACTTCGAGGGTGAAACCGGCGGAGCCGGGCCGGTACACCGCGCGCTCGGCCTTGAAGAGCACCTGCTTGTCGTACCGCGCACGGACCCCGGCCCCGTCGACGACCAGCGCGGATACGAACAGCTCCCCGCCGTCGTACACCGCGGCCCCCACGACCGCGACCACACCGCTCTCCCGACAGGCGGCGACGACGGGAGCGAGCCGAGGATCCCCGACCCCGTTCACTGCACACCGCCCGGGATCGGCCCGGATGAGCTCGGGCTCGTACCCGGTGAGGAACTTCTCGGCGAACACGACGACCCGCGCCCCACCGTCCCCGGCGGCCCGAACGAGCCGGGCGACGGTGGCGGCGTTGGCGACGACGTCACCGGGGGCGACGGGGGCCTGGGCGGTGGCGATGCGGAGGGGGTGCGAGGGTATGGCGAATTCGGTCACGTGGGGAATTCGATCACAGCCGGTGGCTGGCGCCCCCGCGCCGCTATCACCTGGCCGAGCCCCCGCCCTCGTCGTCCGAAGCCGCTACCGTGAAGCCATGACCGCACTGCCCGACTGGATGCGCCCGCCACGCGCGGAAGGCTGGTTCGCGGAGGACCTGGACAGCCTCCCGGAGGCACCCCGCCACACCGAGCTGATCGATGGAGCGCTCGTCTTCATGATGTCCCCACAACGGTCGTGGCACGGCCGCGTCGTCACTGGCCTCACAGTGGCGCTCATGGCTCAGGCCGCCGACGGTTTCGAAGTCGAGCGGGAAATGACGATCCGGCTCGACGCCCGCAACCGCCCCGAACCGGATCTGATCCTGACGACCGCCTCATTCGACCCCGACCGCACCTGGTACGCCCCCGAGGACGTGCAACTCGTCGTCGAGGTCGTCTCCCCCGAGTCCGCGCACCGGGACCGCACGGTAAAGCTGCACAAGTACGCACAGGCGGGCATCCCGCACTACTGGCGCGTCGAGGACGAGGGCGGCGCACCGGTCGTCCACGTCTACGAACTCGACGAACCGACCAGCACCTACGCCCCCGCCGGCATCTTCCGCACGACCTTGAAGCGCCCCGTCCCGTTCGAGATCGACCTGGACCTGAACGGGCTGACTCCGCCTCGTCGCACCTGAAGGTCGACAACGAGACCGCCGGTCACTCCCGCACTCCGGCCGTCACCGCAGCCCTCAACCCGCCGCGCTCTCGGACGCCGCCCTGCTCCGCAGGGTCGCCGCGCATCCCGAGGCCGCCTCCTACCTGGCGTGCGACGGCGAGTTCGACCTCGCCCGCACCGACCCGATCGAGCCGATCGCCCTGCCCAACGGCCTCGCGGTGGAGCCGGTGGCCGGCTGCGACGCGGGCGGCACCCACTACCTCTGCGGCCCAGCCGTCCCGGACGGACCCCGCCCCGTCCTCTACACCGACTCGGAGGGCCAGGCAGCAAGAAGTCCTGGCCCGCCTCCCAAGCGGCGCCTTTTGAGGGAACTGGCACGCGAATGCGGCATGAGCGCCTGGGGCCTGTCGCAGAAAGCTCACCGATGCGGCATCACCATCCACCCTCCGGGCGGCTACAACGGCCTCGGCCACCTTGATCTCCCCCCGCAGCTCTCACCGGCGATGCAAGCTGTCACCGACGGCCGCGAAGCCCTGGACCGGCTGCGCACCACCGTCCAGGTCGCCGGCCACGACAGCATTCCCGCGGCCGCGGACAGCTTCTACGGCGGCAGGAGCACCACCCTCGCCCAGCGCATCCGCGCGATCGAGCACGGGGCCGGCTTCCGGATCATCGACCGGGACACCCGCCCCCTCGCGCCAACGCCCCGCGGGCGCGACTTCCTCCGAGAGCACAGCAGATCCTGCGCATCGCAGACGACGCCGAACCAATCCGGCACGCTCCACAGTGAGCACAGGGCCAGGTGCCGCAGATAGTGTCAGCTCGGCCCCGTGTTCGCTGGATCACCCGCATCGCCTACTCGACCGCCGCGCCCCTGATCAAGGCTGCGTGCGCGGCGGCAAGGATCTCCTCCGAGAGCGGGGAGCCCTTGGTGGCCCGGGACAGGACCAGCGCACCCAACAGGGTGCAGAGGCGGACGATGCCGTCCTGGTCGTCACCGCCGAGGAAGTCGGCGAAGTCGGCCACCCCCTCGGTGTAGACACGACGGGCCTCACGACCCCCGCCTTCGCGTGCGATGTCCGTGGCGAGCGCGGCGACCGGGCAGCCGTCCGCCGGGTCGTCGCGGTGTTCGACGGAGAGGTAGGCGTCGATCAGCGCCCGCTGGACGGCGTCGCGCTGCCCTTCGTACCGCGCGAGCCCTGCGGCGTGACCCCGGGCGAGCTCATCGAAGGCGTGGGCGGTGGCCTCGTCGACGAGCGCTTCCTTGGAAGCGAACTGCTTGTAGAAGGCGCCGTGGGTCAGGCCCGCCGCCTTCATCAGGTCGGCGACGCTCACCTGAGTTCCCTGCTCCCGGAACAGCCGCGAGGCGGTGTCCACCACCCGCCTGCGGTTCTCCTCCGCCTGCGCCTGCGATACGCGGCCCATGATCACCCTCCCGTTTGGATGTCGACTGGCATCTATCGTAGACCCGTGTTTAGATTGGTTGCATAATCTAAATCGTGCGGGTGACCCGACGGCACCCGCCGTAGACGAGGAGCGGGCATGGAACTGAAGAACGCGGTCGCGGTCGTCACCGGGGCCAACCGGGGCCTCGGGCGACACCTCGCCGCCCAGCTGGTGGAGCGCGGCGCGAAGGTATACGCGGCGGCCCGCCGCCCTGAGACGGCCGACGTGCCGGGTGTCATCCCGCTGCGCCTCGACGTGACGGACGAGGTATCGATACGGGAGGCCGCCCGCATCGCGTCGGATGCGACCCTGCTGATCAACAACGCGGGCATCTCCACCGGCGCGACGCTGATCGGAGGCGACACCGATGAGGTGCGCCGGGAGATGGAGACCAACTTCTACGGCCCGCTCGCCGCGACCCGCGCCTTCGCCCCCGTCATCGAGGGCAACGGCGGCGGCGCCGTACTCAACGTCCTGTCCGTCCTGTCCTGGCTGCACCCGGCAGGACTCGGCTCCTACGCCGCGTCCAAGGCCGCTGCCTGGGCACTGACCGGCGCGACCCGCGACGAGTTGGCGCCCCGCGGCATCGCCGTCTCTGGGCTGCACGTCGGCTACATGGACACCGACATGGCCGCCGGCATCCCCGCCGACCAGAAGACCGCCGCTTCCGACGTCGCGGCCCAGGCCCTGTACGGCATCGAGACGGGCCTGCCCGAGATCGTCGCCGACGAGCTCACCCGTCAAGTCAAGCAGAGCCTGGCCGTCACGCCTCAGCCGAACGCGGCCTGAGCCTCCCGGCTCCGCCGCAGCACAGCTCCTCCCTGATCCCGTTACGTAAGGACCCCTGATGCGTACCCCTGATGCGTTACACGACCTTCGGACACCGGACCGGCCTGCGCGTGTCCGAGTACGCGCTCGGCACGGCGAACTTCGGCACCGGCTGGGGTGCCGGCGCCGAGCCGGACGAGGCACGCCGCATGATCGACCGGTTCGCCGAGGCGGGCGGCACCTTCCTCGACAGCGCGGACGGCTACCAGTCCCGATCATCGGCCCACGCAGCCTCGCCCAGCTCGACAGCTACCTCGGCGCCGTCGACGTCCAGCTGACCGACGAGCAGTACACCCGCCTGGCCGAGGTCAGCGCGGTGCCGCTCGGCATGCCCCACGAGGGGATTGCCGCCTCCCTGGACCGCCTCCAGGGCGGCGGCGCCGGCCGCGTCGACGACCCGGTCGCGCCGGTGGCCCGGTCGCGCCGGTGGCCTGAAGGGCCAACGCGGCTGAGGGAGCGGCGCCCCACGCTGCAGCCAAGAAAACGCCACAAACTATCTCGTACTGGGAGAAGCCCGGGACGAACGAAGACCCCGTCCTCCCACGGCCGGGAATCGGAACGGAGACGACGATGAAGGCTTTCCTGGTCGAGAAGTACGGCGGCCCGGCCGGGATGCGCGCCGCCGAGGTGCTCGACCCGCAGGTGGGCGCCGAGGACGTCCTGGTCGAGATCCGGGCGGCGAGCGTCAACCCGCTGGACATCAAGCTCCGCGACGGGGCCTTCAAGTCGTTCCTGCCCTACCGTCTCCCGCTCGTCCTGGGCAACGACCTCGCAGGAAAAGTCGTCCGGGTCGGCCCGTCCGTCACCCGCTTCGCGGTGGGCGACGAGGTCTACGCACGGCCCGACAAGGACCGCATCGGCACCTTCGCCGAACGCCTCGCTGTCCACCAGAACGACCTGGCACCCAAACCGGCCACCCTCACCATGGCCGAGGCCGCCTCCCTCCCCCTGGTCGCCCTGACCGCATGGCAGGCACTGGTCGAGCGGGCACGCGTGCGACCGGGCCAGAAGGTCCTCGTCCACGCGGGATCCGGCGGCCTCGGTTCCATCGCCGTCCAGCTGGCCAAGGCGCTGGGCGCGCACGTGGCCACCACCGTGAGCACCGCCAAGGTCGACCTGGTCAAGGACCTCGGCGCGGACGTCGTCGTCGACTACCGCACGCAGGACTTCGAGGAGATCCTCGACGGCTACGACGTCGTCCTGGACAGCCTCGGCGGCGACAACCTGGCCAGGTCCTTGCGTGTTCTCAAGCCCGGCGGCATGGCCATCAGCGTGGCGGGCCCGCCCGACCCCGCCTTCGCCCGTGAACTCGGCGTGAACCCGGTCCTCCGCCTGGCCATGACCGTGCTCAGTTCCAAGACCCGACGCCAGGCCAAGCGCCTCGGCGTGACGTACTCGTTCCTGTTCATGAAGGCCAGCGGCGACCAACTGCGCGAACTCACCCCCCTCATTGACGCCGGGAAGATCCGCCCCGTCGTCGACGGTGTCTTCCCGTTCGACGAAACCCTTCAAGCCATGGAGTACGTCGAGAAGGGCCGGGTGAAGGCCGGCAAGGTCGTCGTCTCGATGACGTAGGGCGGGCGCGCCGGCATCGACCGGCTCCGCCAGATCACCACCCGCGTCGAGCAGGACGTCGTGCGCCCGGTCGCGGGCAAGGCGCCCGGCTTCGGCGGGGCCGCCGTCGTCATCAGCCCCAGCTGACCCGCCGCCACCCGCGGCGGGCGACCAGAAACACACCAGGAGAAACCATCATGAGCAGCACCGGCACCCCGAACGAAGCCGCTATCACCTCGTACGCCCATGCCCCGTCCCGCACCGTCACCGCCGGCGGCGTCACCTACGCCTACCGCGAGCTGGGGCCCAAGGGCGGCGTGCCTGTTGTGTTCTTCGTGCACCTCGCCGCGACCCTGGACAACTGGGACCCGCGCATCATCGACCCCATCGCGAAGGGCCGTCACGTCATCGCCTTCGATCAGCGCGGTGTCGGGGCCTCCACGGGCCAGGTGCCGGACAGCATCGAGGCGATGGCTGATGACGCCTACACCTTCATCACGGCGCTCGGCTTCGACAAGATCGACGTCTTCTCCTTCTCCCTCGGTGGCTTCATCGCCCAGGCCCTGGTGGTGAAGCACCCCGAGCTCGTCCGCAAACTCGTCCTCACCGGCACCGGGCCCAAGGGCGGCAAGGACATCGACAAGGTCGCCGGCACCACGTACTGGGACATGCTGCGCGCCACCCTGACCCGGTCGGACCCCAAGGAATTCCTGTTCTTCAACCGCAACACCACCGGCAAGTCCGCGGCGCGCGCGTTCGTCAACCGGCTCCAGGAGCGCACTGCCGACCGCGATGCGAAGATCAAGGTCAAGGCGTTCCAGACGCAGCTGAAGGCGATCAAGGAATGGGGGCGCTCCACCCCCGACGACCTGTCGCAGCTCGCCCAGCCCACCCTCATCGCCAACGGCGACAACGACCGCATGGTGCCCTCGGTCCTCTCCGAGGACCTGCACCGACGCATCAAGGACAGCGAGCTGATCATCTACCCCGACTCCGGTCACGGCGGCATCTTCCAGCACCACCAGCAGTTCGCCCCCCTCGCGGTCGAGTTCCTCGCCCGTTGATCCTCGGCCACTGGAGCCCTTTCGGCCCCCGCGCTTACTGAGCCGACGATCTGCAACCTCGCCCCTGGAACTCGCCTCGCCTTATCGGGCACTGCCCTTTCGCGCCGCGGACCAGGGGAAATCACACCGCCACGAGCCGGACCCGATCGCCGCAGAGCTTGACCATGTCGTCGATATCGGAAGTCAGCATGACCACGGGGCGATGCTGTCGCAGTGCCGCCTCGGCGACCGCCGCATCGATGGCGTACTTGTGCCCGTGCAGGCCGGCATCCACCAGCAGCTTCGAGGCCGCCCTCGCCTCCTCGTCACCCACCAGAACCACGCGCAGCCCCGAGAGCAGCCAGTTCAGTCGCGCCTTGTTCGTACGGGCATGCACGGCCTCGATGATGGTGAGCGCGCAGATCACGACCTCCATGCCGCGCGAGCGCGCCTCAGCGACCAGAGCCACCACCTGCTCGTCGTCGGCGAGCAGCTTCGAGAGCCCCTCACTGTCGAGGACCAGCGTCCCCACGTGACTCAGCTTGCGGCGGGCCACTCGCCCTCCTCGGCGAACACCTCGTCGAAGACCTGCCGTGCCCGCTGACGAGCCTGCTCGGAGACCGGCCCCTTGCGGTTCTCGTAGTCCGCCAAATACTCGTCGAGGACCTGCCCGCGCAGCTCACGCTCGACCGCCTCAGCGATGAACGCGGAGAACTCCCGCTTGCCCACCCGCGCCCGGATCGCCTCCGCGGTCCCTTCGGGCAGCGACAGGCTCACCCGCGTCGCCGGCCCTTCCCCGATGCTGTACGTCGTCTCACCCATACCCCCGAGTGTGTCAAACGAGTAGGAAAAGCGCCACGATCTGCCCGGATCCCCGGATCCCCGGAGTCGTGAAGAAGGCGTGTGGACGGAGCCTCTGCCGCCACCCCTCGCATCGGGCAGCGCAACGCCCGAAACCCAGCACGGGCGTTCCATCCCATCCCAGCACCGCCCCAGCACGGTACGGATGGCCAGGGCTGACGACAGGTGACGAGGGTCAGCTATCCCAGCACCATCCCAGCACGGGAAAAAACAAAGGGCCCGACCCCGAAGAGCCGAGCCCCTTCTGACCTGCATGTTTGCCAGATCAGTGACGTGGTGATGAGTCAGCCGCTACACGTTGAACCGGAACTCCACAACATCCCCGTCCTGCATCACATACTCCTTGCCCTCCATCCGAGCCTTCCCCTTCGCGCGGGCCTCGGCGACCGAACCTGTTTCGATGAGGTCGTGGAAGGAGATGACCTCCGCCTTGATGAAGCCCTTCTGGAAGTCGGTGTGGATGACACCGGCCGCCTCGGGGGCCGTGGCGCCCTTCTTGATGGTCCAGGCGCGGGCTTCCTTGGGGCCGGCCGTCAGGTACGTCTGGAGGCCGAGGGTGTTGAAGCCGACGCGGGCGAGGGTGGCCAGGCCGGGCTCCTCGGCGCCTACGGACTGGAGGAGCTCAAGGGCGTCCGCCTCGTCGAGCTCGGCGAGGTCCTGCTCCAGCTTGGCGTTGAGGAAGATCGCCTCGGCGGGGGCGACCAGCGCGCTCTGCTCGGCCTTGAAGGCGTCGTCGGTGAGCTCGTCCTCGTCGACGTTGAAGACGTAGAGGAACGGCTTCGTCGTCAGCAGGTGCAGGTCATGCAGCAGCTCCGACTTCTCCGTGCCCTGGACGATGCCCTGCGAGAACAGCGTGTCGCCCTTCTCCAGGATCTCCTTGGCCGCCTCGACCGCCGCCACCTTGGGAGCGACGTCCTTCTTGATCCGGGACTCCTTCTGGAGGCGCGGCAGGACCTTCTCGATCGTCTGGAGGTCCGCGAGGATCAGCTCGGTGTTGATCGTCTCGATGTCGTCCTTCGGGGACACCTTGCCGTCGACGTGGACGACGTTCTCGTCCTTGAAGGCGCGGATGACCTGGCAGATCGCGTCCGACTCGCGGATGTTGGCCAGGAACTTGTTGCCCAGGCCCTCGCCCTCGCTGGCGCCGCGCACGATGCCCGCGATGTCGACGAAGTCGACCGTGGCGGGGAGCACGCGCTGCGAGCTGAAGACCTCGGCCAGCTTGTGGAGGCGCGCGTCGGGGACGCCGACGACGCCCACGTTCGGCTCGATGGTGGCGAACGGGTAGTTGGCCGCCAGCACGTCGTTCTTGGTCAGGGCGTTGAACAGGGTCGACTTGCCGACATTCGGCAGACCGACGATTCCGATCGTGAGCGACACGTGGCGACTTCCCGGTACGAGGGTGATGGTCCGTCCGCCCCCGGGCCGGGGGCCGACGCCCCCGCGGATGGGGGCCGACTCACCAGTTTACGGGCGTGTCGGGCCGTCGGCGACGGCCCTCACCGGGTCGGGCCCCGGCCCCTCCATACCGCCTCCAGGGGCGGTTTCGCGTCGAACGCAACGCCAAGCTCACCCAAAGGGCGTGTCCCACGGGTGGTTCCTCCCCTGTTGCGACCTACGTTGGTGGGGTGGAGCAATACAGGACGCACACCCCGCAGCACGGACAGCGAGCAGCACGCACCGCCGAGGGCCCTGCCGGGCGCGCGCCCGGCCGTGCCTCCGGGCTGCCGCCGCTCGGGCCGCAGGCCCCCGCCGGGGAGGCCGCCGCCGTGTACCGGGTGGCGGCCCGGCCCGCCCCTCCGTTCGTCCTGGCCCTGCGCCGGCTCCCCGAGCCCCGGCTCACCGGGCTCGGCGGCGGCCTCTTCGCGGCCGCCGTCATGTTCCTGCTCGGGTGTCTGGACTGGCTGATCTTCGACGGCTCGCCCGCCGTGTACGGCGTGCTGTTCCTGCCGGTGAGCGCCGTCACCGCGCTGTGGGTACGCCCCGCCGACCTCGTCAGCGCGCCCATCAGCGTCCCGATCGCCTTCGCCTTCGGGATCGTGCCCATCTCGGGCGGCTCCGGCGGCTTCGGTGGGCAGGCCATGGCCGTGGTCACCGCCCTCGCCCTGCACGCCGGCTGGCTGTACGGCGGCACGCTGGTGGCAGGGCTGATCGCGAGCGTACGGAAGCTGCGGCTGATGGGACGGCGCCGAGCACGGCCCGCCGGGCCCCGGCGGTAGCCGAGAAGCTGCCGTAGCCAGGAACCGGCGGTAGCCGAGAAGCTGCCGTAGCCAGGAACCGGCGGTAGCCGAGCCGCTGCCGTAGCCAGGAACCGGCGGTAGCCGAGCCGCTGCCGTAGCCAGGGACCGGCGGTAGTCGAGCCGCTGCCGTAGCCAGGGACCGGCCCGTAGCCGACCAGCCGCGCTAGCCCGGGCACCGGCCCGTAGCCGACCAGCTGCCGTAGCCGGGCACCGGCCCTAGCCCAGCCAGCCAGCCAGCCAACGGAGCGTCGGCGCACCTGTGCAACCGCCGAAACGCGGACGCGCCCCGGCCTGCACACCCCCGAGGCCGGAACTCCCCGACGCCCCCACCGCTCAGCCATGCCCGCGCGCCCCGCCCGCAACGGCCGGCCCGGCGGCCCGGCGGCCTGGCCGCCCGGCCGCCCCGCTCCCGGCGGTCGTTGCCCTACCCCATCCCCGCCGTCATCGCCGCCCCCACGATCCCCGCGTTGTTCTGCAGCTCCGCCGGGACTATCTCCGCCCTGATCCCCTCGATCAGCGGCAGGAACTTCTCCGCCTTGCGGCTCACGCCGCCGCCGATGATGAACAGCTCCGGGGAGAAGAGCATCTCGACGTGCGCCAGGTACTTCTGGACGCGGTGGGCCCAGTGGGGCCAGCTCAGGTCCTCGTCCTCCTTGACCTTGGTCGACGCGCGCTTCTCCGCGTCGTGGCCGTGCAGCTCCAGGTGGCCCAGCTCGGTGTTGGGGACGAGGCGGCCGTCGAGGAAGAGCGCGCTGCCGATGCCCGTGCCGAACGTCAGCAGGATCACCGTGCCCTTGCGGCCCCGGCCCGCGCCGAAGCTCATCTCGGCCACGCCCGCCGCGTCCGCGTCGTTCATCACCGTCACCGGCGCGCCGCCCAGGCGGTCGGCAAGCAGCCGCGCGCCGTCCACGCCTATCCAGGTCTTGTCCACGTTCGCCGCCGTGCGGATCGTGTTGCCCGTGACGACACCCGGGAAGGTGATGCCGACCGGGCCCGACCAGCCGAACTGGCCGACCACCTCCGCGACGCCCCCCGCCACCGCCTCCGGCGTCGCGGGGTGCGGTGTCAGGACCTTGAACCGCTCCTGGGTCAGGTCGCCGCGCTCCAGGTCCACGGGAGCACCCTTGATCCCGGACCCGCCGATGTCCACTCCGAACACGTTCATGGACACCACGTTACGGGTGGGCACTGACAGTCACCCACAGAACGCCTGTGACCAGGGGGCCGGCGATATTCGGCGTTACTTCGCGGACCCGCCCGACAGCTGTGCCGCCTCGGCGCGCAGATCGCGGCGCAGCTCCTTCGGCAGCGAGAACGTGATCGACTCCTCCGCCGCCTTGACGATCTCGACGTCCTCGAAGCCGCGCTGGGCGAGCCACTCCAGGACGCCCTCGACCAGGACCTCGGGGACGGACGCGCCGGACGTCAGGCCGACCGTGGTCACGCCCTCCAGCCACGCCTCGTCGATCTCGTCGGCGAAGTCCACCAGGTGGGCGTCGCGCGCGCCCGCGCCGAGGGCGACCTCGACCAGGCGGACCGAGTTCGAGGAGTTCTTGGAGCCGACGACGATGACCAGGTCGGCGTCCGCGCCCATCCGCTTCACCGCGATCTGGCGGTTCTGCGTCGCGTAACAGATGTCGTCGCTCGGCGGGGAGACGAGGAGCGGGAACTTCTGCTTGAGCGCGTCCACCGTCTCCATGGTCTCGTCGACCGAGAGCGTCGTCTGGGAGAGCCAGACGACCTTCGACTCGTCGCGGACCTCGACGTTGGCGACGTCCTCGGGGCCGTCGACCAGCGTGATGTGCTCGGGGGCCTCGCCGGAGGTGCCGATGACCTCCTCGTGGCCCTCGTGGCCGATCAGAAGGATGTCGTAGTCCTCGTTGGCGAACCGGACGGCCTCCTTGTGCACCTTGGTGACCAGGGGGCAGGTCGCGTCGATGGTGGCGAGCTTCCGCTCGGCCGCCTCCGCGTGCACGGTCGGCGCCACGCCGTGCGCCGAGAACATGACGATCGAGCCCTCGGGGACCTCCGCCGTCTCGTCGACGAAGATCGCGCCCTTCTTCTCCAGGGTCTGCACCACGTACTTGTTGTGGACGATCTCGTGCCGTACGTAGATCGGTGACCCGTACTGCTCCAGGGCCTTCTCGACGGCGATCACGGCGCGGTCCACACCCGCGCAGTAGCCACGGGGTGCTGCGAGCAGGACACGGCGGGCAGGCGTTGCAGTCATGCGCTCCATGGTACGGCCGGGGTCCGACACCCCCGCCCTGCCCGGCGGGCCAAGGATCGTCCGGCCGACGACACTGGCCGCATGGGTGCGCAGAGCGAGGAGAGCCGGGAGGGCGGCGCGGGCGGGCGGCGGGTGCCGCGGGACGGCGGGCTGCGGCGCAGCCTGGGCTTCCGTGACCTTGTCGTGTACGGGCTGCTCTTCATCGCCCCGATGGCGCCCGTCGGCATCTTCGGCACGCTCGACGCGAAGTCGCAGGGCGCCGTGGCGCTCGTCTACGTCGTGTCAACGGTCGCCATGGGATTCACCGCATTCAGCTACGCCCAGATGGTGCGCGTCGCCCCGCAGGCGGGGTCGGTCTTCGCCTACGCGCGCGTGGGGCTCGGCGAGGGCGCCGGGTTCATCGCGGGCTGGATGGCGATGCTCGACTATCTGCTGATCCCGGCCGTCGCGTACCTCTTCTCCGGGATCGCGATGAACTCGCTGGTCCCGGAGGTCTCCCGGTGGGTGTGGACGGCGCTGGCCGTGGTGATCACCACGGCGCTCAACCTCTGGGGCGTACGGGCGGCCGCGCGCGTCGGGTTCGCGGTGCTCGCCATGGAGATCGCCGTGCTGCTGGTGTTCGTGGTCGCGGCGGTGGTCGTGCTCGTACGGGACGGGGCGCAGCGCGACTGGCTGTCGCCGCTGGCAGGGGACGCCGGCTTCTCGTTGACGGCGGTGCTCAGCGCGGTGTCGGTGGCGGTGCTCTCGTATCTGGGCTTCGACGCGATCGCCTCCTTCGCGGAGGAGGTGACCGGGGGTTCGGGGAAGGTCGCGCGCGCGGTGCTGTTGTGTCTGGCGCTGGCGGGCGTGCTGTTCGTGGCGCAGACGTATCTGGCGGCGCTCCTCGAACCGGCCTCGTCCGCCGCGCTGGCGGCCGAGCCCGCCAGGCAGGGCTCGGCTTTCTACGACACCGTCGAGGCGTCCGTGGGCACCTGGCTGCACGATCTGGTGGCGGTGAGCAAGGCGATCGGGGCGGCGTTCGCGGCGCTGGCCGGGCAGGCCGCGGCGGGGCGGCTGGTCTTCGCGATGGCGCGCGAGCGGCGGCTGCCGAAGGTCCTGTCGCGTACGGACTCGGGCGTTCCGCGCGCGGCGCTGCTGGTGGCGGCCGTGGTGACGCTGGTGGCGGCGGTCTGGGCGGCGCGCCGCGACGACGGCATGGACCACCTGGTCTCGGTGGTCGACATGGGCGCGCTGACGGCGTTTCTGCTGCTGCACGCGTCGGTGATCGGCTGGTACGCGGTACGGCGCCGTGAGGGCGCGCCGAACTGGCTGACGCATGTGGTGCTGCCGCTGCTCGGCGCGGCGGTGATCGTGGCGGTGATGTGGGAGGCGACGCGCACGGCGCAGGTGGTCGGGCTGGTCTGGCTGGTGCTGGGGGTGGGAGTGCTGATGGTCCAGGGGGCGGAGCGGTTTGGGCGGGTGGGGTAGCGAGCGGGGCGGGGCGAGCCCGGTCCTGTCGTGCGGGGCGCGGGCGGCGGCGCGTTCGGGGGCGGTGTCAGTGGGGGCCGTTAGCCTGCGTACATGGGTCTGAATACGAGTGCTCAGGCGCCGCTGCCGGTCGGTGAGGTGTCGCGGCTCATCGGCGGCTGGATCGACCGGCTGGGGGCGGTGTGGGTCGAGGGGCAGATCACCCAGCTCTCGCGGCGGCCGGGCGCGGGGGTGGTGTTCCTGACGCTGCGTGACCCGTCGCACGACATCTCGGTGTCGGTCACCTGCTACCGGCAGGTGTTCGACGCGGTCGCGGACGTCGTCGCCGAGGGCGCGCGCGTCGTGGTGCACGCGAAGCCGGAGTGGTACGCGCCGCGGGGGCAGCTGTCGCTGCGCGCCGCCGAGATACGGCCGGTCGGCATCGGGGAACTGCTCGCCCGGCTTGAGCAGTTGAAGAAGTCGCTCGCGGCGGAGGGGCTGTTCGCGCTCGACCGCAAGCGGCCGCTGCCGTTCCTGCCGCAGCTCGTCGGGCTGGTGGTCGGCCGCGCCTCGGCGGCCGAGCGGGACGTGCTGGAGAACGCGCGGCGGCGCTGGCCCGCGGTGCGCTTCGAGGTGCGCAACGTGGCGGTGCAGGGGGTGCACGCGGTGCCGCAGGTCGTCCGGGCGGTGAAGGAGCTGGACGGGCTCGCGGAGGTCGACGTGATCATCGTGGCGCGGGGCGGGGGCAGCGTGGAGGATCTGCTGCCGTTCTCCGACGAGCAGCTGGTGCGGACGGTGGCCGAGTGCCGTACGCCGGTGGTGTCGGCGATCGGGCACGAGCCGGACTCGCCGCTGCTCGACCTGGTCGCGGATCTGCGGGCGTCGACGCCGACGGATGCGGCGAAGAAGGTCGTCCCCGACGTCGGGGAGGAGCTGGACCGGGTCCGGATGCTGCGGGACCGGGCGCGCCGGCATGTCGTCGGCCTCGTCGACCGGGAGGAGCGGGGGCTGGCCGGGATGCTCGGCCGCCCCTGGATGGAGCGGCCGCACCGGATGGTGGACGACCGGGCGGACGAGGTGGACGCGCTGGTCCACCGCTCTCGCCGGGTCCTCGGCCACCTCCTGGACCGCGCCGACTCCGAGCTCGCCCACACCCGCGCGCGCGTGGTCGCGCTCTCGCCCGCGGCGACGCTGGAACGGGGGTACGCGGTGCTCCAGCGAGCGGACGGGGCGGTGGTGCGGGCCCCGGAGGAGGTCGCCGGGGGCGAGGAGTTGCGGGCCAGGGTGGCCGAGGGGGAGTTCACGGTTGTCGTCGGGACGGATGCGTAGGGTGACGGGTATGGCAGCGAAGGTGGGAACGGGTGGGGGCGACGAGGGTGGCGCGGACTCGGCGGGGGTGAGCGCGGGGGGCTCTGACCCGTCGGGCTCCGGGGCATCCGGCTCTGGGGCGCCCGGCTCCGGGATGTCCGGCTCCGGGGCGTCCGGCTCCGGGATGTCCGGCTCCGGGCCGTCCGGGGCGTCGGCGTCGTCCGAGTCGCTCGGGTACGAGCAGGCGCGGGACGAGCTGATCGACGTCGTACGGCGGCTGGAGGCCGGGGGTACGACTCTGGAGGAGTCACTGGCGCTGTGGGAGCGGGGGGAGGCGCTGGCGAAGGTGTGCCGGCGGTGGCTGGAGGGGGCTCGGGCGCGGTTGGATGCGGCGCTGGAGGCTGAGGGGTGAGGGTTTCCCCCGTTATCTTTTTCGCGGTCCTGCAATGGGGCCGCTGGCCTCCGGGCCCGGTATGACTGTGTCCCCTCTGTCGAAGTGATGACCTGGGGGGTGGTGTCGCCGG
>NZ_JBFAAD010000029.1:0-93979 GCF_040639555.1 Streptomyces sp. NPDC023838
CGGCTCAGCCGTCCCGCGGGCAGAACACCTCCACCCGCTGCACCAGGTTGTTGGCGAAGCCGCCCCGGTTCCAGGGCTGGGAGGGCGACGGGCGGTTCGGCTCTGTCCGGGAGGTTCGGCCGGTCAGATCCCCCCGCCGGCCTGGCGGCGGCGCCGTGCCACGTACACGGCACCGCCGATGGCGGCGAGCCCCGCCAGGGACCCGCCGACGGCCATCTCGGTCTGGGTCGGCCCCGCGGAGCCCCCGAGCCCGCCCATCGCGCCCCGGCTGGGCAGCACGGTGAAGCTGCGCGTCTCCGTTCTGGGGTTGTCGTTGCAGCGGACCGACAGGTTGTACGTCCCCGGGGTGATGTGGTCGTGGATTCTGGCGGTCGCGAATCCGGTGTCCCCACCCGAGAGGGAGGTGGGGGAAAAGGCGTTGGATGTCACGATGCCGCCGTGGCCGCAGCCGTTGGCCGTAATCGTCAGCGTGGCGCCCGGGTGCACCGCGCTCGGGTTGACGGTCACATTGGTCGGGCCGAAGTTGGCGGCGGCGAGCGGGGCCGAGAGCCCCACCGCCGCGAAGGCGGCCACGGCCACCGGGAGAGCGCGTGCAGCACGCATGGTTGAACCTCCGAGGGAGGGCGCCCCAAAGCCGTGCTCCGGGAAATTCGACGAGTACGCCTCCCATGACGAACCCTCACCGGACGATCTCCACCTCGCATGTCGCGCTGGTCCACCCTGGTGAGCCGACACGCCGATGGGCGGACCGCCGATCTGACGGACCCGCAGGTCACAGACCGTCAGAACTTTTATCGGACCATGACACGAATGGGTCACCCCGGATGCCACCCGGTGCGGACCGCCACCCCGGCCGCGATCGCGGCCACCACCCGTTCGCACCTCCCTGATCGCCGGAGTGCGATCAGGCCCTTACCGTGCCTACAAGGTGGCACGGAGGGCTTTGGAGGGAGCGAGATGGGGCAGGAAGAGGGCGGCTCGGAGCGTCGGAGGCGGTCGCCGTGGGGGGCGCTGGCCCTGGTGATGCTCACCGGTCTGGCTCTGATGCGGAACGGCGCCGACGTCACGATGGGCCCCCCGCAGCCCGCGGCGGCCGCCGCGCTGACGGGCCGGCCGGAGGTGTTCGTCCCCGCCACGTCCCTCGCCCCGGTCGAGCCCCTGCCGTACGCGCCGGCCTCCCGGGTGAAGATCGACGCGATCAGGGTCGACGCCCCGGTCATCGAGGTCGGCATCGACCAGGACGGCTGGGTGCAGGCACCGCCGCCGAACGACCCCAACCTGGCGGGCTGGTACCAGAACGCGATCGCCCCCGGCCAGCGCGGCACCGCCGTCATGGTCGGCCACGTCGACACCCTGCGGGGCCCCGCCGTCTTCTACGGCCTGGGCTCGCTCAAGAAGGGCAACCACGTCGAGGTGACCCGCTACGACGGGCACGTGGCCGTCTTCGAGGTGTACGGCGTCGAGGTCTACGACAAGAACAACTTCCCGGGCGCCCGGGTGTACGGGGACACCGGGCACCCGGAGCTACGGGTGATCACCTGCGGCGGCGGCTTCACCCGGGCCAAGGGCTACGACGGCAACGTGGTCGTCTTCGCCCGCATGGTGGCCACCCGCTGAACCGGCCCCGCCTCAGCGGCGCTTGGGCGGCACCCGCAGGTGGTAGCCCGAGGTGAGCAGCCGGGGCAGATAGGTGCGCAGCGCCGCCACGCTCTGCGAGCGGTCGCCGCCGGCGTCGTGCGAGAGCACCACGACACCCGGGGCGGCGCCTTCCCGCACCCGGCGCACGATCGTGTCGGTGCCGGGTGTCGTCCAGTCGAGGGTGTCGAGGGTCCAGCCCATCGGCTCCATGCCGAGTTCGGCGCCGATCTGGAACGAGTTGCGGTTCCAGGCGCCGTAGGGGGCGCGGAACCACTGCGGCCGCTCGCCCAGCGCCTCCTCGATCACCTCGCTGGTACGGGTCATCTCGTCGCGTACCGCCTCCCGCGCCATCTTGATGAGCAGCGGGTGGGTCCAGGAGTGGTTGCCGATCACATGCCCCTCGTCGCGCATCTCGCGCAGCAGGTCGCGGTTGTCGGTGGCCATCTCGCCGCAGACGAAGAACATCGCGCGCACGTCGTGCTCGCGCAGGGTCCGCAGGATCTCCGGCGTGTAGCGCGGGTCGGGGCCGTCGTCGAAGGTCAGCACCATGGTGCGGGGGCCGAGTGCGGGCATGCTCAGGAACGGCCGGCGCCGCACCGGCGGCAGCGCGGTGCGGTACTGCGGCGGGGCCTCGGCGGTCATCGGCTCCAGCCGGTACGCGGTGGACTTGAGCCGGGGCACGGCGGGCTGCGGGCCCGCGGCGGGCCCGGCGTCCGCCCCGGCGGCCCCGCTCTCGGGCGCGCCGGTGTCCTCGGCGGTCAGCATCCGCAGGGCGGCGGCGGCTCCCAGACAGGCGCCGACGCGCAGGAGCGTGCGCCGCCCGGGGAGCATCTCATCCTTTTTCATGACCCATGGCTCGCACGGCGCGTGCCCCGGACGGCAGAAGCGCACCGCCCGAGCGGTCGAAAACACCCGTTGGGGCGTACCCGGTCCCGCTGTGCTGACGCCGGTCAGTGGCGGCGCACCAGCGGGAACGGCAGCGTCTCACGGATCGTCAGCCCGGTGAGGAACATGACGAGCCGGTCGACGCCGATGCCGAGCCCGCCGGTGGGCGGCATGGCGTACTCGAGCGCGTCCAGGAACTCCTCGTCCAGTTCCATCGCCTCCGGGTCGCCGCCCGCCGCGAGCAGCGACTGCTCGGTGAGCCGCCGCCGCTGCTCCACCGGGTCGGTCAACTCCGAGTAGGCGGTGCCCAGTTCGGTGCCGAACGCCACCAGATCCCAGCGCTCGGCCAGGCGGGGGTCACGGCGGTGCTGGCGGGTGAGCGGCGAGACGTCGGTCGGGAAGTCCTTGTAGAAGGTGGGCAGCTGGGTCTTCTCCTCGACCAGCCGTTCGTACATCTCCAGGGCCACATCGCCCCGGGTGTTCTCGGGCGTGTGCGGGATCCCGGCCCGGTCGCACAGCCGGCGCAGCTCCCGCTCGTCGGTGTCGGCGCCGACCTCCTCGCCCAGTGCCTCGGAGAGCGCCCCGTACAGCGTCCTGACCGGCCAGGGGCCGGAGATGTCGTGCTCCACGAGCCGCCCGTCGGGCCCGGCCTTGTGCGCCACCGGCGAGCCGAACGCGGCGGTCGCCGCGCCCTGGATGAGCTCGCGGGTCAGATCGAGCATCACGTCGTAGTCGGCGAAGGCCTGGTAGGCCTCCAGCATCGTGAACTCGGGGTTGTGCTTGTACGAGACGCCCTCGTTGCGGAAGGTGCGGCCCATCTCGAAGACCTTCTCGACCCCGCCGACGCACAGCCGCTTCAGATACAGCTCGGGGGCGATCCGCAGATACAGGTCCAGGTCGTAGGCGTTGATGTGGGTGGTGAAGGGGCGGGCGTTGGCGCCGCCGTGGATCTGCTGGAGCATCGGCGTCTCGACCTCCAGATAGCCGCGCTCCAGCAGGCCCTGGCGCAGCGCCTGGACCGCGGTGGAGCGGGCCCGTACGACGTCGCGGGCCTCGGGCCGGGCCACCAGGTCGAGGTAGCGGCGGCGCACCCGGGCCTCGGGGTCGGCCAGGCCCAGCCGTTTGTCGGGCAGCGGGCGCAGACACTTTCCGGTCATCTGCCAGCCGGTGACGAAGAGCGAGTACTCGCCCTTGGCCGTGGTGCCGGTGGTGCCCGTGGCGGTGATGTGGTCGCCGAGGTCGACGTCGCGGGTGAAGTGGTCGAGGACCTCCGCGCCCGTGCCGTCCCGGGTGAGCGCCAGCTGGAGGTCGCCCGACCAGTCGCGCAGCACGGCGAAGACCACCCCGCCGAAGTCCCGTACGGCCATCACGCGCCCGGCCACCGTGGCGGCCGTTCCCGCCCCAGCCGTGCGCAGCTCGGCCAGGGTGTGCGTACGCGGCGGGATGACCACCGGATACGGTTCGGTGCCCTCGGCGCGCAGCCGCTCCAGCTTGCGGTGACGCACCCGCACCTGCTCGGGCAGCTGCCGCTCCCCCGCCGCCTCGGCGCCCGGCGCGGAGAGCCCGAGCGCCTCGATGGACGGCAGGTGCGCGGTGGTGACCGGGCTGGTGACGCCCCGAGGGTGCCCCTTGCCCCACAGCTTGCGCAGACTGGGTACGGAGACGAAGCCCTCGGCGATGCCGGAGGCGAGGCCGACACGGGCGAGCGAGCCCGCGTCGCCGTAGCAGAGGAAGCGCGGGAACCACTGCGGCTGGTACTTCACGTTCGACCGGTACAGCGCCTCCAGCTGCCACCACTTGGAGAAGAACAGCAGCAGCCTGCGCCACAGCCGCAGCACCGGGCCCGCGCCGATCCGGGCGCCCTCCTCGAAGGCCGAGCGGAACACGGCGAAGTTGAGCGAGATCCGCCGTACGCCCAGCTTCGGCGCGTTCGCGCACAGCTCGGCCACCATGAACTCCATGACGCCGTTGGGCGCGCTGCGGTCGCGCCGCATCAGGTCGAGCGAGATGCCGTCCGGGCCCCACGGCACGAACGAGAGCAGCGCGATGAGCTTGCCGTCGGCGTCGAAGGCCTCCACCAGCAGGCAGTCGCCGTCGGCCGGGTCGCCGAGGCGGTCGAGCGCCATGGAGAAGCCGCGTTCGGTCTCGGTGTCGCGCCAGGCGTCGGCCCGGTCGACGATCTGGCCCATCTCCTCGTCGGTGAGCGCCGAGTGGCGGCGGATGCGGGTGGTGGCGCCGGTGCGGGCGACGCGGCGGACAGCCTGCCGGGTGACCCGCATCTCACGCCCGTCCAGGTCGAACCGGGCCACGTGCAGGATCGCCTCGTCGCCCAGTTGCATGGCGCCCAGACCGTGCCGGGCGTAGACGGTGGCGCCCTCCTCGGAGGCGCCCATCACGGCGGGCGCCCAGGCGTACTTCCTGGCCACGTCCAGCCAGGCGGCGATGGCGGGCCCCCACGCCCCGGGGTCGCCCACCGGGTCGCCGCTGGCCAGCGCGACCCCGGCCTCCACCCGGTAGGTGACGGCCGCCTTGCCGCTCGGCGAGAACACGACCGCCTTGTCGCGGCGCGTGGCGAAGTAGCCGAGCGAGTCGTCCCGGCCGTAGGCGCGCAGCAGGGCGCGGATGCGCGGCTCCTCGTCGCCGTGCAGCGCGGCCTCCATGCGCTGCGAGCGGAAGAGCGTGGTGGCGGCGCTGAGCAGGGCGATCGCGCCGAACAGGCCGAGGAAGAAGTAGAGCGGGCGGGGCGGGCGGCCGTCGAACTGGCCGTTGGAGGCGAGTCCGCCGAGCACCCGGTTGGTGGCCCACAGCAGCCGCTGGCCGCGCGGCAGCGTACCGGGGAAGATCTCCACGAGAGCCCAGCCCGCCAGGACGCCCGCGGCGAGCCCGAGCACCAGGACGAGCAGCGCCCGGTGGACGGCGCCGCGCCGGGTCTCGGCGTAGAACTCGCCGCGCGCCAGGATCAGTACGACCAGCGCGGCCCCGCACACGATGCCGTTGGCGGCCCACATCCACTCGGCGACGGCGACGAGCAGCACATCGGCGAGGAAGAGCAGCCCGAGGTAGCCGACCACCAGCCACCAGGCGACCTTCTTGCGGGCGCCGATGGCGGCGGCGAGCAGCAGCAGGAAGACGGCGTAGGCGAGGTTGGCGCTGACGGGGACGGTGACCCGGTCGAGGAACCAGGAGACGGGCTGCAGCAGCCGGCGCACGGCGGGCACCAGGGCGATGACCCCGCAGTACAGCCCGAGCCCGGCGAAGAACATCGCGAAGGCCTCCGGCACCCGGTTCAGGAACCGGGACCGCGCGGGCGTCCGGGCCCGTGCCGTTATGGGCGTCTCCTCGCTGACACTCATGCCTTGCACTCTAGGGAGCGCCAGGCAGCGCCGCCTGTCGGGCGAGGTCCGCCGCGTTAGCCTCGGACGTGTGACAACAGCATTCGAACGCGGTACGGACGGCCCCAAGGTCATCGTCGTCGGGGTGGACGGCTCGGACTCCTCGCTGCGCGCGGCGGCGTACGCGAGCGGCCTGGCCCGGCGCCAGAACGCGCTGCTCGCGGTGGTCTACGTCCAGCCCGTGGTGCCGGCGGGCGCCGCGATGGGGGCGCCGGTCGCCGACACCACCGGGGAGATCGCCGAGGAGCTCGCCGAGGAGATCCGCGCGGCGGCGGAACGGGTGAGGGACCTCTGGACCGTGCGCTGGGAGTTCCACACCCTGCGCGGCGACGCGTACGGGGGTCTGGTGACGGCCGCCGACGAGCTCAAGGCGGACGCGGTGGTGGTGGGCGCGTCGGAGTCGGCGGGCCACCGGATCGTCGGGTCGGTGGCGGTGCGTCTGGTGAAGGCGGGGCGGTGGCCGGTGACGGTGGTGCCGTAGGGGGTCGGTTCCCCACCCCGCCCCTTCCCTGAAGCCCTCTGGCGGGCGGCCGGGTCTCCGTTCACCTGCGGACCGTCTGTGGCTGGTCGCGCGGTTCCCCGCGCCCCTGGAAATGCCGCTGCGCGGCATCCCCCTGGGCGCCCCGCGGGGGCGCATCCCAGGGGCGCGGGGAACCGCGCGAGCAACCCAGCACGGTCCGCGGACAAACAGGGGTCCGGGGCGCAGCCCCCGGGAAACGGCCTACCGCTCCGCCATCCGCAGCCCGTCCCGCGCCGCCCCCCGCCCCAGCACCGCCTCCCGAATCTCCGCCTCCGCCGCGCGGTAGTCCTCCCGGTCCGGGGAGGCGCGCAGGGCCTCGGGGAGGCTGACGACGCGGCCGCGGTCCGCGTCGACCCACTGAGGAATGAACTCCGCCTTGGTGACCTCCCAGCGCGCCCCGGCCCGCGCGGGCGGCGCGAAGGTGAAGCGGGCGATGGAGCTCATGTTGCCGCGAGGGTCGCGCGCGCCGCTGTTGTTGAACATCTCCCCGGCGATCTGGTCGCCCTCGCCGTAGACGATCCAGGTGCCGTTGACCTTCTCGTACGCCTGCGGGATGTGCGCGTGCGTGCCCAGGATCAGGTCGATGTCCGGGCGGCCGCCGGTGCGCGAGGCGGTGAGCGCCTTGCCCAGCTTGAGCTGCTGCTCGTCGGGCTCGGTCTGCCACTCGGTGCCCCAGTGGAGGCTGACCACGACCACGTCGGCCCCCGCCCTGCGGGCCGCGCGCGCGTCCGCGAGGATCTTGTGCTCGTCGATGAGGTGGACGGCCCAGGGCTGGCCGTCGGGCATCGGATAGCCGTTGGTGTCGTACGTGTACGCCAGCTGGGCCACCTTGGCGCCGCCCGCCTCCAGCAGGGCCGGGGTCGCGGACTCGGTGGCCGTGCGGCCCGAACCGGTGTGTTTGAGGCCCGCCTTGTCGAAGGCCCGCAGGGTCCGGGCGATCCCGTCGGCCCCGTCGTCCAGGCTGTGGTTGGACGCGGTCGAGCAGGAGTCGTACCCGGTGTCCTTGAGGGCGGCGGCCACCTGGGGCGGCGACTTGAACGCCGGATAGCCCGTGAAGGGCCCGCCGTCCGGCCCGTACACCGTCTCCATGTGACAGATCGCCAGGTCCGCCCGGGAGATGACCGGCTTGACCCCGGCGAGCATCGGCCGGAAGTCGTAGCTCTCCCGCCCAGGCGCGTCGGAGGCGGCGCGCTCGATGGTCGAGGAGTGCGGCAGTACGTCACCGGTCGCGACCAGCGTGAAGGGGCGCGGACCCGCCGTCGCCGACCCGCCGGCCGACGAGGGCGTGCCGGGACGCTCGGAGTCCTGGTGGTGCGGCAGGCGCGCGGGGGCGGGGTGCTCCGCCGCACACCCGGCGGTCGCGGCGAGGACGAGGGCCGCGACGGCCGCCGTCCGCCGGCTCGTTGTGCTGGTCATGGCACCGGGCTCCATGAGTCGGGAAAACCTGATGGGTTATCAGATATCCGTATCATGCATATTTCGCCCGGTTCCTGGACCGTTCGCCGCACCATTCGCCGCTCCATTCGACCGTTCGTCGCATGTCGCGGTCCGGCCGCTGTCCCTCCCCGCCCGATTGCGCTCGGATACGGGCTGCGGCCTGCGGACCTCCGGGGAGGGGAGCACCACGTGACCAAGTACACCCGCGAGCCCGATCTCGCGGCGCTCCAGCGCGAGCACGGCCCCGCCCTGATGCACTTCCTGCTCGGCCTCACCTACGGCGACCGCCAGCGCGCCGAGGACCTGCTCCAGGAGACGCTGGTGCGGGCCTGGCAGCACCCGGAGGCGTTCGAGGGCCCGTACGCGTCGATGCGGCCGTGGCTGTTCACCGTCGGGCGGCGCCTGGCGATCGACGCCCGCAGGAACCGGCAGGCGCGGCCGGTCGAGGTGCACGACGCCGTGCTGGACGCGCGCGTGGAGGCGCAGGACGACCACGCCGAGCGGTCGGCGGCGGCGCTCGACGTGCGGGACGCGGTGCGCACCCTGAGCCCGGAGCACCGGGCGGTGCTGGCGCAGATCTACTTCCGGGGCCTGAGCGTGGCCGAGGCGGCCGAGGTCCTGGGGGTGCCGTGCGGCACCGTCAAGTCCCGTTCGTACTATGCTCTGCGGGCCCTGGCGCGGGTCCTGCCGGGCTACTCGTCCGGCGGCCCGTCCGCCAGGTCCTCCTCGGAGAGCAGGGCCAGCATCGAGGGTGCCTCCGCGACCTCCAGGTAGGCCGCGCGGCAGCCGGGACAGGTGCGCAGATGACCGGCGACCCGGCGGTCCTCGTCCGGCGCGAGGGCGCCGAGGACGTACGCGCCGAGCAACTGCCGCACATGCATGAGCACCTCGTGTGGGACGACGGATCCTGCCCTTCTGGCCACGGCGGGCGCGCGCCCCCGGTTCAATGCTCCCTGGAGCTCCCTGGAGCGCCTGGACAGTCGATGAAAGAGGCGAGACGGAATGCGTCCGGAGGGTACGAACGGGACCAGTGGTGGCGAGCTGCTGGTGCCGATGGCATGGATGTACGCGGAGTACATCGCCGACGAATTACTGCGCACCGGCGATCTCATGCCGCCGACGACGCTCGAATTCAGGGCCGGACGCAACGCCTTGGCGTTGACGATCTTCCTGTCGGACGGCGCGGTCGGCGGCGCGCGGGTGGTGGCCCGGCTCGACGAGTGGAGTTCGCTGACCGCGGCCGGCCGGCCGTGGCACAGCTGGGTCCGCGAGCGCTTCCGGGAGCGGGAGGCGGCCGGGTCCGGCCCCGACCTGGCGCTGGCCCGGGACGCGTGGCGGTGGCTGGAGGAGACCGAGCTGCTGGCCGCGGACCTGGACGCGGTGGTGCCGGGCGGAGTCGACCCGCGCGCCGAGGCCGAGGACGAGCCGCGGGTGTGGACCCCGGCATGGGAACTCGGCCTTCCGCTCGGGCATCTGGCGATCCATCTGTTCTGACGCCCGATCAGAAGGTGACCGCGGGCGGATCGTCAGCGACCGCCGCGACGCAGCAGCTGGTCGCGGAGGGTACGCGCATGGCGGCGGCTGACGGGGAGCTCGGCCCCGCCGATGCGGACGGTCATGCTGCCCGCGTCCAGGCGCAGTTCGTCGATCCTGGCGAGCGCCACGAGATGGCTGCGGTGGATGCGTACGAACCCGTGCGCGCGCCAGCGGTCCTCCAGCGTCGACAGCGGCACGCGCACCAGGTGGCTGCCGGAGCCGGTGTGCAGCCGGGCGTAGTCGCCCTGCGCCTCGGCGTACGCGATGTCGGCGACGGCCAGGAACCGGGTGACCCCGCCGAGCTCGACGGGTATGTGGCCCGCCGCGCTCCCCTGGACCTCCAAGAGCGCCGGGGCACGGTCGCCCGTCATCTCGGCCACCCGGCGTACCGCCTCGGCCAGCCGTTCCCTGCGGACGGGCTTGAGGACGTAGTCGACGGCCTTCAGGTCGAACGCCTGGACGGCGAAGCCCTCGTGCGCGGTGACGAAGACGATCAGCGGCGGCCGGGCGAACCCGGCCAGCAGCCGGGCGATGTCGAGCCCGGTGAGCCCGGCCATGTGGATGTCGAGGAAGACGACGTCGACGCCCTGGTCGTCCTCGGGCCCGGCGTCCAGCGCGCCACCGATCAGGCGCAGCGCGTCGGTGGCCCCGGTGGCGCCCTCGGCGCTGCGGATCCGCGGATCGGAGCGCAGGAGGTACAGCAACTCCTCCAGGGCGGGGGCTTCGTCGTCGACGGCCAGTACGCGCAGCATGCGGTCGGATTGTAGGTGCGACGACTCCTTACTGTCCCTTCCCGTGTGACTTGAGTGATTGGGCCGCCGTCTGCGTACCAGACGGCATGAGGCCGCTGGAACTCCACCGGGACGTCGGGGCGTACGCGCTCGGTGTGCTCGGTGTCGCCGACACCTTCCGCTTCGAGGAGCACCTGGCGGGGTGCGCGCACTGCGCGCGCCTGCTGGAGGAGCTCGGGAGCGTGGAGGCGCTGCTCGCCGCGTACGCCCGCTGGACGCCCCCCGGGGTGGACCCGGTCGCCGCGCCGTCCCCCGAACTGCTGCACTCGGCGATAGGCGCGGTGGGGACGCGGCTGCGGGCGCAGCGCCGAAGGCGGCTCGGGCTGCTGGTGGCCGCGGCGGCGCTGGTGGTGGGCGCGCCCTTCGCGGCGCTGACCGTGGCGACGGACCCCGCCGCGCCGGGGTGGACGGCGACCGCGTCGGCGCCCGGGGTGACAGCCACGCTGGCGGCCGCGGCCGCCGGATTCGGCACCGACGTCGGGCTCGATGTGGGCGGGGTGCGCGGTCCGGCGGTGTGCACGCTGGTGGCGGTGGGGCGCGGCGGCGAGGAGAACACGGTGGCGACCTGGGCGGTGCGGGACGGGGCACAGGTGACGATGCGGGGAGCCGCGGCGCTGGCGCCCGCCGACATCTCCCGCTTCGAGGTGCGCACCCAGGACGGGGCCCGGCTCGCGACGCTCACCAGGTCGGGCTGAGCGCGGGGCGGCTGCCGCCTTGCGGGGCGGGCTACTTGAGCAGCTTGGACATCCGGCGGTCGGCGAGGACCTTGCCACCGGTCTGGCAGGTGGCGCAGTACTGGAGCGAGGAGTCCGCGAAGGAGACCTCGCGGACGGTGTCGCCGCAGACCGGGCAGGGCTCGCCGGTCCGGCCGTGCACCCGCATCCCGGTCTTCTTCTCCGCCTTGAGGCTGCCCGCGGCGAGTCCGCGCGAGCGCTCCACCGCGTCGGTGAGGGTGGTGCGCACCGCCTCGTACAGCGTGGTGATCTCCTCGTCGGTGAGCCGGTCCACCGGCTTGAAAGGCGACATCCGCGCCACGTGGAGGATCTCGTCGCTGTAGGCGTTGCCGATCCCGGCGATCAGCGACTGGTCGCGCAGGGCCCCCTTGATCTGGCGCCGCTCCCCCGCGAGCAGCGCGGCCAGTTCCTGGCGCCCGAAGCCGTCGGCCAGCGGGTCGGGGCCGAGCCGGGCCACGCCGGGGACCAGCGCCGGGTCGTGGACGAGGTAGGCGGCGAGACTCTTGCGGGTGCCCGCCTCGGTCAGGTCGAACCCGGCCCCGTCCGCCAGCGCCACCCGCAGCGCCAGCGGGCCCTTGCCGGGGCGCGGCGGCCCGGCGGGCAGGGTGTCGTACCAGCGCAGCCATCCGGCGCGGGCCAGGTGGACGACGAGGTGGAGCCCGTCGGCGTCGAGGTCGAGGAACTTGCCGTACCGCCCGACGGCGGTGACCGTCCGGCCCGCGAGGGCCTCCAGCGGCGGGTCGTACGTCTTGAGGACGCTGATCGCGACGGGCAGCGCCCGCTCGACGCGCCGCCCGACGGCGTGCGCGGTGAGGAAATCGCGGAGCGCTTCCACTTCGGGCAATTCCGGCATACCTCACAGATTAACCGGGCGGAGCTCAGGATTCCGTTCGCGCTCCCGGCCGCCGCCCCCTCACTCGTCGGAGACGGCGCCGCGCTCCGGGACGACGAACTCGCACCACACGCACTTGCCGCTGCCTCTCGACTCCACGCCCCACACGTCCGCGAGCCGGTCCACCAACATCAGGCCGCGCCCCGACACCCCGGAGTCGCCCGCCTCGCGGCGGCGCGGCAGGGCGCTGGAGCGGTCCTCGACCTCGACGCGCAACCGCCGCTCGGGCCCGGCCAGGACCCGTACGGTCACGAGGGCGCCGCCGTCGGTGTGCATCAGCGCGTTGGTGATCAGCTCGTCGGCGGCCAGCTCGATCTCGTCGGCCCGCTCCCGGGCGCCCCACGCCCGCACCGCGGCCCGGATCATATGGCGCGAGGAGCTCAGCGCCTCCGGGTCGTTCTGCGCCACGTGCTGCTGGAGGCGGCCGCCGCTCTGCGGAGCCTCCAGGGCGCGCCGGCGCAGGAGCAGCAGCGCCACGTCGTCGTCGCCCGCCCGGTCGTCGATCACGTCGCACAGCCGGTCGGCGAGCTCCTGGAGGTCGCCGGGCCCCGAGCGCACCAGGGCGGCGAGCAGCTGCATCCCGTCGTCGAGGTCGGCGCCGGGCTGCTCGACCAGGCCGTCGGTGTAGAGCAGCAGGGTCTGGCCGGGGTCCAGCTCGACGGTGGAGACGGGGTATTCGAGCCGTCCGAACTCGGCCGACAGGCCCAGCGGAAGGCCGCCCTCGACGGGCAGTCTGCGGCAGCTGCCGTCGGAGTAGCGCAGCAGCGGGTCGACGTGTCCGGCCCGTACGAGCTGGACGACTCCGGTCGACAGGTCGGCCTCGGCGTAGGTGCAGGTGGCGAAGCGGTCGGTGTCCAGCTCGTGCAGGAAGACCGAGGCGCGGGCCATCACGGTCGCCGGGGTGTGCCCCTCCGCGGCGTACGCGCGCAGCACGATGCGCAGCTGGCCCATCACGGCGGCGGCGTGCGTGTCGTGGCCCTGGACGTCACCGATGACCGCGCCGACGCGGCCGCCGGGCAGCGGGATGACGTCGTACCAGTCGCCGCCGATGTCCCGGCCCAGCCGGGCCGAGCGGTAGCGCACCGCGATCTGGGCGCCGGGCACCTCGGGGATGCGGCGCGGCAGCATGGCCTGCTGGAGTCCCTCGGCGAGGTCGTGCTCCTGCTCGTAGAGGACCGCCCGCTGCAGGCTCTGCGCGATCGAACTGCCCAGCGCCACGAGGAGGTTGCGCTCGTCGGCGGTGAACCCGGTCTTGTCGCTGTAGAGCAGGCCGAGGGCGCCGATCGGGCGGGCCTGGGCGATCAGCGGCAGATAGGCGGCGGCCGTGATGCCGAGGCCGCTGATGTGCGGCCACAGGCGGGGGTAGGAGCGGGCGAAGTCGTCCGCGGTCTGGATGAACCGGGGGGCAAGCGTGCGGACGACCTCGCTCATCGGGTACTGCTCGTCGACCCGGGTCCAGCGGGTGCCCGGCACGAAGCTGTCCTCGGGACCCTCGGCCACCAGATGGATCCGGCCCGCCTCCAGGAGCCCCATCACCAGGCTTGTGGCCCCCAGGTGTTCAAGGCCGTGGGAGCCCTTGAGCACGTCGATGACGTCCTGGACGGTACGGGCGTGCGCCAGGGCCGCCGTGGTGCTGTCCACCACGCTGGTGCTGCGGCGGCTGCCCTCGTCGTCGGCGGCGGGCCGGTCGGAGTACTCGGTGAGCTCCTGGGTGGCGTCCCGGACCACGCCGATGATGCGCTGCGGGCGGCCGGTGGCGTCCCGTCGCACGTACCCCTGGGTGTGCGTCCAGCGGGCGGTGCCGTCGCGCAGCCTCACGCGGAAGTAGGCGCCGTAATGGAGGCTGCCGTTCTTCAGCGCCTGCGAGACCATCGCGTCGAGCCGGGCCGCCTCGGCCGGGGAGACCCGGCTGCCCAACGTCTCGGGCCGGCCGTCGTACTCCTCGGGCACCATGTCGAAGACGGCCAGCGCCGACGGGTCCATGTGCAGCTGCCCGCTGGTGAGGTCCCAGTCGAAGGTGCCCATGCGGTTGAGGGCGAGGCTGAGACCGGGGGCCGCGGGCCACTCGTCCATCGTCACTCCGATCCTCGGTCCGATCGGGGGCGTCCGTCAGGGGAGTCTGGCGTCCAGCGGCGGCTCGGTGTCGAAGTCCGGGATGGCCAACGGCATCTCGGCACCGCCCGACGGCATCTCCCCACCGCCCGAGAGCATCTCGCCACCGCCCGACGGCATCTCCCCACCGCCCGAGAGCATCTCGCCACCGCCCGACGGCATCTCGCCGCCGCTTGACGGCATCCCGCCGCCACCGGCCGACGGCGGGAAGACCGTCGGCGGCTCGGAGGGCAGCGTGGGCAGCGCGGTGGACGGCGTCGGCGGCACGAGCTGCTGGCTCGGCGTGACCGGAATCGACGGGGGCTTCGAGGTCCGCTTGGGGCTGACGGTGATGGTGGCCGTCGGGCAGCCCGAGACCGTGGGCGCGCTCGGCGCGGTCCCGCCGGGCGGGGCCGACAGCGGCGACTGCGTCACGGTGACGGTCGGGGCCGGGCTCGGGCAGAGGGTGCTCGGGGCGGTGGTGGACGTCGACGGCGTGGACTCGCTCGGCGAGACGGCCGGGCTGGACCCGTCCGGGCTCACCGGCGTGCTCGGCGAGTCGGTGACCACCGGCGCCGTCGGGTCGATCTGGATGTCGGGCCGCTCGCGGTCGCGCATGCCGGGGTCGCCGGCCGGCCGCTCGATCCAGGTGTTGTTGATGACGTTCACGATGATCAGGCTGTTGATGACCGTGGTGGTGCGGTTGATGACGACGGTCCGCTGCGGCTGGTAGCCGGGCCAGGACTGGCCACGGGAGGCGGCGCCCTGGGTGGCGACGGGCGGCTGCAGCGGGTTGCCGCAGGCGCAGCGCACGCGGGGGGTGCCGTGGTCGTCGACCATGACGGCGGTGCCGGCCTGGAGCACGGACTGGAAAGCCGTGGCGTGGCCGTCCTTGAAGCCGTGGTTGGTGACCCGGGTGTCGGCCCGCAGCACCACGGGGGTCAGCCCGCGCAGGAACGAGGGGAGGTCGTCCGGGTTGATCCCGGCGGTCTCCGAGAACGCGCGGGCTTTCACCCGGTCGGCGTTCAGGAAGCGGATCTGCTGCTCCACGTCGCAGCTGGCCACCGACTGGGTGCCGCCGTAGAGGCCGGGCGTGGAGCCCGAGACGGAGCGGACGGTCTGCACGCTCGCCGTGGGGCTGCTGGGGGCGCTCGGCGGCGGCTGGGAGGGCGTGAGCGGCTTGGCGGCCTTGGCCGTCGACTCCGTGAAGGGGTCGGGGCCGGACTCCGCGACCGGCTGCAGGAACAGCTCCTTCTGGTCGGAGGCGCTGGTGCCGTTGTTGTCGCCGCCGCAGGCCGCGACGAACACTCCGATGGACATGACGACTGCCGCCAGGGTGAACCGGCGCGGGGTCGGGCGCACGTAGATCTCCCACCTATTCGCCCCAAGTTGTCCCTCATTGTCTGCCGGAGGCCCACCGGTCCCGCAAGCGGACCGCCGCCGTACGAAGACACCGCCGCGCACCCCGGGCACCCCCGGACAGCCGTGTGCCCCCTGCCGGAACAGGGGGCACACGGCGCACGGACTCACTCAGTCAATGCCCGGCAGGATGTGCGGCTCGGCCAGATCGTCCTCGTAGCCGGCCAGCCGGATGGGGGCCGAACGGGCCCAGACCTCAAGGTTGCGGAGCTTTTCGGGCCGGGCCGGCCGGTCGCCGCGTT
The DNA here is from genome assembly GCF_040639555.1 of Streptomyces sp. NPDC023838. Taxonomy (NCBI): domain Bacteria; kingdom Bacillati; phylum Actinomycetota; class Actinomycetes; order Kitasatosporales; family Streptomycetaceae; genus Streptomyces; species Streptomyces sp. NPDC023838. The sequence goes on from NZ_JBFAAD010000029.1 coordinate 15,578, forward strand.
CCGGCGTCCGCTGTTCGCGTTCTGTCGTCTCTGGTGTCACCGCGCACTCCTCTGTGTCGCGTAACCCTGGGCGTACTGGCGACTCCGGTCTCTTGCCGGTCGCCGACCGCCCAAGGGGGCAGGGGGCAGGGGCAGTTCTGACGCGGTGGCGCCGGCACTCTGTCGGAAGCTCGAGCCAGGTTGCAGGCCGGTCCCGGAACGGGCATCGAGGATGGGTCGATCCTTTGATGGCTTCCGTCGAGGTCAGAGTAACCAAATGAGCGGGCCCCCGCTCGATGGGGCCACTTCCTTTGCGTCAACTTTCCTTCGCCATGCGTTCAGCACCGCGTTCATCCAGCCATGATCTGCCGACCGGCAGCAGCCGCCACCCGGGCAGGAGTTCACACCGCGCCCATCCGAGTGACAAGGAGCTCCAGGTCGCGGGGCTCGTCCACGATCCGGGGCAGCTGCTCCGTCCGGGTGACGACACCGGACACGCGGGCCGCGCGGCGGACGCGGGCGCCGGCAACGGGCACAGACAGCGGGCACAGACAGCGGTGGCCGGACTCCCGCGAGGGGAGCCCGGCCACCGTTCGCTGTCCGGCGCGGTCTACCACTTCCCGGGCGCGTAGTCCTTCATGAAGACGCTGTGCAGGTCCTCGCCCGCCTCGCCGCGCACGATCGGGTCGTATACGCGCGCGGCGCCGTCGACCAGGTCGAGCGGGGCGTGGAAGCCCTCCTCGGCGAGCCGCAGCTTGTCGTGATGCGGGCGCTCGTCGGTGATCCATCCGGTGTCGACCGAGGTCATCAGGATCTTGTCGGTCTCGAACATCTCCTGGCCGCTGGTCCGGGTGACCATGTTCATGGCGGCCTTGGCGGCGTTGGTGTTGGGGTGCCCGGCGCCCTTGTAACCGCGGCTGAAGACGCCCTCCATCGCCGAGACGTTCACCACGTACGCGCGGCCCTTGGGCGCCTTGCGGGCGGCCTCGGCCATCACCGGGCGGAGCATGCTGATCAGGATGAACGGCGCGGTGTAGTTGCAGAGCTGGGTTTCCAGCAGCTCGACCGGGGAGATCTGGTCGATGGACTGCACCCAGGTGTTGGTGTCGACGACGTCCGGGAGCAGGCCGCCCGCGTCGATGGCGGTGCCGTCCTGGTGCCGGGCGATGCTGGCGTTGCCCGCGACCAGCGCGAGGTCCGCGACCCGCTGGGCGTCGAGGCCGGAGGTGCCGAGCGGCAGCGCGGCCAGGCCGTCCACCGCGCCCGAGTTGAAGGCGCCGATGACGTGGTGGGCGGGGAGCTCACCGGCGGGCAGCGGCGCGCTCTCGCCGTCGACCAGGGCGGCGTACGCGGAGGGCAGCCGGCGCACGGTCTGGGTGGCGTTGTTGATCAGGATGTCCAGCGGCCCCTGCTCCGCGGTCTGCTCGGCCAGGGCGACCGCCTGCGCCGGGTCGCGCAGGTCGATGCCGACGACTTCGAGGCGGTGCATCCACTCCGCGGAGTCGTCCATGGCCTTGAAGCGGCGGATGGCGTCCTTGGGGAAGCGCGTGGTGATGGTGGTGTGGGCACCGTCGCGCAGCAGCCGCAGCGCGATGTACATGCCGATCTTCGCCCGGCCGCCGGTGAGCAGCGCGCGCTTGCCGCTGAGGTCGGTGCGGGCCTCCCGGCGGAACCGGTTCTCGGCGGCGCACTTCTGGCAGAGCTGGTGGTAGAAGTAGTCGACCTCGACGTACCGCGTCTTGCAGATGTAGCAGGAGCGCGGGCGCTGGAGTATCCCCGCGATCTCTCCGGTGGGGGTCGCGGACGACGGCAGGATGCCCTCGGTCTCGTCGTCGATGCGCTCGGCGGAGCCGGTGGCGGTGGCCTCGGTGACGGCCCGGTCGTGGGCGGTCTTGGCGGCCCGGCGCTCCTGGCGGCGGCGCTGCTTCACGGTCCGGTAGATGGCGGCGGTGGCGCGGCGCACGGCGATCGCGTCCGGGTGGTCGACCTCGATGGTGTCGAGCTCGTCCAGCACGCTCAGACAGACGGCGAGGCGCTCGGGGTCGATGCCGGGGCCGTACTCCACGTCGGGTTCGCCGGACTCCTGGCCGATGCCGGGACCGTACCCCTGGTCCTGGATGTCCTCTGTCACCGTCATCGCCGTCGCCGTTCCTCGGTCATGTGTGCGGTCTCGCCCGCGCGTGGAAGTTCCCAAAAGCGGAATCGTACGGAGCAATCGCGCCGCGCACCAAACCGCGGGTTCGCGGGCCGCCGGTCAGCCGCGCGCCGGCGGCCGGTCGAAGACGCAGTCGCCGCACAGTCCCGCGCCCGGGCAGCGGTAGTAGAGACAGCAGCTGCGGCGCCGGAAGGCGGGGCCGGGGAGCAGGGTGCCGGTGCCCGCCAGGTCGGGGTGGGCGAAGAGCTCGGCGCCGAGCTCAAGGGCCCGCCGGGCGGCGTCGGGGCGGCCGTTGCGGCGCGCCCAGCGGTGCAGCTCGCGGACGGCCCCGGCGAGCGCGGAGCCCGCGTTCCCCCACAGCAGGCCGGGCGAGACGGGGGTGTCGCGGCGGAAGGCCTCGGCGAGCGGGACGAGGTGTCCGTGCTGAACGCTCTCGCGGATCCGCTCGGCGGTGCCGGGCAGCGCCCGGACCCCGTCGAGCACCAGGTCGTCGGGGGCGCTGCGGCCGCCGTCCCAGGACAGGGCGCGCGGATCGAGGTCGGGCAGCTCGCCGTGGAGCACGGCGGAGCCGAGGGAGATCGACCAGAGCCGGGCGACGAGTCCCAGGTGGGCGATGGAGGCGGCGGTGCGGCGGTCCGGTGCATGCAGGGCGGCCGCGACGGTGTCGATCCGGGCCGCCAGCGGGCCGCCCTCACCCGCGTAGAGCCGCGCCAGCGGGCGGTGCCCGCCGTCGGCCGGTCCGGTGCGCAGCGCGAAGAACCCGCCCACCGAGGCCACCGCGGCCAGATCCACCACTCGCCCCCCCTTTGTCTCCGCCCATGGGTGCGGCCCTGGGAAGACCTGACGTACCCGCGCGAGGATCGACGTAATTCTTGCAGATTTTCGATCGCACACACTTGCGACTACTACGGGACACCCTTAGTGGTACGGGTGGCCGAAATTCTCCCAGCACACCGCCCCCCACCAGCTGTTGTACCGAATGTCCGATGTATGGACGACTTCTGGAGTAGCCGCGTACTCCTATGGCAGTACGTGTCAATGCGGTCTCAAGGACGACGACGGAAGGCGATTCGCGAGAGATCGTGGATGCATGAGTGCCCTTGCCCTGTCCGTGCTGCTCTCCCTGATCTCCGCCGTCGCCTACGCGGCCGCGGCGATCGTCCAGGAGCGCGTGGCCGCGGCCACCCCCGACAGCACCTACCTCCGCCAAGGCGCCTGGTGGGCCTCCGTGGCGCTCAACGGGCTCGGCGCCCTCCTGCACGTCGTGGCACTCGCGTGCGGGCCGCTCACCCTCGTCCAGCCGCTGGGCGCGCTGACCATAGTCTTCGCGCTGCCGATGGCCGCCGTCTTCGTCCGCCGCAAGGCGGGCGCGGCGGCCTGGCGCGGCGCGGTCATGGCGACGGCGGGCCTCGCCGGGCTGCTCGCCCTCACCACCGACGCGGACGCCGACTCGGTCGGCGGCGGCCAGCGGCTGCTCCTCGCGGCGGCCACCTTCGGCGGGATGACGGTGCTCTTCCTCGCCTCGCGCGCGGTGCACGGGCCGGTGGTGCGCAGCGTGCTGCTCGCCGCCGCGGCCGGTGTCTCCTTCGGCATGGCGTCGGTCTTCACCAAGCTGGTGGCCGAGGACTGGGACGCGGGCCTCCAGCTCACCGAGGTGCCGAGCCTGCTGGCCATAGCGGTGCTCGCCGCCGCCGGTCTGCTGCTCTCCCAGGCCTCCTACCGGGGCGCCGGGCTCGCGGCGCCGCTGGCGACCGTCACCGTCATCAACCCGGTGGTCGCGGCGACCGTCGGGCTCACGCTCTTCGGCGAGGAGTTCCGTTACGGGACGGCCGGACTGGTCTTCGCCCTCGCCAGCGGCGTGGTGGCGGCGGGCGGTCTGATCCTGCTCACCACCGAGCGGCTCGGCGCGGCCTCACGCCGCTCACGCACCGCCGAGCGCAAGACGCTGCCGGGCATCCCGGCGCCCGGCCAGAGCGCCGAGAGCACCGACGCCGGTCAGAGGCTGACGCCGCCCGCCCTGAGGTAGGCCAGCGGGTCGATGTCCGACCCGTACGCGGGCCCGGTGCGGATCTCGAAGTGCAGATGCGGCCCGGTGGCGTTGCCGGTGGAGCCGGAACGGCCGATGCGCTGGCCCGAGTTGACCTGCTGTCCGGCCCGTACGTTCACCGCCGAGAGATGGCCGTACTGGCTGTACTTGCCGTCCGCGTGCCGGATCACCACCTGGTAGCCGTAGCTGCCGCCCCAGCCCGCCTCGACGACCTTGCCGGTGGCCACGGCCCGTACCGAAGTGCCGGTGGACACCGGGAAGTCGACGCCCGTGTGGTAGCCGCTCGCCCAGGACGAACCGGCCTTGTGGTACGGGGTGCTGGGGCCGGCGTCGACGGGCGCGGTGAATCCGGCGGCCTTGTGGGTGACCGGGGTGGGCGCGGGCTTGTGCGGCGCGGTTTTGTGCGGGGCGGGCTTGTGCGGCGCGGTGGGCTTGGTCGGCTGCTGCTTGGCGGGCGGGTGCGTCGGCGCCGGGCGGGCCTTCGGCGGGGCCGCCGTGTCCGGCAGGGCAAGCCGCTGGCCGGGCAGGATCAGGTCCGGGTTCGGGCCGACGACCTCGCGGTTGACGGTGTACAGCTCGTGCCAGCCGCCCCTGACGTGCTCGGTGTGCGCGATCCGGGAGAGCGAGTCGCCGCGCACGACCGTGTAGCCCTCGCGCTTGCCGGGGGCCTTGGTGGGGTCGGTCTGCGGCGTGGCCTTCTTGGCCGCCTTCTTCGGCGCGGGCGCGGGCGCGTGGTGCGGCTTCGGCGCCGTGGTGGAGTGGGCGGAGGCCGGGTGTACGGAGGCGGGATGCGCGGAAGCCTGGTGTGCGGAGGCGGGATGCGCGGCGCCCCGGGTCAGCCCCGCCTCGCCCGAGCAGACCGGCCAGGCGCCCGGCCCCTGGGCCTCCAGCACCTTCTCCGCGACGGCTATCTGCTCGCTCCTGGAGGCGAGGTCCGCGCGCGGGGCGTACTGCCGTCCGCCGTAGGCCACCCAGGTCGACTGGCTGAACTGGAGCCCGCCGTAGTAGCCGTTGCCGGTGTTGATCTTCCAGTTGTCGGTGGACTCGCACGCCGCGACCTTGTCCCAGACATCCAGCGAGGCGGCGTGCGCGGCGCCCGCGCCTATCAGGGGCAGGGCCATGCCCGCCCCACCCGCCGTCACCGTCAGCGAGGCCCGGTTGATACGGCTCGGCTGATACCGGCGGTGCCGCCCGCGTACGGACATGGGTCCCCCTCGAAGGCATCGGGAGCCGCCAAAGTAGGGGCTCTGAACGGACCGTGACAAGAGTGCGTACCCACCCTTCGAAGGAATGCCGGCCGACTCGCGCGGCTTGGACTCTTCCGTAGGGTTGATCGAGCAGCGCACCCGAGGATTCGAGGAGCAGAGCCATGAGTGGAACAGCCCAGATCGGCGTGACCGGACTCGCCGTCATGGGGCGCAACCTCGCCCGCAACTTCGCGCGCAACGGCCTCACGGTGGCGGTGCACAACCGGACGGCGGCCAAGACCCGGGCGCTGGTGGAGGAGTTCGGCGAGGAGGGGCGGTTCGTCCCCGCCGAGACGCCCGAGGAGTTCGTGGCCGCGCTGGAGCGGCCGCGCAGGCTGGTCGTCATGGTGAAGGCGGGCGAGCCGACGGACGCGGTGATCGAGGAGTTCGCCCCGCTGCTCGAAGAGGGCGACGTCATCATCGACGGCGGCAACGCGCACTTCGAGGACACGCGCCGGCGCGAGCGCGAGCTGCGCGAGCGCGGCATCCACTTCGTGGGCGCGGGCGTATCGGGCGGCGAGGAGGGCGCGCTGCACGGCCCGAGCATCATGCCGGGCGGCTCGGCGGAGTCGTACGAGTCGCTGGGCCCGCTCCTGGAGAAGATCGCGGCGAAGGCGCCGGACGGCACCCCGTGTGTCACCCACGTCGGCCCGGACGGGGCCGGTCACTTCGTCAAGATGGTGCACAACGGCATCGAGTACGCCGACATGCAGCTCATCGCCGAGGCCTACCACCTGCTGCGCACGGTCGCCGGGTACTCCCCCGCCAAGATCGCGGAAACGTTCCGGGGCTGGAACACCGGCCGCCTCGACTCGTATCTGATCGAGATCACGGCCGAGGTGCTCGCCCACGAGGACGCGGCGACCGGCAAGCCGTTCGTCGACGTCGTCCAGGACCGGGCCGAGCAGAAGGGCACCGGGCGCTGGACCGTGCAGATCGCCCTCGACCTCGGGGTGCCGGTGTCCGGCATCGCCGAGGCGGTGTTCGCGCGCTCCCTCTCCGGCCACGCGGACCTGCGCGAGGCGTCCCGCGCGCTCGCCGGGCCCGTGCCCGAGCCGCTCGACGAGAAGGCGGCCGAAGCGTTCGCCGCCCAGGTGGAGCAGGCGCTGTACGCGTCGAAGATCGTGTCGTACACCCAGGGCTTCCACCAGATCCGGGCGGGCAGCGAGCAGTACGAGTGGGGCGTGGACCTCGGCTCGGTGGCCGCGATCTGGCGCGCCGGATGCATCATCCGGGCGGCGTTCCTGGACCGGATCCGGGCCGCGTACGACGCCGAGCCCGAGCTGGTGAGCCTGCTCGCGGACAAGCGGTTCGGCGAGGAGATCGGGGCGGCGCAGGAGGACTGGCGCGCGGTGATCGTGGCGGCGGCCCGCCAGGGTGTGCCGGTGCCGGGCTTCTCGGCGGCGCTCGCGTACTACGACGCGCTGCGGGCCGAGCGGCTGCCGGCGGCGCTCACGCAGGGGCAGCGAGACTTCTTCGGGGCGCACACCTATCGCCGGGTGGACCGCGAGGGCTCGTTCCACACGCTCTGGGGCGGCGACCGCACGGAGGTCGAGGCGGGCTGAGCGGCGGGGCGCGGCCCGAGAAGCGGCCCGAGCGCGGTCCGAGAAGCGGCCCGAGCGCGGTCCGGGGGCGGGATGCCCCCGGGCCGCGCTCGTTCACACCAGCTTCGCCGCCGCCTCCAGGCCGAGGCGCGGGCTGGACAGCACCGGGATCTTCGACGGGACCAGTTGCGCGCCCGGGGTCATGGAGGCCTGGGCGAGGACGATGACGTCCGCGTCCTCGACCTCCTCGATGGCCTCGGCCACCGCCCACGCGTAGCCCTCCAGGTCGCCCTTCTCGAATCGGCGCCAGGCGTCGTCCACCAGGACCGGCCGCAACGAGACCTCACGGCCCGCCGCGGCGGCCTCCTCGTGGAGCAGCTCTCCGGTCGGGCGCAGGGTGGCCTCCAGCGCGGCGAGGACCGTGATGCGGGAGCCGTACGCGACCGCCGCGGCGGCCATCGGACGGTCCACCCGCAGGACGGGCACGCCGAGTTCGGCCCCGGCCGCCTCCGCGACGGCGCCGATCGTCGAGCACGTGCACAGCACCGCGGTCGCGCCCTCGGCCGCGGCCTCGGAGATGACCTCCTTGGTGGCTTCGGCGGCTCCGGCCGAGCCGAGCCCGCGGGCCCGGCCGAGCAGTTCCTCGTACACCAGGTGGCGCAGTTCGAGACCCGGGTGGTTCTCGTCACGCAGGGCGTTGAAGACCGGCACGTGCACCATCGAGGTGTGGAGCAGCGCGAGGGGACTCATCAGGGCCTCGGGTTCTTCGCGGGCCGCGCCTCGGCGGGGCTCACGAGGGTGTCGGGGGCGGGGGCGCCGGCCATGGTGTCTCTCCCGGATCAGGTCTGGGGAACGGCGACGGGGCTCGAAGGGACGGGTACGGGCGCGACGGCCTGCGGACTGCGGCGCTGGTCGGTGCCGGGCACCGGCGCCGAGGCGTCGTCGCCGAGGTCGACGATGCGGTTGTCCGCGTCGACGTGGACCACGCTCGGGCGCAGGGTGCGCGCCTCGGCGTCGTCGACCTGGGCGTAGCTGATGAGGATCACCAGGTCGCCGGGGTGGACCAGGTGGGCGGCGGCGCCGTTGATGCCGATGACGCCGGAGCCCCGCTCGCCCTCGATGACGTAGGTCTCCAGGCGGGCGCCGTTGTCGATGTCGACGATGTGGACGAGCTCGCCGGGCAGCAGATCGGCGGCTTCCATCAGCTCGGCGTCGACCGTTACCGACCCCACGTAGTGGAGGTCGGCCTGGGTCACGGTGGCTCGGTGGATCTTGGACTTGAACATGGTGCGCAGCACAGCGTCACTCCCTGCCGTACAAAGGGTCGCGCCCCCGGTCGGGGTACGCGCCGTCGCCGAACAGGGTACGACCTCGGTGCGCCGCACGGGCCCGCGGCCTGCTCCTCGATCTCAACAGCCGCGCGAGTTGAATGCCCCGGGCCCCTGCCGTCGGGGACGGGTGGGGCCGCGGCCTACGCGGTCGTCCCGGCCTCGGGTGACGCGTCGGCCTCCGCCCGCTCGCCCTCGGACTCGCCGGCGTCCTGGTCCTGTGCACGCCGGCCCACGACCACGGCGGCCGCCGCGGCGCTGCTGAGGAAGGCCAGAGCGACCGTCCACGGCCGGTCCAGGACGTGGCCGGAGGCGTGGTCGAGGGAGTAGCGACCGGCCCCGGCGACACCGATCGCGGCGGCGGTGAAGCCGAGGAACGCCGGGTACTCGAAGCCGCCGCCCTGGGCGAAGAACCCGGCCGGGGCGTGCACGGAGACCGCGCCCGCCATCGCTCCGGCGGCCGCCGCCCCGGCGGCCGGGGTGGCGAGGCCGAGGGCCAGGAGCGCGCCCCCGCCCGCCTCGCCGAGCCCCGCGGCCACCGCGCTCTGCCTGCCGGGGCGGAAGCCCATGTGCTCCATCGCGGCGGCCGTGCCCTCGATCCCGCCGCCGCCGAACCAGCCGAGGAGCTTCTGGGTGCCGTGCGCCACGAGGACGGCGCCCGTGCCCACCCGCAGGACCAGGAGTCCGAGGTCCCGTCGGTTGATGCATGTCATGGCTGCCTCCCGTGGTGGCCGTTCGTGGCGTGGCACGCCGTCAGGGGCGTACGGGATCCACTCTCCGGGGCGGCGGGGGCCGGGCCTCAGCGTTGCTGGGCCGTACGGGTCAGCCGTCGCGCGGGTTCCCCCACGCGCGGGAAGGCTCAGTCCTCGCCCTGGGCCGTCTCGATGCCGCCGTGCAGATCGGCGGCGGCCTCGACCGCCGAGACCGCGGAGGCGCAGAGGCAGGCGACCAGCGCGGCCGCAATCAGCCGGGCGCCGCGCGAGCGGAGCGGGGCGGCGGCCGGACGGCGGTCCAGGAGCGCGGCGACGCGGCGCGGCACGGGCCCGGCGACGGCCGCGAGGGCGGCACGCGGTCGTGTTCCGGGGGCCGAGCGGGCGGCGAGGGCGGCCCGGCCGATGGCGCGGGCGGCGAGCCCGCGGTCGCCCACGGCCCCGGCGGCGGCCTCGTCGGCGCAGCGCTCCAGGGCGTACTCGAGGGGCGCGCGCAGCGAGCGGAGCGAGGGGTGCAACTGCGCGGCGAGTTCGGCCGCGGCGAGGAAGAGGTGGTGGCGGCCGCGCAGATGGGCGCGCTCATGGGCGAACAGCGCCTCGCGCTCGGCCGGGTCGAGGGCGCGGAGCATGCCGGTGGTCACGACGATGCGGCCGGGGCGGCCGGGCAGCGCGTAGGCGTACGGGCAGGGGTCGCGCACCACCGCGAGCTCACCGGTGGAGGGCGCGAGGCGGCGGCGGGCGGCGCGCACCTCGCCGATCTGGCGGCGTGCGGTACGGATCAGCGCGAGGCCGCAGAGGGCGAGCAGGACGGCGGCCACGCAGGCGGCGGGTAGGGCGACGGCGTCGGGCACCTCGTCGAGCGGGGTCACCAGATGGCCGAGGGCCGCGACGAACGGGAGCCGCAGGGCGCCCGCGGCGGCGAGCAGTCCGAGGGCGGCCGCCGAGCAGACGGCGAGGCCGACCGAGACAGCGGTGAGCAGCCGGGCGGCGGGCCTGGGCGGCAGGGCGTCGGCGAGCCGGCGCGCCGCCGGGACGGCGAGGAACGGCACGAGCAGCGGAATCCACACCGCGAAGATCATCCCCGGTCACCCCCGGCCGGGTCGCGGCGCGAGGGGGCCCGGTCGTGGGCCGCGGGGGCCCCGCCGTGAGCCGAGGGGGCCCCGTCGGGGGCGGAGGGGGCCCCGCCGTGAGCCGAGGGGGCCCCGTCGGAGGCCGAGGGGGTCCCGTCGGGGGCCGAGGGAACCTGGCCGTAGCGGCCGTAGCCCGTGGTGGCCCGGTCGTGGCCCGAAGGAGCCTGGCCGTAACCCGTGGTGGCCCGGTCGTCGGATATCTCCTCGCCGGACGCCCCCGCCTCCCCGTCGAGCAGGGTCCGCAGCAGTCGCTCGTCCTCGTCGCTGAGCTGGGAGACGAAGCGGGCGAGGACCGTGGAGCGGTCCTCCTCCTTGGCGAGTTCGGTGTGCATGCGGCGGGCCGTGAGGCCCGGGGAGTCCTCGGTGGGGGTGTAGGCGAAGCCCCGGCCCGAGCGGCCCCGGGTGACGGCGCCCTTCTCGTAGAGCCGGGTGAGGATCGTCGTCACCGTGGTGCGGGCCAGGCTGCCGCCGAGCGCGCCCTGGACCTCGCCGGGCGTGAGCGGGCCTTCGGCGGCCCACAGCGCCGCGAGGACGCCCGCCTCCAGCTCGCCGGCGGGCCGCCGCGCGTCGCCGCCGGTACGGCCCCCCGTAGGGCCGCCGAAGGGGCCGGACCCGTCCACGACGCCCATGGGAACGATCCTCCTCGATCTTTCGTCTACAGTTCTGTAGACCGTCTACATCACTGTAGTCAGTCGGGCTGGGCGCTGCTCGCGGCCCGCAGACCATTATGGGAGGGGCCCACCGTCATGGCCGTACCCCTGTTCGCCGCCTCACCGCAGGCCGTGAACGTGCTGGACGCGGGCTCGCTGCTCTCGGCGTTCGGCGCGATCGGCATCGCCGTCGTGCTGTTCGCCGAGACCGGACTGCTCGTCGGCTTCTTCCTGCCCGGCGACTCACTGCTGTTCACCGCCGGGCTGCTGTGCGTGCCGGGCGGCGACGGGCCGGTGTCGCTCTCCCTGCCGCAGGTCCTGCTCGCCTCGGTGACGGGCGCGCTCGTCGGAGCTCAGGTGGGGTACTGGATCGGCCGCCGCGGCGGCCGCGCGCTGCTGGCCCGCGCCAAGTCCCGCAAGCTACACGAGGGCGCGGCCCGCGCGGAGGAGCTGCTCGCCAAGTACGGCCACGCGAAGGCGATCGTCCTGGCCCGCTTCGTGCCGATCGTCCGGACCGTGCTCAACCCCCTCGCAGGCGTGCTCGGCGTCCCGGCCGGGGTCTTCGCGCTCTGGCAGGTCGTCGGCGGCACGGTGTGGACGTGCGGCCTGGTCCTCGGCGGGTACGCGCTGGGCTCGTCCATCCCGAACGTCGACCGCTATCTGCTGCCGCTCGTGGCGCTGGTCGTGGCCGTCTCGCTGCTCCCGATCGCCCTGGAAATCCTGCGCGCCCGCCGCGCCCGCACCACCGAGGACGCCCACTGATGCACTTCGACAACGGGTGGTACACCTGGGTCACCGAGCTCGCCCAGGACACGCCCGGCCCCGTCGACACGGCCGTCCGGCTCTGGTCGGACTACGGCCTCGGGCTCTTCGCGGTCCTGATGGTCCTCGCCTGGTGGCGGGCCCGGCCGGCGGGCGGCGCCCGGCTCGCCATGGCGCTGGCCGCGCCGCTCGTCGTGGTCGCCGCCTTCGCCGTCAACGACCTGTTCAAGTCGGGCGTCCATGAACAACGGCCCTGCCGGACCCTGCACGTGGTGACCGTGGAGGCCTGTCCGCCGCTGGGCGACTGGTCCTTCCCCAGCAACCACGCGGCGATCGCGGCCGCGGCCGCCGTGGCCCTCCTGCTGGCCGACCGGCTCCTCGGCGCGATCGCCGTGCCCGCCGCGCTGCTGATGGCCGCCTCCCGGGTCTGGATCGGCGCGCACTATCCGCACGACGTCCTGGCCGGCCTGGCCGTGGGCGCGGTGGCCGCGCTGGTCCTCACCCTGCTCGCGCGCCGGGCCGCGCCGCTGGTGGACCGGCTCGGCGAGACCCGGCTGCGCCCGCTGGTGGCCGCCCGATGACGAGGGCCCGGCGCGTCGGGGCCGCGGTGTGCCTGCTGCTGTTCGTCCTGCTCACGGTGGCTGTCGCCGTACGGGACGGGGCACCGCTGCCCGGCGACCGGGCCTCGCACGCCTGGGCGTTGGACCACCGGCCGCCGGTGGCGCAGGCGGTGGCCCGCGCGGTCACGGCCACCGGCACCGGGGCGCTCCCCTACCTGCTCGCCGTCGGCGCCGGGCTGCTGGCCGGCCGGGACGCCCGCCAGCGCCTGTGCGCGGCCGCCAGCGCGCTCGCGATCCTCGCCCTGGGCCAGGCCGTGCGGTACGGAGTGATGGCCGCCGTCGCCCGGCCCCGCCCCGCGATGGCCGACTGGGCCACGCACGCCTCCGGCCACTCCTTCCCCTCCGGCCACACCACCACCGCGGCGCTGACGGCCGGGCTCCTGGTGTGGGGCGTGACCGCGCACTCCCGCTCGGCCTCCGCACGCCTCGCCGCCGGGCTGATCCTGCTGTGGGGCGCGGCGGTCGGCCTCTCGCGCGTCTACCTCGGGGTGCACTGGCTGACCGACGTGCTCGGGGGCTGGCTGTTCGCGGCGGTGTGGCTGACGCTCGGCACGCTGGTGACGGCGCGGCACGTACCGGCGGAGATACGGCAGGAGGAGCCGGTGCACCGCGCCTGAGGGGGCGCGCCGGGCACGCGGGGCGCGGCCATGTTCTCCCGTAACGCTCAGCAGGCCGCCATACAGGCCGCGCAGTAGCGGTCGGCGTCGGAGAGGTCCGGGTCCGGCGGGACCGCCGCCTCCGGGCGGCCGAGGGTGCGGCCGCACATCGTCCTCGGCTCGTCGGCGCTCATGACGTGCCAGAGCAGGGCGGCCCGGCCCGCCGCCCCGGCCCCGCCGGGGTCCCGCTCGGCTCTCATCTCGTGCACGACAGCGTCCCTTTCGTTCAGGTTCGTTTTCGTTCGGGGTCGTTTCGGTTCGGAGTCGTTTCGGTTCGGAGTCGTCTTCGTTCGGGGGTGATGTCATTCGGGGGGTTCGTCCCGGGGTGTTTTCGTTCGGGTCGCCGAAAGGGGGTTCACGCGGTCTTGAAGTACGCGTTCCAGCCGCCCGGCGGGGCCTGGCCGACGCCCAGCGCACGCAGCTTGTCCAGCACCCGGGGGTCCTGGACGTCGAGCCAGTCCACGAACTGGCGGAAGGACACCAGCCGTACGTCCTTCTTCCCGGCCATCCCCTTGAGCGCCTCCTCGACGGCGTCCATGTAGATGCCGCCGTTCCACACCTCGAAGTGGTTGCCGATGTAGAACGGCGCCCGGTTGGTCTCGTACGCGCGCTGGAACCCTGCGAGATAGGCCCGGGTCGCCTGCTCCCGCCAGTCGGGATAGCGCGACGGCATGCCCCGGGTGGTGTTCTTCGACTGGTTGGCGAGGATGTTGTAGTCCATCGACAGCACCTCGAAGGAGTGCCCCGGGAAGGGCACGCCCTGGAGCGGCAGGTCCCAGATGCCCTGGCGCTTCTCGGGCCACACCTGGCGCCCGCCGGGCGAGGAGGCGTCGTAACGCCAGCCGAGCTGCCGGGCGGTGGGCAGCAGGTTGTCCTGCCCGAGCAGACACGGCGTCCGGCCGCCGGTCAGCTCCTTGCGGTAGTCGAAGGGCAGCGGTTCGAGGTCGTGCCAGCCGGTGTTGGTCCGCCACTCGGTAACGAAGGAGACGGCCTGCTCAATCTCACTGCGCCACTGGCCGGGCGACCAGTTGGCCACCGACCCGGAGCCGCCGCAGAAGTGCCCGTTGAAATGCGTCCCGATCTCGTGGCCGTCGTACCACGCCTCGCTCACGCATTTGAGTGTCTCGCGCACATGTGCGTCGGTCAGATAGCCGATGTCGGAGGCGCCGACCGGATTGTTCGGCGGCCGGTACCGCGACTTGCGCGATTCGGGCAGGAGATAGATCCCGGAGAGGAAGAACGTCATCGACGCGCCGTGATCGCGGGCGAGCTCCAGGAAACGCGGGAAGAGCCCGTTGCCGACTTCTCCGGCGCCGTCCCAGGAGAAGATCACGAACTGCGGCGGGGTCTCGCCCGGTTCGAGCGGCAGGGGCTTCGCGGGCTGGTGCGGCTGACGGCCGGTATCGGCTGTCGAACCGTCACCGATCAGTTTGACCTGGGATTTTACCGGTGCATTAGGCGCCGCCGGATGACCTGGCCCGTTGCCCGGCGGATGCGGTCGCCCAGAAGTGCCCGGCCGGCCTTCCGTACCGCAGCCGGCGACTCCGGCCGCCGCGACGGCGCCAAGTCCGGCCCCGAGCACTCCCCTTCGGGTGATCTCGCGCATCGCCTCTCCCCTCAGTCGTCCGGCGGACTCTTGATGTGTAGAGATATGTAGTGATGTGTAGACCGGGAGAGTTCTGAATTAACCCGATAGCCGATAACCGCCTCAGAGTACGACGCGTTCAACGCCTTTCACGGTAAACACAGAGGGGCCGCACCGGATTTCTGCAGGACCGGTTCGTGGACGGTGGGTGACGGCCGGGCCCGCCCACCGGGAAGATGTGGGCCATGCAGGCAACTTCGCACACGGGCTCGCGGCGTGCGCCGACCGCGTCCCGGCTCTCGTTCCGTACCGGCGACCTCGACGAGGCGCGCCAGGTGATCGGTGAGACGTACTACGCCAACTCCATCGCCGTACTGGACCGCGAGCACCGCCTCGACGCCGCCTTCGACGTGGTGCAGCTCGGGCCGCTGACCCTGGGGGACATGCGGTGGGGCACCGATGTGCACTTGCGCTTCGGTGACTTGGGGGCGTACCACGTCGACATCCCCCTCTCGGGAGAGCTCGTCTGGCGGCAGGGGACGCGGACGCCCGCCACCGCGAACGCCCGGCGCGCGGCCGTCTTCCACCCCGTGGGCGAGCCGACCCTGGAGCGGTGGAACCGGGACTGCCGCCTCCTCGCCGTCAAGATCTGCACCCAGGACCTGCTCGGCCGTCTGGAGATCCTGCTGGACCGCTCGGTCCCCACTGGGATGCGGCTGGCGCCCGAACTCGACATCAGCCAGGGGCCGGGCCTGAGCTGGGCGCGCCTGGTCGCCCTGGCCGTCCGGGAGATGGACAACGAGCACGGGGCCCTCTCCCAGCCGCTGATGGCAGCCCAGCTCCAGGACGCCCTGCTCACGGGGCTGCTCCTGGCCACCGGACACCGCTACCGCGAGGAGCTCGACAAGCCGGTCAGGGCCGGGCTGCCCGGCCCGGTCAAGCGGGTCGTGGACGCGATACACGCCCATCCCGAGCGCCCGTTCACCACCACCGAGCTCGCCGGCATCGGCCAAGTCGGCGTCCGCTGGCTCCAGGAGGGCTTCCGCCGCCATGTGGGCATGTCCCCCATGGCGTATCTGCGCGACATCCGCATGACCCGCGTCCACGCGGAGCTGCGCCAGGCCGACCCCGCCCAACTGACCGTCGGAGAGGCGGCCTACCGCTGGGGCTTCACCCACCTGGGCCGCTTCGCGGACAGCTACCGCACCCGCTTCGGCGAACTCCCCTCCCAGACCCTGGGAACCCCCTGACCGGCCCACCCTCGCCCAAGGCTGCGCGAAACGGCCACGCATCCCGGATCGGCCCGCACGGATCCCGGCGATACGTTGTCATCACCGTGCCCGGGATCCGGCACGGCGTCGGCGCCGTAGTCGACGGCAGCACGCGGGCTGTTCCTGGGCCAGATCAGCTCCCCCCGCTGAGCCGGGGACAGCCCGCGTCCGTCGCTCCCGGCGGTACGGCTCAGCGCCGTACGGCGTGGTCTCCCGGCCGTGCCCGCAATCCGTCGACGAGCGCCCGCAGCGCGTCGCCGTCGGCCGCCGTGCCGTACAGGCAGAAGCCGGAGCCGGGCCCCGAAAACACTCGAGGCCGTATCGGAGGTTTCCGATACGGCCTCAGACTCGCGTCCACGTAAGTCGGGACGACAGGATGTGAACCTGCGACCCCTTGACCCCCAGATGGCTGGGTCGGAGGAAAGACGGTGACATACGACTGAAACTGACACTCCCCCGCGCGATTGCCTGGGGCGATGCGTTCGGGCGGAGTGGCACTATCGGGTGTGCTGGGTGATGGCGAACAGAGCGCCGGTGGGATCGCGTAGGACCACGTCTCCGTTGGAGTCCTGGCGAACTTCGGTTGCGCCGAGCTGCAGGGCCTGCTTGGCGTCGGTATCGGGTCTGTTGCTGGCGAAACTGACCAGCCAGAGTGATCGTTGTGCCGTTGGTTTCCCCGGCGGCGGGCCGGTGGCGGCGATGGAGTTGTCCGGCAGCCGGAACTCGGTGTGCTGGGGGTCGACGTTCCAGTGCAGAGCCGGTCGGTAGAAGGCGGCGGCATGCGCGGGGTGGTCGGTGAGCAGGCTGATGCCGGCGAAGGTGCCCGGTTCGTGTGTCAGCTGCATACCGGTATGGGTGCCCGGCTGCCAGAGTGACAGGGGTGCGCCGACGGGGTCGAGGGTGACGGCGGCGTGGCCGAACGTCCCGACCTGGGTGGGTGGCACGATGATCTGGGCGCCCAGGTCTGTGAAGCGGCCGGCGGTGGCTTGGATGTCCGACACTGTGACGTTGATCGTCCAGTAGGGTGCGCCGGCGTCCTCGGCCGGCCCCAGGGCGGCGACGAGGTGTCCGCGCAGTGTGCAGAGCCTGTAGCCATGGGAGTCCGGTCGGGCGACGGCCCAACCGAACAGCGTGGTGTAGAACGCCGTCGCCGTCTCCATGTCGGGGGTGCCGAGGTCGATCCAGCTCACGCTGTTCTCGGGGTGCCGCGTGACGTTCATCGAGATGACTTTCCGTTGAGGCCGCCTCGCCCCGACAGGGGAGCGAGGCGGCGTCCAGGGCTGACTCCGCGGCGGCCTGCGGTGTCAGGTGTAGTAGGGCGAGTTCAGGTCGATGCTGGCGTCTTTGACGATGTCGCCGTCGAAGAGTCGCGTCGTGGCCGGGGCGCCGGCCCGGCGGGCCTCTTCGGCGAAGGGGCCCTGAGCGAAGGCCAGGGCATTCTCGGCGCTGTCGAACTCGTAGAAACCGCCGACGGTGTGGGTGCCGATCCCGGACAGCCACGTCTTGCGGATCAGACCCGGCGCAGTCTTCAGGGCCGCGTTGACCTGGTGCCAGTCGAACTGCTCGAACGGCACTGCCGCCTGGATCTCGGTGTAAAGAAACGTCTTGCCCATCACGAACCTCCGGTTTCGGGGCCTGTCCAGCCCACCTACTAGTACGTGCGTCCTAGTAAGGGGAGCATGAAGTAGGATGGCCGTACTAGTCAAGGGGGTGCGATGGCCGCGGACACGAAGTCCCGCATGATCAGCGCAGCGATCGGACTGCTGCAACGCCGCGGCTTGGCCGCGATGTCCTTCACCGACGTCCTGACCGAGAGCGGTGCCGCGCGCGGGGCGATCTATCACCATTTCCCGGGCGGCAAACACCAACTCGCGCTTGAAGCCGCTCGCCGCAACGCGGAGGACGTCCGCGGTCACCTGCACGCACTGCCGGCCCGCACGCCCCGCGAAGTCGTGGAGGCGTTCGTCGGCAACGTCCGCCCCGTGGTGCAGGCGTCCGCCGGGGGCGGCGGCTGCGCGATCGCGGCGGTCACCGTCGACGGCGGTGCAGCCATTGCCGACCAGAGCAGCCTGCATGCGGTCGCAGCCGAAGCGTTCACCGGCTGGGTCGGCGAGCTCACCGGAAAACTCACTCAGGCCGGAATGAGCTCATCCCAGGCCGCCGATCTGGCCACCCTCATGATCGTCACACTCGAAGGCGCCCACATCCTGTGTCGCGCCGCGGGCAGCATCGCGCCTTTCGACAGAGCCGCCGCAGCCCTCATCTCCACCCTCGCGAGCCCGGGCTGACCTGGCGGCAGAGCACGACAACCTGGCACGCTGCAACGATCACGCTTCTGTCATGGCATGAACGTCATGGCATGAACAGGGTCGTGCGGGTTGGGTGTTGTTGTGACGCGATGTCGGGTGCGAGCTGCCATTTCTCCACACGCCCGATGTCGTCGGAAATGCCGCAGGGCGGCGGGCGGCCTTGCCCTGGTCCGCCTTCGCTGACCCGGGCGCGCGGGTCTGGGGCAGGAACAGCGGACTCAGTGGTGACCGTCTCCTTCGTGTCAACTCATCGGCTTCGCGGTCGTCGTGCATCCTGCCGGCGACGTCGGCACGCGCTGCCACTTCGGACGCAGGGTGGCGGGTGGGTTACGGCCGGGTCGCGGCTGTCACAACTGATGTCGTCGGACGCTTGAGAGGCGATCACGCCCTCCGCCCGGCGGTGCCTGCGGCACCTCGGCGTCTTCGGCGTCTTCGGCGAGCCAGCTCGGTCGCGCGGGCGGCTTCGGCAGATCGGGATCGGGATCCGTCCACTCGTTTCCCCAGGCGGCCAAGGCTGCGAGCACCGGCACCAAGGCGCATCCCTGTTCAGTGAGGAGGTACTCGAAGCGGGCGGGTTTGAGGCTGTACTGCGTGCGCCTGAGGACGCCGGAGGCAGTCAGCTCCGTCAGTCGTCGGGCGAGCGTGTTCTCGCTCATCCGCAACCGATCGCGGAATTCGTCGAACCGGCGGGCTCCGGCGAGGGCTTCACGCACCACCAGGAGCGCCCATCGTTCGCCGACCACGTCCAGCGCTCGGGCGGCGGGACAGTTGTCGAGGGCGAGGGTCGAGCGCATGCCCTCAGCCTAGCGGCTTCCATGTTGGAAGTGAACTGCTAGCCTCCCATTACTTCCATCGTGGAAGCCGCTGGGGAAAGGTGCTTCCAGATGCAGAGACTGCGTCAGGCCGGTATCGAGGTTGCCCGTGGGGTGTTCCGTTTCGGAGACGGCCACGTCAACTGGTACGTCATCGAGCAGGAGGGCGCCCTGACCGTAGTGGACGGCGGTATGCCCAGCCACTGGCCCGCGCTGATGGACTGGCTGACGAAGCGGGGGCAAGGTCTGGACGCCGTTCGGGCCATCGTGCTCACCCACGGACACGCCGATCACCTGGGCATCGTCCGCCGGCTCTCCGACGCCACCGGCCGGCCGGTGTCCATACACCCGGACGACGAGGCGCTGGCCAAAGGCGCCCGGCTCCACACACCACCCCGCCGTATTCGGCGAAACCTGTGGAAGCCTCACGTCTTCGCACTCAACCTGAACTGGGCACGCGCGGGCCTGTTTACCGTCCCGCCCATCCTGCACGCCGAGTGCTACACCGATGGGCAGCGTCTCGACGTACCGGGATCGCCTCGGGCGATCCACACTCCCGGCCACACTCCAGGGAGCAGCTGCCTGCTGCTCGCCGACCGAGACGTCCTGATTACGGGAGACGCCCTGGTGACCCTCGACGTCGTCACCGGCCGACGTGGCCTGGGAATCATGCCCGGCACCCTCAACGACGACCCCGAACAGGCATGGGACAGCCTGACCGCTCTGGCCGGAATCACAGCCACGACGCTGCTCCCCGGCCACGGCGAGCCCTACGCGGAAGGCGTGCCCACAGCTCTCGCCGCGGCCCGTCGACACGGCATCGACTGGAGGACGCCGGCCGCAGGCGCACACGGCCACACCCATTGACCGCGGCCCGTCCGATCGAACGCACTCGGCGGTGCCGCGACCGCCGTCGGCGGTTCCGGTTGCGACTTGTCCCTGAAACCGGATTCAACCCTGGTGAGAGGCAGCACGGCAGGGCACGCGGTGAGTACGTCTGGTTCTGGGTGGGCTCTCTTTCTCCATGGTCGGTCACGACGGCGCCCTGTCCGGCTTCGCCGTCAGCAGGCGGCCGACGGGCGGATCTTCAGCCGTCGACGACAGGTTTCCAGCGACACGCTGAAGATGCCGAACGTGAAGAAATCGCCATCAGCTCGGTGCTCGTCGTCCTCACCTGGTCGCCGACAGCGAACACGGCACGTGGGGCTTCGCCGTCGACGTCCCCACCCCTGACCACCGCCGCACCACGGTGCGCCGGGGGCGGATTCTCCACCCAGGACACAGCCGAGCAGGCCCTGGGCCGCTTCCTCGAAGGCGAAGCCGGCGGATACAACGCCGACCCGAACCAGACCGTCGCCGCCTACCTGAACACGTGGCTCGAAGCGAAGGCCCTTGTACTGAAGCCCACCACCATGGCCCGCTACCGCGACTATGTCCGCAACGACCTCATCCCGGCCTTCGGCAACCTCAAGCTCGACCAACTCGCCCACCGGCACATCTACGCCTACGTCACCTCTACAGCCACCTCACCCAACAGGCAGCACGCGAAGCCGTCGACACCATCGACCACACCCTCACCGGAGCCGAGCAAGCCCGCAACCAAACGGACCGTCCGGCGTGGCTGCGACCACCAGGCGACGACCTCCACCGGCTCCGCGAGGCTGTGCGCCGACTCCGCTCCCCGCGCCACCAGCCTTCAGCGCTACGGCCGACCAGCCCCAGACCGGACGCGCGACCACGCTGCGACCATCATGGCCCCGGACACACAAAAGGCCGCCCTCTCATCAGCGAGAGAACGGCCTCCGACCTGCGCGAAGCAGAGTCGGGACGACAGGATTTGAACCTGCGACCCCTTGACCCCCAGTCAAGTGCGCTACCAAGCTGCGCCACGTCCCGGTGCCCGTCTGACCTGGGGTTTCCCCTGGCCGGTCGTGCATGAGAACCATACCTCACTCACGGCCGTGATCCGGTACGGGGCGTGGCGCCGGGTGACAATGGGCGCATGGAGACTTCTTCGCGCCGGGACCGGGACGCCGAGGGACGGGCGCGCAACGCGCGGCCCAGGGACGGGCTCGGGCGGCCGCTGCCGTACGGGGCACCCGGAGTGGAGCGGCAGCCGGAGGGCGTGGTGCGCTCCCCGGACGAGACCGTGCGGGAGGCGCAGCGGCTGCTCGACGCGGGGATGCCGTTCCACGCGCACGAGGTGTTCGAGGACGCGTGGAAGTCGGGGCCGGAGAGCGAGCGCGAGCTGTGGCGGGGGCTCGCCCAGCTCTCCGTCGGGCTCACCCACGCCGCGCGCGGCAACGCGAAGGGCGGCGCCACGCTGCTCGCGCGGGGCGCCGACTCCTTGGGGCGGTATGTAGGGATTCCGCTGTACGGGATCGACCTGGGCGGGCTGATGGCGTGGGCGCGGGGGCTGGCGGAGCGGCTGCCGGGGCCGGTGGACGCGCGGGCCGAGGCCCCGAGGCTCACGGGCTGAACCAGACCCCGGGCGTCCGAGGAGGCCCATTGGGCCGGCGACCTCTGGTTCCACTCCGAGGGCCCCCGCTGTCCCGGAAACCAACCCGAAGCGCGTCGGCTCAGCCGCTGACCAGGACCACTTCCAGCGTGCGGGGCCCGTGCACCCCCTCCACCCGGTCCAGCTCGATGTCGCTCGTCGCGGACGGGCCCGAGATCCAGGTCAGGGGGCGCGTGGGGTCCAGGCGCGCCATCGCGCGCGGCACCGACGCCACGACCTGTTCCGGCGCCCGCACCACGCAGATGTGGTGGTCGGGGACGAGGGTGATACGGCGTCGGCCCTGGTCGGGGCCGCCGTCCAGGACGATCGTGCCCGTCTCGGCGATGGCGAGGGCGCACCCGGTGACGACGCTGTCCACGGCGTCCAGTTCGGCCGCGGTGGACTCCGCGCGGTCCCGCACGCGTACGGGACCGGCCTCGCCCAGCCACTCGGCGGGCAGCCCGGGCGGGACCAGCACCGTGGCCGAGCCGCGCTCGGCGAGCAGCCGCGCCAGCAGCGCCGGCAGCCCTTCGGCGTCCGTGCGGTGCACGATCGCGCGGTACTCGGCGAGGTTCTCGTGCAGCAGGTCGAGTACGGCGGCGGGGTCCTCCGGGATGTGGACGCTCAGGTAGTCGCGGCTGACCTCGGGGGCCTCGCGGGCGTCGGCCACGGCCGTGCGGACGCGGGCCAGGATGCGCTCGCGGGAGCTTCGGCCCGTGGCGTCGTCCGTACGCGAAACGGCGTCCGTCATCGGCCCCGCCCCTTCCACCAGTCGCGGAACGACTCCTGCGGCAGCTCCGGCAGCGCGCGGCTGTCCGTCCAGGCTCCGGCGCCCGGCACCTTCTTCGGGTGCAGTCGGCGCGTCCGGGTCGCCGCGCGTTCGGCCGCCGCCATCACTCCCGGCCGGTCCATCGCCCAACTCGCCGCCTTCATCGCCGCCTTCTCCAGGCGGTGCCCCTTGCCGCCCCGGTCCGCCACGCGCTCGCGCAGATGGACCAGCACCTCGGGGATGTCGATCGCGACCGGGCACACCTCGTAACACGCCCCGCAGAGCGACGAGGCGTATGGCAGCGAGGCGTCGATCTCGCTGGTGGTGCCCCGCAGTTGGGGGCTGAGGATGGCGCCGATGGGGCCGGGGTAGACCGAGCCGTACGCATGGCCGCCGGCCCGTTCGTACACCGGGCAGACGTTGAGGCAGGCCGAGCAGCGGATGCAGCGCAGCGCCTGGCGGCCCACCTCGTCGGCGAGCGTGTCGGTGCGGCCGTTGTCGAGCAGGACAAGGTGGAAGGCCGAGGGTCCGTCGCCGTCCGCGGTGCCCGTCCACATGGTGGTGTACGGGTTCATCCGCTCGGCCGTGGAGGAGCGCGGCAGGGTCTGCAGGAAGACCTCCAGGTCCCGCCAGGTGGGGATCACCTTCTCGATGCCGACGACGGAGATCAGCGTCTCGGGGAGGGTCAGGCACATCCGGCCGTTGCCCTCGGACTCCAGGACGACGAGGGTGCCGGTCTCGGCGACCATGAAGTTCGCGCCGGAGACGCCGACCTTGGCGCGCAGGAACTTCTCCCGCAGGTGCAGCCGCGCCGCCTCGGCCAGCTCGGCCGGGCTGTCTGTCAGGCCGCCCGGAGCAGGGCGGCCCCATCTCCCCATCTCCTCACGGAAGATGTCCCGGATCTCACCCCGGTTGCGGTGGATCGCGGGGACCAGGATGTGGGACGGACGGTCGTGGCCGAGCTGCACGATCAGTTCGGCGAGGTCGGTCTCGTACGCGGAGATGCCCTCGGCGGCGAGCGCCTCGTTGAGGCCGATCTCCTGTGTGGCCATCGACTTGACCTTGACGACCTCGCGTTCGCCGGTGGCCTTGACCAGGTCCGCGACGATGCGGTTGGCCTCGTCGGCGTCGGCGGCCCAGTGGACGGTGCCCCCGGCCCGTACGACGGACTCCTCCAACTGCATCAGATACCGGTCGAGATGGCGCAGGGTGTGGTCCTTGATCTGTCGGCCCGCCTCGCGCAGCTGTTGCCAGTCGGAGAGCTCGGCGACCGCTTTGGCGCGTTTGTCGCGGATGGTGTGGGTGGCGTGCCGGAGGTTGGCGCGCAGGGTCGCGTCGTGGACGGCGCCCTTGGCCGCCACCGGGAAGGACGGCATACCGACGAAGGTGGCACTCATACGTAGGGCTCCGCTTCCGTACTGGCCAGGATCTCGGCGAGGTGCAGGGCGCGCAGGGAGTCGCCCCGGCGGCGCAGGATACCGCCGAGGTGCATCAGACAGGAGCTGTCGGCACCGCAGAGCACCTCGGCGCCGGTGGTGAGCGCGCTGTTCACCTTGTCGGTGCCCATCGCCGCCGACACGTCCGGGTTCTTGAGGGCGAAGGTGCCGCCGAAGCCGCAGCACTCCTCGGCGCCGGGCAGTTCGCGCAGCTCCAGGCCCTTGACGGCCTCCAGGAGCCGGCGCGGCCGCTCCCCCAGACCCAGCATGCGCAGACCGTGACAGGAGGGGTGATAGGTGACGGTGTGCGGGAAGTACGCGCCGACGTCCGTGACGCCGAGCACGTCGACGAGGAACTCCGACAGCTCGTACACGCGCGGGACGAGCGATCTCGCGATCCCGCCGAGCTCGCTGCCCCGGCCCTCGGCCGCCGCCTTGCGGGCGATGCGGGGGTAGTTGTCGCGGACCATCGCCGCGCAGGAGCCCGACGGGGTGACCACGTGGTCGTACCCCTCGAACACGGTTCCCATCCGGCGCACCAGCGGCTCGGTCTCGCGGCGGTAGCCGGTGTTGAACTGGGCCTGTCCGCAGCACGTCTGACCAGGCGGGAAGTCGACCTCGACGCCGAGGCGTTCGAGGAGTCTCACCGTCGCGATGCCCGTGGCCGGGTACACCGCGTCGTTGACGCAGGTGACGAAGAGTGCGACACGCATGGTCGGAGGATAGGCGGTGGTTCCCGGCGCCGGTAGGCCTCGCTGTTCGCGCCGTCGCAGGGATGCGGCAGACTCGGGGCCGTGAGAAAGATCTATGTGATCGGCATCGGGGCGGGCGACCCCGACCATCTGACGCTCCAGGCCGTCAAGGCGCTGAACAAGGCGGATGCCTTCTTCATCATGGAGAAGGGCGAGGAGAAGTCCGATCTGACCCGGCTGCGCAGGGACATTCTCGACGCGCATGTGACGGGCCGCCCGTACCGGCTCGTCGAGGCGCGCGACCCCGAGCGCGACCGCAAGACATCGGACTACTCACCGGCCGTCGACGACTGGCGGCGCCGCCGGGCCGACCTCTACGAGCGGTTCATCGTGGAGGATCTGGCCGAGGACGAGTGCGGGGCGTTCCTGGTGTGGGGCGATCCGTCGCTGTACGACTCCACGCTCGGCATCCTGGAGGAGATCC
The DNA here is from genome assembly GCF_040639555.1 of Streptomyces sp. NPDC023838. NCBI lineage: Bacteria > Bacillati > Actinomycetota > Actinomycetes > Kitasatosporales > Streptomycetaceae > Streptomyces > Streptomyces sp. NPDC023838. Next base: position 40,261 of record NZ_JBFAAD010000029.1, read on the forward strand.
TGGAGCGGGGCTCGGTGGAGTTCGCCTACGAGGTGGTGCCGGGCATCAGCAGCGTCTCGGCGCTGCTCGCCAGGCACCGGACGGGCCTGAACCGGGTGGCCCGGCCCGTGCAGATCACCACGGGACGGCGGCTCGCGGAGGGCTGGCCCGAGGACGTCGACGACGTGGTGGTGATGCTGGACGCGCGCCAGGCCTTCACGCGCCACCTCGACCAGGACCTGTACATCTACTGGGGCGCGTACGTCGGCACGCCGGACGAGATCCTGGTGCAGGGGCGGCTGTCGGACGTCTCCGACCGCATCGAGGAACTCCGGGCGCGGGCGCGGGAGCGCAAGGGGTGGATCATGGATACGTATCTGCTGCGGCGGGGCTGAGCAGCGCGAGCACGGTGTCCACGTCGGGGGCGGTACGCACCCCGGCGGGCGGGTCGGGCCGCCGCACCACCACGACCGGCAGCCCGAGCTCGCGGGCGGCGGTGAGCTTGGCGGCGGTGGCGGGGCCGCCGCTGTCCTTGGTGACGAGCACGTCGATGCGGTGCTCGCGCAGGAGTGCGCGCTCGCCGTCGATGGTGAACGGGCCTCTGTCGAGGAGGACTTGACAGGCGTGCGGGGTCGGGGGGTCGGGCTCCTCCACCGAGCGTATGAGGAACCAGAGGTCGTGGGCCTCGCCCTGCGGGACGAAGGCGTGCAGACCCAGGCGGCCGGTGGTGAGGAAGACGCGGCGGCCGAGGGTGGGCAGCAGGGCGGCGGCTTCGTCGAGGGTGCGCACGCTGTGCCAGCGGTCGCCGGGGATGGGGGTCCAGCCGGGGCGCCGCAGGGCGATGAGCTGGATGCCGGTGCGGCGGGCGGCCTCGGCGGCGTTCTCGCTGATGCGGGTGGCGAAGGGGTGGGTGGCGTCGAGCAGTGCGGTGACGTGGTGCTCGCGCATCCAGCGGGCCAGGCCGTCGGGGCCGCCGAAGCCTCCGGTGCGGAGGTCGCCCGGGAGGGGCTTGGGCTCGCGCACGCGGCCGGCGAGGGATGTGGTCACGCGCATGCCGGTCGCGGTGAGCGCGGTGGCCAGGGCTCGGGCCTCGGTGGTGCCGGCGAGGATGAGGGCGTGCATGTGGCTGAGGATAGTTGCCTCCCCCACCCCGCCCGTTCCCTTAACCCTCCGGGGGTGGGGGTGGGCTGAGGTCCCCCCGTGCGGGGCGGGCGGGCCGCCGGGGGCTGCGCCCCGGACCCCGCGTGCGGGGCAGGCCGGCTACCGGGGGCTGCGCCCCGGACCCCTGTTTGTCTGCGGGCCGCATGTGGCTGGTCGCGCAGTTCCCCGCGCCCCTTAGGGGGTTGCGGCCGCTGCACCCCGCACCTTTAGGGGCGCGCGGCTGTGACATATGCGGCTCCGCCACGCGGGCGCGACCAGCCCAAACGGACCCGCAGACGACCCACGGCCAAGCCTTTAGGGGCGCGGGGCTGTGACATATGTGACTCCGCCACGCGGGCGCGACCAGCCCCCACCGGCCCGCACCTGACCGACGGCCAGGCCTTTAGGGGCGCGGGGCTGTGACATATGCGGCTCCGCCACGCGGGCGCGACCAGCCCCCACCGGCCCGCGCCTGACCGACGGCCAGGTCTTTAAGGGCGCGGGGAACTGCGCGACCGGCCCGCGCCTGACGACCGCCAGGTCAATCCCCACCCGTCCGCCGGCACAGCGCAGCGCCTCGCAGCCCTCCTCACCACACCACCTCCACCCCCTCCGGCGCCCGATGGATCAGCGTCGGACGCATCGGGACCGGGGCGTCCGGGGCCGCCAGGCGGAGGGTCGGGAAGTGGGTGGTCAGGAGGTGGATCGTCAGGCGGAGTTGTTCTCTGGCCAGGTGCGCGCCGGGGCAGCTGTGGGCGCCGTGGCCGAACGACAGATGGCGGGACGGCGGGCGCGTGATGTCGAAGACGTCGGGGCGTTCGTGGCGGCGCGCATCGCGGTTGGCCGAGCCGAACGCCACGAAGACGGCGGCCCCCGTCGGAAGTTCGGTCCCGGACAGCAGCACCGGACGCGTCGTGATGCGCCGGAAACCCTGCAGCGCCGTGTCGTAACGTACCGCCTCCTCGATCGCGGCGGGGATCAACTCCGGCTTTTCACAGAGGAGTTCCCACTGCGCGCGGTGGCGCAGGAGATGCAGGACCGTCGTGCCGATCTGCGCCGTCGTCGTCAGATGGCCCGCCAGGAGGAAGTTCTGGAGGTGGGCCACCAGCTCGTGGCGCTCCTCCAGGGTCAGCTCCCCGGTGCCCGGCGCGAGCGCCGTGAGCAGGCCCGTGCACAGGTCGTCGCGCGGCCGGGCCCGTCTCGCCCGCAGATACGTGTCGAGCAGCTGCTGCATCGTCACGACGTCCCGCGCCGCCGCGATCTGCTCGGCCTCCTCCATCGGCCGGAACAGCAGTTGCTCCGCCCGGTGTCCGCCGCGTACCGCCACCGGCACGTCCACCGGGTCCAGGCCGATCAGCCGCCCGACGACGTCCCCGGGCAGCAGCATCGCGTACTCCCCCATCAGCTCCGCCCGCCCCCGCCCCGCGAAGGACTCCACCAGGGCGGTCGCGCGCTCGGTGGCGTACGGGAGTACGGCGGTCACCCGGGCCGACGAGAGGCCGTGGACGATGGGGGCGCGCAGCCGCTGGTGCTGGGGGCCGTCGGAAGTGACCACGACCGGGCGGCCGCCGAAGCCGCTGCCGAGCTCGGCGAGGACCGCCGGGCCCGGGATGACGTCCGGCCGCAGCGCGTTCGCCGAGGAGAACGCCTCGGGCCGGCGCAGCACTTCCCGTACGTCGGCGTCGCGCGCGACCAGCCAGGCGTCCAGCTCGGGGACGAAGGTCAGACCCTCGGCGCGGCGGGCGCGCGCGTAGTGCGGATAGGGGTCGCGCTGGAGCGCGTCGAGCCGTGCGTGCTCATGCCTGTCCACAGGCTCATCGTGTACGAAGCGGCCCCGTGGCGGAAGAGCACCGGTAGGGCCGGAAGTGCCCGGCCGGGTGGGGGTCCACGAGCGCCGGGGCGGCCTGTCTTCCGGTTCGGTGCGCCCGGCCCGGCCGCCCCGCGCGCGCCGTACGGCCGCCGGGCCCGGGGAAGGGGGCCCGGCGGCTGCGTCGTGCGCGTCAGGCTTCGGTGGTCAGCACCCCGATGAGGCGGGTGACCGCCTGCACCATCGCCTGACGCCCGACCGTCAGATAGCTGCGGGCGTCCACCGCCTCCGGGTGGGCGGCGAGGTACGCGCGGATCGCGTCGGTCATGGCGATGTTCAGCGCCGTGCCGATATTGATCTTCGCCATCCCGCCGGCGACCGCCGCCGTGAGCTCGTCGTCGGGGACGCCGGAGGAGCCGTGGAGCACCAGCGGGACGTGCAGCGCCGCGTCGAGACGGGCGAGCAGACCGTGGTCGAGCGCGGCCGTGCGGGTGGTCATCGCGTGTGTGTTGCCGATGGCGACGGCGAGCGCGTCGACCCCCGACTCGGCCACGAAGACGCGCGCCTCCTCGGGATCGGTCCGGGCGCCGGGCGCGTGCGCGTCCAGCGGCGGCTCGCCGTTCTTGCCGCCCACCTCGCCCAACTCGGCCTCGATCCACAGGCCTTGGGTGTGCGCCCAATCAGCGGCGGCCCGCGTCGCCGCGAGGTTCTGGTCGTACGGCAGATGGCCGCCGTCGTACATCACCGAGCTGAATCCGGCGTCGGCCGCCTGCCGCAGCAGGTCGTCGCGCTTGACGTGGTCGAGGTGGAGCGCCACGGGTACGGCGGCGGCTTCGGCGGCGGCGACGGCGGCCCGGGCGAGCGGCAGCACCCGGCCGTAGCGGAACCTCACCGCGTTCTCGCTGATCTGCAGGACGACCGGCGAGTGCGCGGCCTCGGCGCCGGCGATGACGGCCTCGGCGTGCTCCAGCGTGATGATGTTGAAGGCGGCGACCGCGCTGCGCTTGGCCGCAGCGTTGGTCACCAGGGTGGCGGTCTGAGCGAGTGGCATCCGGGGTCCTTCTTCGTACGGTCTGTCGGCTGAGGGTTGTGGGTGGCTGGTCGCTCCCCCCGAGTTCTCGGCTTCGCTCGAACAGGGGGGACCCCCGTCGCGGCGGAGCCGCACGTGTCACGACCCCGTGCCCCTACGACTGGCCGTCGAGGATCACCGAGCGGGTGAGGTGGCGCGGGCGGTCCGGGTCCAGGCCCCGGGCGGCCGCGACGGCGACGGCGAGGCGCTGGGCCCGTACGAGCTCGGCCAGCGGGTCCAGGTGCCCGGCCACCCACTGGGCCCCGGTGGCCCGCACCTGTTCGGCGAGCCCGTCCGGGGCCTCGCCGAACATCCAGGTCGCGGTGGTGCCGGTGGAGATGCTGATCGGGCCGTGGCGATACTCCATGGCGGGGTAGGCCTCGGTCCAGGACAGCGACGCCTCGCGCATCTTCAGCGCGGCCTCCTGAGCGAGCCCCACGGTCCAGCCGCGGCCCAGGAACGTGAACTGGGTGCGCTCGACGAGCCCTTCGGGCAGCGGTTCGGCCAGCGCGGTGCGCGCGTCGGCGACGGCCTGCTCGGTGTGGAGGCCGAGGTGGGCGCGGAGCAAGGTGAGCGCGGTGGTGGCGAAGCGGGTCTGGACCACCGACTCCTCGTCCGCGAACTCCAGCACGACCACGTCGTCGGCGGCCCGCATCACCGGGGTCTCGGGGTCGGCGGTGACCGCGGTGGTGCGGGCCCCGCCGCGCACCGTCGCGAGGAGTTCGAGGACCTCCGTGGTGGTGCCGGAGCGGGTGAGGGCGACGACCCGGTCGTAGGAGCGGCCGGTCGGGTACTCGGACGCGGCGAAGGCGTCGGTCTCACCCTGGCCCGCGCTCTCGCGCAGTGCGGCGGCGGCCTGGGCCATGAACAGCGAGGTGCCGCAGCCGACGATCGCGACCCGCTCGCCCGGCGCGGGCAGGGCGTCCTTGTGGTGCGCCGCCAGCTCGGCGGCGCGCTTCCAGCACTCGGGCTGGCTGCTGAGTTCGTTCTCGACATGGCTCATGCCGGGCTCCCCCTCACTCCGGATCCGTCGTCCGGATCCGCGATCTGGATGCGTGTGCGTGATGCGTAGGCGTGACACGTAGGCGTGATGCGTGTTTGTGCAAAATATAGCTAGCTTTCGAGCACAATCAAGCATATCGGGGTGGGTTAAAGTCATCACCGACGGTGACGACGGTGAAATGTGCGTGAGAGCACGGGAGAGAAGAGGGTCCGGATGTCGCGCGACGCCCGCTGGCAGGCGCTCCTTGAACTGCTCGTGGAGCAGGGCCGCCTCGACGTCGAGGAGGCGGGGACGGCGCTCGGCGTGTCGGCCGCGACCATCCGCCGCGACTTCGACCAGCTCGCCGAGCAGCAGATGCTGGTCCGCACCCGGGGCGGCGCGGTGGTGCACGGGGTCTCGTACGAGCTTCCGCTGCGCTACAAGACGGCCCGGCAGGCCTCGGAGAAGCAGCGCATCGCGAAGGCCGTGGCGGATCTGATCGCGCCCGGCGAGGCGGTGGGGCTCACCGGCGGCACCACGACCACGGAGGTGGCGCGCGCCCTTGCCGTACGGCCCGAACTCGCTTCCGGCTCACCGGCGTTGACGATCGTGACGAACGCGCTGAACATCGCCAACGAGCTGGCCGTACGGCCCCAGTTCAAGATCGTGGTGACCGGCGGGGTGGCCAGGCCCCAGTCGTACGAGCTCACCGGCCCGCTGGCCGGGGGCGTGCTCAACCAGATCACCATGGACGTTGCCGTGCTGGGCGTCGGCGCCTTCGACGTCACCCACGGCGCCTCCGCGCACGACGAGGACGAGGCCGGGATCAACCGGCTGCTGTGCGAGCGGGCCGAGCGGGTGGTGGTCGCCGCAGACTCCACCAAGCTGGGCAAGCGGACCTTCGCGCGGATCTGCGCGACCGATCAGGTCGGCACGCTGGTGACGGACACCGCTGCCTCCGAGGAGACGCTCGCCCGGTTCACCGACGCGGGCGTGACGGTGCTCGCGGTGTGACTTCCGTAAGGGATACGGCGCCGGGCGGCGTGAACTCCCGTACGAGGTACGGCAACTGACTGGGCGTCAGGACAGTCCCAGCGCCGGAAGGATCACCGCTTCCAGGAAGTCCGGCAGGGCGTCCGCGTCCGCGAACCGGTCCTCGAAGAGCCGCTCGACGCGCAGGACGCCCATGAAGGCGGGGGCGACGAAGTCGATGGCGCGGTTCCCGGCGTCCACCTCGCCGCGCTCGACCCCGCGCCGCAGCATCGCGTCGAGCGCGGCGATCTCCGGGTTCAGGACGGTCTCGCGCAGCGCCTCGCGCAGGTCGGGGTGCATCACATAGGCCTGGCCGACGGCCTCCATCAGCTCGGTGTCGCGACCCTTGTTGCGGGACGCGGCCTGCGCCGCCTCGCGCAGGTCGCCCGCGAGCGTGCCCGTGTCGATCCCGATGAAGAACTGGCAGCCGCACCGGTCGAGCGCCGCTGTGACCAGGACCGGCTTGGACTTCCACTGACGGTAGAGCGTGGCCTTGCCGCACTTGGTGCGCGCGGCGACGCCCTCCATGGTCACAGCGTCGTAGCCGCCCTCGCGCAGCAGGTCGAGCACCGCCTCGTACAGCTCCAGCTCCCGCTCGGGGCTGATCTTGCTGCGGCGTGCGGCGGCCGTCGCGGCCTGCGTGGACATCGTGTCCCTCCGGTGCGTGGGGCAGTGCTCCTGCACGTACGAGAGTAGGCCCCGCTCACCCGAGACGCAAACGTATCGAGACGTTTGCGTCTCGATAAAATCCGATCTAGCCTTCCCTACGTTCGCTTGTCGATTTCCGCTCGATCTTCTACTCGATTTCTTGCTCAGAGGGGCCGGAGAATGGCTGCCGGTATACGTCCAGGGACCAGGCGTCCCACCGGACCGGAGACGACCGGTACCTCCCGGCCGCCCCTGGTGCGCGAGCTGCTGCTCGTGACCGCGCTCTTCGTCGTGTACAAGTTCGGCAGGCAGCTGGTGAACGGCCACGAGACGCGCGCCGTGGCCCCCGAACCCGCCCGTGCCCCGGATTCTGCCCTGATCTCCGGGCGCACGGGCGTTCCCCGTAGCGCCGGTCCCGCCGCCGATTCCGCCGACGCTCCCCGGCTCGCGGAGCTGCTGCGATGAACGAGTCCGCGGTTCTCGCCATCCTGCTCTCGCTGGCCTCGGCCGCCGGCTACGCCCTCGCGGCCGTCGCCCAGTCCCGGCTGGCCTCCGCGAACGGGGGCGGCGGACTCGCCGCCCTGCTCGCCCGGCCCCAGTGGTGGTGGGCCGTCGGGCTCAACGCGGCGGGCGCGCTGATGCACGTCGCCGCGCTGCACTACGGCCCGCTCACCCTGGTCCAGCCGCTGGGCGCGCTCACGCTGGTCGCGGCGCTGCCGATCGGCGCGTACTACCAGCGGCGCCGGGTCACGCGCCGCGAATGGCGCGGCGCCGCCTGGACGTTGGCGGGGCTGTCCGGACTGATCGCGGTGACCGGGCCCGCGACGCCCGGTGACGCGCTCAGCCTGCGTGAGGGGCTCGCCGTCGCGGCGGCCACCGCGCTCCTGATCGCGGTCGCCTCCCGCGCCGGATCGGGCGCGGGCCGCGTCGGGCTCGGCCACGCCACCGCGTCCGGCGTCGCCTCGGGCGTGGCCTCCGCGCTCACCCAGACCGTCACCGCCTCGCTCGCCCGGGAGTTGCCGGGCGGGCCGATGGCCTGGTGGCAGACGACCCTGCTCGCCGTGCTGGTGGCGGCGTTCGCGGTGGGCGGGCTGCTGCTCTCGCAGAGCGCGTTCCGGGGCGGGCTCGCGGCGCCGCTGGCCGTGGTGAACCTCGCCAACCCGGCGGCGGCCGCCGTGATCGGCGTGGCCCTGCTCGGCGAGCGCTTCCACGGCGGGCCGCTCGGCTGGCTCACGGCGGCAGCGGCGGCGGCCGTCGCCGCGCGCGGTGTGATCATGCTGACCGGCGCCGAACCGGTACAGGAACCGGTACCCGCCCCGGTCTCGGTTCCGGCCCCGGCCCCGCGCACCCCGGAACCGGCCCGCGTGCCGGTCTGAGCACCGTACGTACGCACCCCGGCCGGCAACGCGCTGACGGCAAAGGGGCCGCACCGGGGATGTCCGGTGCGGCCCCTTCCGTATGCCCGTCAGGTTGCCCGTCGGGTCAGCCGAGCGTGACCGTGAAGCCGTGCGCGGTCGGGACCGAGGCGGTCTTCACCTCCGTCACCCCCGCCTTGGCGTCGTAGAACCAGCCCGACCCCGCCGCCGCGAGTTCCTGCGCGGAGCCGTAGCGGTGCAGTCGCTCGCCGCTCGCGGTCACCGCGCCCGGCGCCGACTTCGCGTGGACGGTGAAGCGGTACGCGCGCGCCGACGGCTTGCCCGCGTAGGAGCCCACGCTGGGGCCGACCTCGATGACCGAGCCGTGGCCCGCCGAGCGCACCTGGACCTTCTGCGTGGCCGAGGAGCCCTGCGCGAACTGCCGGGTCACCCCGTCGTCCTCGTACAGCGTGTACGCGGACCTGCCGGCCTGCGGGTAGATGTCGTAGTCCAGCTCGCCCTTGTCCCGGGTCTGCCAGGACAGCGTGCCCTTGGGCCACATCGGCACGATCGAGCCGCCCTTGACGAACAGGGGAAGGGTGTCGAGCGGGGCCTTGTAGCCGTTGACGGTGGTCGGGCCCTGGTAGGTCTTCCCGGTCCAGTAGTCCGTCCAGGTGCCCTTGGGCAGGTAGATGCCGTCGCGTACCTCCGTGTCGCTGTAGACCGGGGCGACCAGGAAGTCCGGGCCCGCCAGGAACTCGTACTTGGCGTTCGGCCCCAGCGTGTTGGGATCGTCCGGGTACTCCAGGGAGAGCGGCCGGACCGCGCCGACGCCGGTCTTCGTGGCGTCCTTGGAGAGCCCGTACATGTACGGGATGAGCCGCTCCTTGAGCTGGAGGTACTTGCGGTTGATCGAGGTGTACGGCTCGCCGTCCAGCCACGGCTGCTGGTCGTGCGGCTTGTGCGTGGTGAGGTCGCTCGACCAGCCGTCCATGGTCATGATGGCGGGCAGGAACGCCTTCCACTGGAGGTCGCGGGCGTACATCTTCGGGTCGTGGGTGTAGATGCTGCCGACGTCACCGGTGTTGTACGCGATGCCGGAGAGGGTGGCGCCCGCGTAGGTGGGGATCTGCCAGCGGATGTAGTCCCAGCTCAGCTTCTGGTCGCCGCTCCACAGGACGCCGCAGCGCTGGGCGCCCGCCCAGGAGACCGGCAGCCAGACGAAGCCGCGGGCATCGCTGTTGTCCTCGATGCCGGCCTTCGCCTGGTCGCAGGCGTTCAGGGCGAAGCCGTAGCCGTTGCCGACCCAGGCGACGTCGAGCTTGGCGACCCGCTGGCCCGCCTTGACCTGCTCGGCGAGCTTGTCGAGGCCGTCCTGGGTCCACAGGCCCAGCTGGGCGTTGCGCGCCTGGAGGCCCTGGCCGGTCTCGGCGAGGTTCTCGTAGCCGCAGCCGTAGCCGTCGTTGACGAGCATCCAGCCGAGCGGCATCTGGTTCTGCACATAGCCGTCGGCCACCTTGAGCGCGTCCAGGGTGTGCCGCTCGCCCCGGTTGGCGTTGTGCAGATAGCAGTCGGAGTCGCCGGGTTCGAGCCCGTACACCGGCGGCATGAACGGCTTGCCCACCAGCGAGGTGTACTTGCCGATCACGGACTTCACGTCACCGGTGAAGTAGTAGGCGTCCAGGCGCCGTTCCTGCTGGCCGGTGCGGACGTGGGGGCCGAAGTCGTAGACGCCCGGCGCGAAGGTGTTCCGGAAGACGCCGTAGCCGGCCGAGGAGATGTAGAACGGCTGGGAGTTGTTGTAGCCGCCCTCGTTCCAGTTGGTGTTGTTGCCGACGTTCATGACCTGGTCGCGGTGGGAGAAGCTGCCGTTCTGCTCGCCGCCGCCGAAGAACTGCTCGGTGGCGCCGCGCGTCAGGCTCTGGCGCAGACCGCCGGTGGTCCAGCGGAGCGGGTCGGCCTCCTGCCAGATCGCGGTGCGGTTGTCGGCCTTGTAGAGCCCGAACCGCAGCGGCTTCTTGTAGACGCGCAGGACGGTGTCCTTGGCGCGGATCCCGTAGTAGGCGCCCGCGTCGAAGGAGCTGGTCGCCCGCCTCGGCTTGGGCTGGTGCTGGATCATGCGGCTGCCCGGCGGGTCCGCGAGGACGCCGTCGGGTGAGGCCTGCAGGCGCAGGGTGTCGTCCTCGAAGAACTCGGCGCGGGCCTTGAGCGCGCCCGCCGCGATCTCGTACGTGCCGTGTCCGCCGGTGAAGCCGGTGAGGTTCCCGGCGTCGCTCGCCTCGGGCAGATAGGCCTTGCCCGTGAAGGAGTTGTCGTGCACGTCGTACGGGACGACGACCACGTGGTACGTGCCCGACGCCTTGGGGATGACGGTGGCCTCGGGGTCGGCGGTCCCGGCGCTCTCGGCGACCTTCTTGCCCGCCGAGTCGTAGATGTAGAGGTCGAAGTCGTCGGTGGGCTTCTCCCACTGGATGGAGACGGGGACGCCGCCCTCGGGGTTGTCGTCCCACTCGCCGGCCGGCGGGTTCACCGTCAGGTCGAAGCGGGCGCAGACGGCGTTGCCCGGGTCCTCGGCGGGGGTGCCGCACTTGTCGGGCGAGCCGACCGTGCCCTTGGGGTAGACGGGGCTCTGCCAGGTGACGGACTTGGAGGCGCCGTCGAGGGTGCCGGAGGGCGGGGTGGCGTCGGCCGCCGAGGCGGCCGGGACCGTGAGCGCGGTGAGGGTGAGCGCGGCTGCCGCGAGCACGGCGGCGGCCACTCTCCCCCGGCGGTGTCGTAGGTTCCGCAAGGAGTGTTCTCCGTTCGTACCGAGCTGCTTCCGGAGCTGATTCCGGAGCCACTTCCGAACAACGAGGGTGCAGTGCGTGCGCGTTCATGCTTGGAACGGTGGAGTTTCGAGCATAAAGATTCATGACGCGGCCGGTACATGTCAACGGCTTCGCGCATACCGGACGGGTAAAGCCGTGAACCCCGCACACCCCCGCAGGGACTCCCTCTCACCCAATCTCGTCACCTTGACGATATTCCGGAGAGCCAATATCGTCGTCATGACGAAAACAAGGGGGTCCCACCATGGCCGACATCAACCGCCGCCTGGGCCTGCGCCATCTGCGCTCCGCGCCCACCGCCCACATCCGCCACCACAGGCGCGGACGGCTCGTCCACGACGGGCCCGGACTCAGCTTCTGGTTCCGGCCACTGACCGCCGCGCTCTCCGAAGTGCCCGTCGACGACCGGGAGTTGGCGATGGCCTTCCACGCCCGGACGTCCGACTTCCAGGACGTCACCGTGCAGGCCACCGTCACGTACCGGATCAGTGACCCGGCCGTCGCCGCCGCCCGGCTCGACTTCTCGATCGACCCGGACAGCGGCGGCTGGCGCGGCGCCCCGCTGGAGCAACTGGCCACGCTGCTCACCGAGACAGCCCAGCAGCACGCGCTCGACGTGCTCGCCCGCACCCCGCTCGCGGCGGCCCTCGTCGACGGGGTGGCCTCGGTGCGCCAGCGGATCTCGGACGGCCTCGCGGCCGAGCCCCGGCTGCCCGCCACCGGTCTGGAGGTGGTGGCGGTACGGGTGGTCGCCATCCGCCCGGAGCCGGAGGTCGAGCGGGCGCTGCGCACCCCGGCCCGCGAGCAGATCCAGCAGGAGGCCGACCGGGCGACGTACGAGCGCCGGGCCGTGGCCGTCGAGCGCGAGCGCGCCATCGCCGAGAACGAACTCGCCAGCAAGATCGAACTTGCCCGCAGGGAGGAGCAGTTGGTCGAGCAGCGCGGCACCAACGCCCGCCGCGAGGCCGAGGAGAACGCGGCCGCCGACGGCGTGCGCGCCGAGGCCGAGGCCGCCCGTACGGTCCGGCTCGCCCGGGCCGAGGCCGAGGCGGCCCGCACGACCGGCGAGGCCCGCGCCCAGGCGCAGGCCGCCTGGCTGGGCGTGCACGGCGAGGCCGACACGGCGACGCTCCACGCCCTCACCGCGACCCGGCTGGCCGAGAACCTGCCCCGGATCGACAGCCTCACCCTCTCCCCCGACGTCCTCACCGGGCTGCTCGCCAAGCTGGCCCGCCCGGGCGGGGAGGACCGGTGAGCCTCGCGCAGCGCGCGGTGCTCGTCCACCGCACCACGGAGTACGAGGAGTTGCTGGCCCGGCACGGCACCCACGGCCAGGCCGCGTTCTTCCTCGCCTCGCGCGGGCGCGACCTCGACGAGGTGGCGGAGCGCCACCACCGCACCCGGCGGGCGCTCGCCGAGGTGGCGGCGGCCGTGCCGCTCCAGTGGCGCCAGTCGCGGGTGGAGCGCGCCGATCTGGACCGGTTCCTGTTCGCGCCGGAGGACGTGGTCGTGGTGGTCGGGCAGGACGGACTGGTCGCCAACGCGGCCAAGTACCTCTCGGGCCAGCCGGTGGTCGGCATCGACACCGACCCGGGTCGCAACCCGGGCGTCCTGGTGCGCCACCGCCCGTCCGACGCCGGAAAGTTGCTGCCGAGCGCCGCCACGACCCGCGCCGACGAGCTCACCATGGTGGAGGCGGTCGCGGACGACACCCAGCGGCTGCTCGCGCTGAACGAGATCTATCTGGGGCCGCCGGGCCACCAGACCGCCCGCTACCGCCTGGGCCCGGACGACCCGGCCGCCGTCCCGGAGCCGCAGGCCTCCTCCGGCCTGCTGGTGGGCACCGGGACCGGGTCCACGGGCTGGCTGCGCTCGCTCTGGCAGCAGCGCGGCAGCGCCCTCGCCCTGCCTGGCCCGGCCGACCCCCGGCTCATCTGGTTCGTACGGGAGGCCTGGCCCTCGCCCACGACCGGAACGAGCCTGGTGGAAGGGGTACTTGAGAGCGCCGAGCGCCTGCGTCTGACCGTCGAGTCGGACCGGCTGGTCGCCTTCGGCGACGGAATCGAGTCGGACGCACTGGAGTTGACGTGGGGTCAGACGGTGAGCGTGGGACGGTCGGAGACCGCGCTGCGGCTGGTCGGCTGAATCGCGCCGGGCGGTGGGCGCGTTCCGGCGTGAGCCACCTCACAGTGCGTCACTCGACTTTCAATTGCGTTGACCCTGTCAGAAGCGACAAATACTCTTCATCCATGTTCGTTACGGGGTAAGATCACCGCTCTTCGAAGCGGAGATCATCAACATCCACCGGCGCTGCCGGAAGATCCCTTCAAGGCGTCGGCGGAGTCGCAGGATTCCAGCACGAAGCACGGGGGAAGCACGTTGAAAGTTCGCCTGCTCGGATCTTTGGAAATCACCGACAGCCATCTCACCTTCCGGATTCCCGGCGAGAAGTTACGGGCCATCGTGGCCGCACTCGCCCTGACGCCCAACCGGCCGGTCTCACGGCACGATCTCATCGACGAGCTGTGGGGAGAGGAACTCCCCCGCAACGCCGAGAACTCGCTCCAGGGCCATGTCGCCCGGCTGCGCCGCATCATCGAGTCCCGCACGGGGCGCGACGGGCTGCGCGGCCTCATCCAGACGTCCAGCTTCGGCTATGCGCTCTCGCTGCCCGAACGGGACGTCGACGCCTCGCTGTTCACCGCCCTGGTGCGGCAGGCCACCGCCGCGCGCCGGGCCTCACCCGAGCGCGTGGTCAAGCTGCTCACCGAGGCCCTGGCCCTGTGGCGCGGGCCCGCGCTCCTCGACACCGGCCAGGGCATGATCAGCCGGCTCGCCTACACCCGGCTCACCGAAGTGCGGCTGATGGCGTACGAGCACCTCTTCGACGCCGAGCTCGACCTCGGCAGACACCGAGACGTGGTCACCGAACTCCAGCAGCTGCACGCCCAGTACCCGCTGCGCGAACGGTTCTGCGAGCAGCTCATCACCGCGCTGTACCGGTCGGGCCGCCAGGCCGAGGCACTCGACGCCTACCACCGCACCCGGCAGCGCCTCTCGCACAGCCTCGGCCTGGAGCCGGGGGACGCGCTGCGCGCCCGCTTCCAGGACATCCTGCGCAGGGAGCCGGTCACGCTGTGATCCCCGAGGCGTCCGTCAGGGCGACTCGGCCAGCTTCAGCAGCCGGCCGAGCGCCCCGGCGGCCGCCCGGCCCCGCCAGGCCAGATAGCCGGGCTGCACCAGATGCGGATCCCAGATCCGCTGGTAGGCGAGCCGCGCGGCCGCCGCGCGGCGCCACTCGCCGTGTGCGGCGGCCAGTCGCAGCAGCCGCGCCGCCGCCACGCTCGCGGACGCCAGCTCGTACTGGGCGCCGAGTCCGGCGAACGGGGTGAATCCGAGGTGCAGCCACTGCGCCTCCTCGGCCGTGAAGACCCGTACGGCCTCCAGGTTGACCGCCTCCAGGGCGCCCTCCGGCATCCCCGGTGCCCGGCGCGCGGTGTGATGCAGCCAGCCCGGACGGGTGCCGAAGACCGGCAGATAGGTGATGGACGCGACGACCTCGCCCCCGACTCGCCCGACGAACACCCGCCGCCCGTCGGCCACGTCGGCCGCATCGTCCGCCCCGGCTCCGTCGCGCCCGGGCCCGGCCGCCCTGTCCTCGTACGCCCCTTCGGCCGCCTCCAGCCCCGCCAGCCACGCCCGGGAGACCGCGAGGCGCAGCCCGGCCAGGCGCGGCCCGCCGAGGCGGAATTCGGGAAGGTAGACCGAATAGGACGAGCCCGCCTGGTTCACCGTGAATCCGCACCGCGAGAAGAGTTCGGCCTCCGGGCGCCGCAGCCGGGTGGCCACCACTTTACGGCGGCGTTCTCCGGCGAATTCCGTGAAGGCCCGCAGCAACGGCTCCTGGCCGCCGTCGGGAGCGATCACTCCGGCGGACTGGTGGAGATGGCCGCCGGTGTCCCGATAAGGGATCACTCCATGCCTGCCCGCCACGGTGAAGTACTCTTTTCCCTCGCTCATCGCGAGAAACGCGCTGGGATTCTCGCCGTAGGCGCGTAACGCCCCGAAAACCGTGTCGCCGCCGTCAACGGCGAAGGTGTCGATACTCATGACATTCCCCCCTGTCGTGAGCATCTTCGCAGCGGCGGGCCCCAATTCCCTGACACGCCCGTCTCAGTCCCGTATCAGTGAACCCCTCGGCGGCCAGGTCGAAGTGGCGCCCCGGACGCCTACGGCGTGAGCCGGGCCGCCAGTGTCCGTACCACCGCCGCCGCGGCCACCGCGTGGCCCAGGCTGTTCAGGCGGCCCGGCTGCGGACCCCACAGCGCCCGGGGGTCGGTGTCCTGCTGCTTCATCAGATCGATGTGCAGCGCGCCATGACGGAGGGTCACTATCGTCAGTCGCTCCACGAGGAGGCGCTGGCGGGAGCGCACCCGGTCGCGCTGGGCGGCGGCCACCTGGCCGGAGGCGGACCAGTCGAAAGGGCTGACGACCACGGTGTGGCGGCAGGCGGTCTCCTTCAACGAGGCCAGAATTCGGCTGAGTTCGGTCTCCACCACATCCGCGTCGAACCGGCGCGCCCGCACGTCGGGCCCACCGCACGCGATCAGGGCGAGGTCGGCCCGGAACGCGAGCGCCTGGGCCAGCTGGCGGGAGCGCACCTCGGCGAGGACGAGTTCGCGCCGGGCCTGCACCAGGAGGCAGGCGAGGCCGGGGCGGGCCTCGCGCAGTGTCCGGGCCACCCGGTCGGGCCAGACCCGGGGCCGGTAGCCGGGGACCACGGCGCCCCGGGCGAGCCGGCCCTCCTGCCCGCTGATCACCACGGCGCGCCGCCACGGGAGACCGGCCAGCAGGGTCCGGGCCTCACCCGGACGCAGACAGCGCGGATCGTCGTCCTCCATCGCACAGCCCAGCCTTTCGCTCGCCCCCACGCTGCCGTCGTAATGAGCGGCGGGCCGGTAGTCAACCGCGCGTGGCGCGGGGGCAGTTGACCGACGGGCGGATCGGGCCACCTCCGGCGGGCGGGTCGGGCCACCTGCGGCAGGCGGATCGGGCCACCTGCGGAGGACCGCGGCGGGTGCCCTGGGACCCGGCCGGGCAGGACACGCGTCTCAGTGTCGTCTCAGTGGGGTCTCAGCGGCCCCCGCGAGGATCCATCCGTACGCGATGGGAGAGGTGCCCGGGGAGGTCCCACGGGGGTTCCGGACACGTTCCGGACCGGGCGCGAGCAGCCCGCGCAGGTTCGATTCCTGCCCTCTCCGCCACAGCACTGCTTCGCCGAGCGCGCCGAGATGTCCGTCGATGAGCCCGTCCTCCCAAGTCCGTTCTGGTGGTGGCCAATCCAGCCACGGGAACGCACTCGCGGGAGATGGCTCAGGAGGTCGCGCGACGGATCGCGGGGGCCGGTACGCCCGTCGAGCCTGCTGTGACAGAGCGGCCGGGCCATGCCCAGCAGCTCGCCCGCACCGCGGGCGGGCCGGGCGGCCCGGCCGCACTGGTGCGCGTCGGCGGCGACGGCACCGCCCACGAGATCATGACGGGGCTGCTCGCCGGACGGGAGGAGCGGCACGCCGCCCTGCTGTACACCGGTTCGGCCCCCTACGCGCTGGACGTGGTCCCGCGCGCGCCGGCGGTGTTCGCCCCGTAGTCCCCCGCGTCCGGCTCGGGCAGCCCGCGTGCCAGCCACCAGGCGAGCGCGCACAGACCGATCAGCGGGGCGAGCGCCACCCCGAGCCCGGCCGCCTCCCCCAGCGCGCCGATCCCCGGCGAGACCACTCCCCCGACGCTCACCGCGAGCCCCAGCGTGACCCCGCCGGCCGTGCCGACCCGGCTCGGCAGGAAGTCCTGCCCGAGGGTGACGTGGAGGGAGAACGGCACGTACAGCACGGCGGCCGCCAGCGCGGCGAAGACGAAGAGCGCGGGCCCGGGCACCAGCACCACGCCCGCCACGGCCGGGACCGAGGCGGCGTACGCGAGCCGTACGGTACGGACCCGGCCCCAGCGCACCGCCAGCCGTCCCCCGGCGACGGTCCCCGCGGCCCCGCCCCGCGAAGAGGGTGAACAGCGCGGCCGACCCGGTCGCGGGACCACCGCCGACGCGCTCCTGGGCGTACAGCCCGATGAAGGCGCTCAGCCCGACGAAGACCACCGAACGGCAGACCACGACCGCCGAAAGCCGCAGGAACACCGGCCAGTTGTCCGGCCCGGCGGACCGGGCGGCGGCGGCCTGCCCGCCCGCCGCCCGCCGCGCCAGAACCCGCACCGCGGCCCCCGTCCCCAGCACCCCGGCCGCCGCGGGCACCACCAGCCACGGCGTCGCGCCGAGCCCCCCGGCCGTGAGCACCGGCCCGACGGCGACCGGCGCGAGGGCGAAGCCGAGGGTGCCGCCCAGCGAGTACCACCCCATGGCGACGTGGCTGCCCCGCCCGGCGGCGCGGGCGAGCCGCGCGGACTCCGGGTGGTAGGCCGCGACGCCGATCCCGGCGAGCGCCACCGCGAGCCAGGTGAGGACGTAGGAGCCGCCGAGCCCGGACAGCGCGATGCCCACGCCCGCGCAGAGGCTGCTCACCGGGATCAGCCACGGCATGGTCCACCGGTCGGTGAGCGCCCCGAACAACGGCTGCACGACCGAGGAGAGCAGGGTCGCGGCGAGGACGATGCCCGAGGCGGCCGGGTAGCCGTAGCCGCGCTCGGCGACCAGGAAGGGGACGAGCGCGGGGACCGCCCCCTGGTAGAAGTCGACCGTGGCGTGGCCGAGGGCCATCACGGCTATCGGGGACGGCCTTTGGGTGGAGCCGGTGGGGCTGGTGGGGCTGGTGGGGTCAGTTAGGTCTTTGGAGGTGGTGGGGGCGCTGGGGCCGGTTGGGTCGCTGGGGCCGGTTGCGCCGGTTGGGCCACCGTCGGCGCCGGTCGGCTTCGGTCCGGTTGGGCCGCCACTGGCGCCGGTTGGCCTTGGTGTCGTCGTCACCCCTCGATCCTGCGAGCAGGGCCCGTCGGCGGGCTTCCGATAAAGTGCCGGGCTGTGCCGATATTCCGCCACGGTCCGCCGCACATCCCGACGACGACCAGGTTCCTCGCACCGGGTACGGGCGTGCGGGCGCACCACCACGAGGTGCACCAGGTCGTCTACGCGGGGCGGGGCGTCCTGTCGGTGACGACGGACGCGGGCAGCTGGGTAGCCCCGGCCACCCGGGCGATCTGGGTGCCGGCCGGGACGCCGCACGAGCACCGGGCGTACGGGGAGACCGACCTGCACACCGTCGGCGTTCCGGTGGACCGCGATCCGCTCGGTCTCGCCCGGCCCGCCGTCCTGGCGGTGGGTCCGCTGCTGCGCGAGCTGATCATCGCGTACAGCTCGCCGGGGCCGAAGGAGACGCCCCAGGCCCGCCGGATGCTGGCGGTCGTCCTGGACCAGCTGCGGCACGCGCCCGAGCAGCCGCTGCACCTGCCCACCGCCCGCGATCCGCGGCTCGCCGCGCTCTGCGCGATCCTGGACGACGACCCGGCCGACCCCCGGTCGCTGGCGGCGCTCGGCGCGGAGGTGGGGGCGAGCGCCCGCACACTCGCCCGGCTGTTCCGCGCGGAGATGGGGATGACGTTTCCCCAGTGGCGCACCCAACTGCGGCTGCACCACGCCCTGGTGCTGCTGGCCGGGGACGCCACGGTCACGTCGGTGGCCCAGCAGTGCGGGTGGTCGTCGACGAGCGCGTTCATCGACGTCTTCCGGCGGGCGTTCGGGCACACACCGGGGGCACGGCGGGCGACGACCGGGCCCGCGCCCGGGTCCGCGCCCGGGTCCGGTGTACCGCGCAGGTTTACCACGGACCCAACGGCCGGTTGACGCCGGGCACAGGTGGCCCTTGCCACCATGGGCGGCGGAGGAAAGGGCCCGGCCGACGGGCCGAGCGGGACCGCGTGGGACCGGAGGTCACGGGGGTGCTCCCGGTCCCACGCGACGGGCCCTCGGGCGGGCCCCACGCGACCCAGCCCGCGCGACCCTCCCCACGCTACCGAGCCCCACATGGCTGAACCCTTGCGGCCGGCCCCACGCGACCGCTCCCGTAAAGCGATCCCACCCGATCGAAAGCAGTCATCGCGCGATCCGAACACGCCATTGCCCATCACTGCTCCATAACGGCCGTCCGCCGCCGCCGGATCGCGGGCATCATCGGGCCACCGATCGTCGTTCGGCCCGGAGGTACGCGTGATACGGAAATTCCTCGCCAGGCCGAGGCGCCCCGCGAGCGGTGGCCCGGCCCCGGCCGAGGCCGCGCTGTGGCGGGAGGCCGCCGAGTTCGTCCGGCTGCACCACGCGGAGGAGCCCGCGCTCGGGAGGCCGGAGCGCCGCCTCGCGGAGATAGCCGACGAGATCCGCGCCACGGGGACGTACCGGCACACCACCGAGGAGCTGACGTTCGGCGCCCGGGTGGCCTGGCGCAACAGCAACCGCTGTATCGGCCGCCTCTACTGGCGCTCGCTGCGGGTGCGCGATCTGCGCGGCCTCACCGACGCCGAGCCGATCGCCGAGGCGTGCGCCGAGCATCTGGTCCACGCCACGAACGGCGGCCGCATCCGGCCCCTGATCACCGTGTTCGCCCCGGACGCGCCGGGCCGCCCCGGCCCGCGCATCTGGAACGAGCAGCTCATCCGGTACGCGGGCTACCGCGCCGACGACGGCCGGGTGCTCGGCGACCCGCGCAACGCCGGCCTCACCGATCTGGCGCTGCGGCTCGGCTGGCCGGGCGGACCGCGTACCGCGTTCGACGTGCTGCCGCTGGTCGTGGAGGGCGTCGACGACAAGCCGCGCGTCTTCGAACTGCCCGGGGAGGCCGTGCTGGAGGTGCCGCTCGACCACCCGGACGACGAGTGGAGCCGGGAGTGGGGGCTGCGCTGGCACGCCGTGCCCGCGATCTCGGGGATGTGTCTGGAGATCGGCGGCATCCACTATCCGGCCGCGCCCTTCAACGGCTGGTACATGGGGACGGAGATCGGCGCCCGCAACCTCGCCGACACCGACCGCTACGACCTGCTGCCGCGCGTGGCCCGGCGGTTCGGCCTGGACACCGCCGACGACCGCTCGCTGTGGAAGGACCGCGCGCTGGTCGAGCTCAACCGGGCCGTGCTGCACTCCTTCGACCGGGCCGGGGTCACCATGGCCGACCACCACACGGAGTCCCGGCGCTTCGTACGGCATCTGGAGCGCGAGGAGCACAAGGGCCGCCCGGTGCCCGCCGACTGGTCGTGGATCGTGCCGCCGATGTCGGGCGCGACCACGGAGGTGTTTCACCGCACGTACGACGCGGCGGAGCTGCGGCCCGGGTTCGCGCATCATCCCGAGGCGGCCGCCCGGGCACGCGGCGAATCGATTCGGCGCATGTCGTGAGGCACCCCCGCCGGATCACCCGGGGGCGGGTGTACGTAGCCGGGAGCGGGGTCGCGGGCGTACAGCGGTGCCCTCTGGGAAACTGAGATGGTCTGGTACTTCCGTCTGCCGGAGTCCTCCGGCCGCGAGCCCGAACCCCTTGGTGTGCGCGACCGCCCCGACCCCCGGCAGGGGACGGTGCCGCTTCGGCGCCGTACGCGGCGGGTTGGGCGGGCCGTCCGTAGGGCGTGCGGCACGCCGACGGGCCCACTGCCAGACTGACGTAATTGCACACGATAGGCAAGAGTGACGGACAGCAATGGGCTGATGAATCGTCACATTGCTGCTGGCATACGGAAGTTCAGGGACCCGGAGAGGGCGCGCTAGAGGCCCGTCGGCTCGTCCGCGACCGCGAGCCGTTGCAGTAGCTCACGCAGCACATCGCGCTCGGCCACCGACAGGGGCTGCAGGAACGATTCGTGGATCTTGACCATCAGATCCCCGGCATCCCGCAAGCACACGGTGCCACGGTCGGTCAGATAGAGCGCGAAGGTCCTGCGGTCGGCGCCACGACGGCGCTCCAGGAGGTTCTTCTGCTCCAGGTCGTCCACGAGGCCGACGATGGTCGTCCGGTCGATGCGCAGGGTCTGTCCGACCATCCGCTGATTGATCCCGGGCTCGGAGTCCACCACGTTCAGCACCCCGAACTGACGCAGCGTGATGTTCAGATGGACCAGGGCCTGCTCGGCCTGCTCGGTGAAACGCTGGCCGGCCTTGCGGAGAAGGAACCCGTGCCAGCCTTGCAACCCCTGGAACAACGGCTGTGTCCCACTGTTCGGTTCCCTCTTCGTCACCACTTTTTCGGTTCACCCTCCAGTGGTGACGGTCCATCATGAGGGCCACGCATCAGGCCCCTTGACTCCCAAGTCACCGGTCGGCCATGCTCCCGGTTCAACAGAGCAGCTGATTGTCACTGTAGCAGACAATCTATCTTGCTCAATCGTCGCGCCTCGCCTGCGCGATCTTCATGACCTACGGGGGAACCATGGTCAGCGTCATCGAGTATGCGGATCCAGTCGAGCACTGCCCCGGCTACCTTGTGTACGACGCCACCGACTGCCGCCTCGCGGCGGGCGGGTGCCGTATGCAGGCCGGGCTCACCGCCGAAACCCTCCAGACCCTCGCGGGACGCATGACGCTCAAGCAGCGCGTGCTCGGGGTCAACGTCGACGGTGCCAAGTGCGGCATCGCCTACGACCCGCACGGACCGCACCGCGCGGAGGTACTGCGGCGGTTCGTCGCCTTCCTGGCCGAGGAGCTGAGCACACGCTTCAGCATGGGCTGCGACATGGGCACCCGGTTCGAGGAGCTCGACCGGACGGCCGCCGCGCTCGGCATCGGCTCCGCCAAGATCGCCGTCCGGCGCGCCCAGCGGATCAGCGACCACGAGTTCCGCGCCCGGATGGAGCTGCTCAACACCCGGGTCGGCCTGCTGACGCTCGGCCAGCGCCGGGCGGGCCAGGCCCTCGCCCACTCCGCGCTCGCCGCCACCGCCCACACCGGCCGCCGCGACAGCCAGGTCAGCGTGGCCCTCCAGGGCTTCGGCAACCTGGGACGGGCCGCCGCGCTCGCCCTGCTCGAAGCCGGCGTACGCATCACGGTCGTGGCCGACGAGTACGGCTGCGCGGTCGACCCGCGCGGCCTCGACATTGCGCGCATGCTCCCCCTGGACCAGCGCCGCCCCGTGCAGAGCCTGCTGGCCGAGCCGATGCGGCTGCCCCGCGAGGCGCTGTTCGAACTACCCGCCGATGTGCTGGTTCTGGCAGGCGGCGAGAACGCGATCACCGCCTCGCAGGCCGCGGTGCTGCCGGTGCCGATCGTCGCGGTGGGCGCCAACTGCGGGCTGAGCACCACCGCCGAGCAGCTGCTGCTCGACCGGGGCGTCGTGGTCGTCCCCGACTTCATCGGCGGGATCGGCGGCTCGGCCTCGATGGAGGCGCTCTTCGGCCCCCGCACCACACCCACGGCGCCCGAGGTGCTCGACACCATCGGGGCGATGATGCGCGAGCTCGTCGGCGACATCCTCTGCGGAGCGCGCGACCGGCGGCTGAGCCCCCGTCAGGTGGCCGACGGCATCGCGGCGTCGGCGATCGTGTCGCCCGGCGAGAAGCCGTATGGCGCAAGTCCCTACCGCCCGGCCCGCCCCTCGCCCCGGGGCGGCCGGGGGCGTTCCGTCCGTACTCCGCTGAAGTCCGAGAGGCGACCGTCATGACCACCGCACCCTCGCCGCAGACCCCGCTCACCAGCCAGGCTCCGGCGACCACCGAGTGCGCCCACTTACGCAGTCACATCACCGACTCGCGGTTCTACGGGCACCGGTACAGCACCCGAGCCAGCCACCGCATCTTCTGTGACCGATGTCGGTACCAACGATGGCTCGACGTCGAAGCGGCGCTCGCCCTGAGCCAGGGTGAGCTGGGGATCATCCCGGCTACGGCCGCCCGGTTGATCGCGGAGGCCGCCGATGTGGACCGGCTCGACCTGCCTGCCATCCAGGCCGAGATCCGCCGCACCAGCCACTCGCTCGTCGGCTTCCTGCGCGTCTTCCAGGCCTCCTGCGAGGGCGGCGCCGGCGAGTACGTGCACTACGGCGCCACCACCCAGGACATCCAGGACACCGCGCAGGTCCTGGAGATGCGGGACGTCCTGGACGAGATGGAGACACTTCTGCGGGCGCTCGCCGGGCAGCTGGCCGATCTGGCCGAGGCCAACGGCGCCACCGTGGCCCTGGGCCGCACCCACGCCCAGCCCGCCCTGCCGATGGGCTTCGGGATCAAGATCGCCAGCTGGCTGGACGAGATCGTCCGGCACCTGGAGCGCATCGAGCAGCTGCGGCCCCGGGTTCTCGCGGCCCAGCTCTTCGGCGGGGTCGGCACCATGGCCGGGTTCGGCGAGCAGGCGCTGCCGCTCCTGGACGCGTTCGCCGGCCGCCTCGGGCTCGCGGCGCCGGCGGTGGGCTGGCACGTGTCACGGGACCGGATCGTGGAGTTCGTGTCCTGTCTGGCCATGGTCGCGGGCACGATGGGGCGGATCGGGGACGAGGTGCGCATCCTGTCCCGCCCCGAGTTCGGCGAGCTGGAGATCGGCTGGCGGCACGGCCAGGTCGGCAGCAGCACCATGCCGCACAAGCGCAACCCGGAGGCGTGCGAGCAGGCCGTCGTGATGGCCCGGCTGACGGCCGCGCAGATGGCCAACGCGCTGGCCTGCATGGGCGGCGATCACGAGCGCGACTCGCGGTCCCTGCGCATCGAATGGGCCTGTGTGCCCGACGCCTCGCACTACGCGCTCTCGGCGTGCGAGATCGTCACCCACCTCATCGGCGGCCTCGCGGTGCGGCCGGAGCGGCTGCGTACCAACGTCTCGGCGGTCGCCGAGCAGATCGCCACCGAGAAGCTGATGCTGGCGCTCGGCAAGCACATCGGGAAGCAGACCGCGCACGAGTACGTGTACGAACTGGTCCAGGCGGCGCGGGAGAACGGCTCCTCCATGCGCGAGGTGACCGGCCGCGACGGGCTCGCGGGCGCGCCGCTGGACGCCGACGCGCTCGACGAGATCTTCGACCCGGCGACCTACCTCGGCCAGTCCGTCGCTCTGACCGGCCGTGCGGTGGCCGGGGCCCGGGCGGTCCTGGCGCGCCCCGCGCGCACCGAAGGCGGCGAGGTGCGGTGAGCGCCGCGACCGCGACCGCCGAGCCCGACGCCGGGGAGATATCCCGGGCCCGCGAGATCGTCTTCCCGCGTCCGCTCTACTCCAGCCTGGTGGCCCACGCGGTGCGCAAGTTCACCGGCCACTACCTGGCGGGCGAGACCGAGGAGCGCAAGGCGTTCGGGATGCTCGCGGGCCGGCCGGTGCCGGGCGGCATCCAGGTCGGCTCCGTCTTCCCGCTCATCGTCAACATGCGCCACGACAGCGGCCACCGCGCCCGGATGGACGAGGTCGTCGAGGAGCACGCCATCCCGTCCGAGACGCCGATGGACCAGCGCGGCTGGATCGCGGACCCGCGCGAGCTGATGGCCATCGACGACGCCTGCGACGACGCCGGCTGGGTGCTGTTCGGCAACTACCACACGCACCGCGTGCCCTGGCCGCATGATCCGGTCCGGGACACCTGCACCCGTCTGGACCGGGTGCTGGCCGCCGAGTCGGGCCAGTGGACGTTCATCCTGTCCGTCGTCGATCTGCACCGCCCGGTGCTGCGGGCGTTCTTCGAGGGCGACAACGACCGCGAGGCGACCGTCCGCATCGTCCCGCCGCTGCCCGGTATGCGCCCGGCCGGGGCCTGAACCACCCCGCACCGACCATCCCGTTTCTCACTTCTCACCCATCAAGAGGTCGTCATGGATCGCACCCAGGCTTACAACGACGTCATCCGCTTCCACGGTCACGAATGCCCCGGCGCCGCCTTCGGCGTGCGCGTCGCGGAGGCCGCGCTCACCGCCCTGGACCTGAAGGACCCGGGCACCCCCCTGGTCCTGGTCTCCGAGACCGACGCGTGCGCGGTCGACGCGCTCCAGGTGCTCACCGGCTGTACGTACGGCAAGCGCAACCTGATCCACCAGGACGCGGGCCGCAATGTGTTCACGCTCTGGGAGCGCGACGGCTCCACCGGGGTGCGGATACGCGCGAAGGCCGACAGCATCGTCTTCCGCACCGAGGAGATCTGGGCGCTGGCCGGCCGGATCGAGGACGGCACCGCGACCCTGGAGGACGAGGCGGCCTTCGCGCGGCTGCAGGGCGAGCGGATCTCCGGGCTGCTCAGCGTGGCGGACGAGGAGATCCTGGCGGTCGAGAAGGTCGAGGGCCCGGCGCCGGGCGTCAAGCACCTGGCCCGTACCGACCTCTGTGTGGACTGCGGTGAGCCCACCAGCGTCGAGACGCTCCACGACCACCGCGGCCGCATGGTCTGCCCGGCCTGCCATCTGGCCGCGCACGGCGGTGTGCTGCCCGAGGGCCACGGCGACCACGGGCACCACCCGCAGAGCCACAAGCACCACCACGAGCACAAGCACGAGCACAAGCACTGACCGATGCCGACGGAGCGCGTACGTACGGAAGGGGCCCTGCGGCCGTGACAGTGTTCGTGATCGGCGCGGCCGGCGGGCTCGGGCAGCTGGTGGTCCGCGCGCTGCGGGAGCGTGACGTGGAGGTGGCCGTCCTGGCCCGGGACCCCGAGCGGGTCCCGGCCGGGCCGGGCGTGCGGGTGGTGGCCGGGGACCTGTCGGACCCGGCCTCGGTCAGGGCGGCCGCCGAGGGCTGCACGAGCCTGTTCCTCTCGGCCGCCTGTGACGTCGAGTGCCAGGGCGCCGCGGTGGACGTCGCCGCGGACGTCGGCGCGCGGCTGGTGAAGATGTCGCCGTGGCAGGCGGCGGTACGGGAGGACAGCCCGGCGGCCGGTGCGCGCCACCACTGGATCACCGAGCGGTACCTGGCCAAGCGGGACCTGCCGTACACGATCCTCTCCCCCAACTACCCGATGCAGGAGCTGATCCGGCACTACGCGCCCGAGGTCCGGCGGCGCGGGGTGCTGGTCGACCCGGCGGGCGGGCGGGGCGTGAGCGTGGTGGACGAGCAGGACGTGGCCGAGGTGGCCGCGCGGGTGCTCACCGGGCCGGGGCACGAGGGCCGCACCTACGCCCTCACCGGCCCGGCCGCGCCCACCTTCGCGGAGCTCGCGGAGCTGCTGGGTCGGATGACGTCCGTACCGGTCTCGGCGAAGGAGCTCGCCGGACCGGAGCTCGCGGCGTGGCTGGCCCGGGAGCACCGGCCGTGGGAGGCCGAACTCGACGCGCTCTTCGGCCAGTTCCGCGCGGGCGCGGGCGAGCCGGTGACCGACGACGTGCGCCGGGTCACCGGGCAGGAGCCGCGCCCGGTCGCGGACTTCCTCAAGGCACACCTGCACCACTTCCTGCCGGAATCGGGAGGCTGAGCCGATGCCCGCGACCCCGCGCACCGCCGAACGGACCGTCGTCGCCGACGACTTCCTCGCGGCGAGCTTCGCGGCCCGCGCCACGGTGGCGGCCGGGCGGCTGCTCCTCGATCTGCGCCTGCAGCACGAGGACGGGCTCGCGCCCGGCGGCGCCAAGATGGCACAGCTGGGCCGCACCTGGTCCGGGTTGCTGCTGCGCAACCGGATCCGCGCCCGCTATCCGCGCGACGGGGTGCTCACCGGCCCGGCCGACCGGCCGCCGGAGGCTCTGCGCAGACGCCGGGTGTGGCTGGTCGAGCCGCTGGACTCCGCCGAGGAGTACCACGCCGACGGGGATCCGCACTGGTCGGTGCGGCTCGCCCTGTGGGAGCGCGAGCGGGGCGTGGTGGCCGCGGCCGTCGCGGTCCCGGCGCTGTGCGAAGTGGTGTGCACGGCGGACCGGGACGCGGGGTGGCGGCACCCTTCGCCGATACCCCGACAGCGTCCGCGCGTGGTGGTGGACACCCGCGACCCGGCCCCGTTCGCCCGGACGGTCGTGCGCCAGACCGGGGCCGAGCTGGTGGCGATGGGCTCGCCCGGCGCCAAGACCCTGGCGGTGATCCAGGGCGACGCCGACGCCTACATCCACACCGCGGGCGCCTGGGACTGGGGCGACGAGGCGCTGTTCCGGGTGGCGGAGGCGGCGGGGCTGCAGGTGGCCAGGCTGACCGGTCCGGTCGAGCCCGGCCGTTCGCCGCTCGCCGTGATCTGCCGCCCGAGGCTCACCAGGACGCTTCTGACCGCCTTCGCCCGGCACGGCATCCGGCCGGCCGCCGCGCTCGCCGGAGCCAGGGCCCGGCCGGCGGCACCGTCGCCGGGGTGAGGCCGGGGGGTCGGGCCCGGCCCCCCGGCCGAACAGGGCGCCGCGGCCGCGCGGCCGGCTCCCCACTGGCGCGCGGACAGTCTTGACGCCCCTTCCCGCGCTCAACATACTGCCAACAATCAGTAGCTCTGACAATCAGTCAACTGTTCTACGCCCGCCGCGTGTTGAGACGCGGTCGCCGATCGACACCCAGAACGGACAGGACAGAACCGAGATGGCCGACGACTTCAGTTCCGTGTTCGAGCCCCCACTTGACCAGCTGCCCGACATCGACGACCTCGTCCGCGCGACCATGGAGTGGCACTTCTCGCCGCTGACCGGCAGCCCGTACTGGGTCGAGCGCGCCAAGGGCTTCTCCTTCGACCCGCGCACCGACGTCCAGTGCCTCGCGGACCTCCGTCTGTTCGCGGACGTGCCGGTCGACTGGAGCCGGATACCCGCCGACCAGCTCGTGCCGCGCGGCAGTGCGCCCGGGACGCGGTACGGGATCTACGAGTCGGGCGGCGCCACCGGTGCGCCCAAGCGGATCGTGGACGCGACCTCGCGGCGCCGCAACGTCCAGTGGCAGAGCATGATGCTCGACGAGCAGGGGTTCCCCTCCGGCGAGGGCAACTGGCTCCACATCGGGCCGACCGGCCCGCACGTCATGGCCAGGAACATCACCACGCTCTCCGAACTGCGCGGCATGCTCTGCTACTTCGTCGACCTGGACCCGCGCTGGGTGCGGCGCTGCGTCAGCGAGGGGCGCCAGAGCGAGTTCCGCAGGTACGTCGACCACATCCTCGACCAGGTCAAGGACGTCCTGCGCACCCAGGACATCCGGGGCATTTCCACCACCCCGCGCATCCTGGAGTCCATCGGCGCCCGCGAGGACGTGTTCGCCCTGCTGCGCGAGAGCGTGCGCGGCATCATCTGGGGCGGCACCAGCATGGACGGCGAGACCCTGCGTCTGATCGACGAGGAGCTGTTCCCGCAGGCCCGACTGGCCGGTGCGTACGGCAACACGATGATGGGCGTGGCGCCCCAGCGCACTCCCCGGCCCGGCGACGCCGCGCCGTGCGTCTTCCGCCCGTTCTACCCGTACACGGTGGTCGAACTCGTCGACCCCGCGCAGCCCGACCGGATCGTCGCCGACGACGAGGAGGGCCGGGTCGTCATCACCGTGCTCACCCGGGACTACTTCACCCCGCCGACCCTGGAGCGGGACGTGGCCACCCGCCGCGCCTCGGTCGACGGCTTCCCCGGCATCGAGCTCTCCGGCGTCCGCCCCTACGAGTCGGCGGACACCTCCGTGGTCGAAGGGGTGTATTAGATGGCCGAGGCCAAGGATCTCCACGAGATCCCGCTGATCCGGGCGGGCCTTCCCAGGCACTCGGCCGAGCGCGCCGAACTCACCGGTGTCGACGGCACGTTGCTGGCGCTCGTCCACCTCGCCCCGCCGCTGCTCGCGCGGCTCACCGTCGCGGACGCGCGGGCCGGGGCCGAGCGGACGCCGGAGCCCGAACGCATCGCGGCGGCGGGCGAGCTCTTCGAGACGGCCACGCTCAACGGGCTCTCCCCGCAGGCCTACTGCGAGCTCCAGTCCCGGGTCGCCGGTGTGCCCGTCGCGGTGGCCCGGCACTCGCTGCGGGACGTCGCCGAGACGTTCGCGGGCGTGGGGGCGCGGTTCCTGGCGGAGCGCCCGGCCGGTGCCTCGGCCGCGCCCGTCCCCGGCGAGATCTCCACGGTGTGGACGCGGCGCGGCGACGTGCTCGCCGTGATCGCGCCCAGCAACAACCCCGGTACGCACACCCAGTGGCTCACCGCGCTGGCCTGCGGGTACCGGCTGGTGGTGCGGCCGGGGACGCGGGATCCCTTCACCCCGGCCCGGATGATCGCGGCACTCCTGGACGCGGGGGTCGCCCCGCACTACCTGTCGCTGCTGCCCGGCAGCCACGCCACCGGGGACGCGCTGGTCGAGGCCGCCGATCTGAGCCTGGTCTTCGGCGGGGACGCGGCGGCCCGGCGCTACGGGGAGGACCGCCGGGTCATCCTGCGCGGCCCGGGCCGCTCCAAGCTGCTGCACACCGGCGAGATCACCGAGCAGACCGTCGACGTGATCTGCCGGTCGGTGGGGTACGACGCGGGGATGCGCTGCACCAACGCGACCGCCGTGTTCACCGACGCCGACCCGGCGGAACTGGCGGCGGCCGTGGCTGAGCGCCTGGCCCGGCTGACCCCGGCGCCGCCCCAGTCGCCCGACGCGCAGGTGCCGGTGCTCCCACTGGCGGAGGCGCGGGCGCTGCGGGAGCACCTGACGGCACGGCTGGAGGGTGCGGTGGACGTGGCCGCGCCGCTCTACCCCGAGGGGCCGGTGGCGGACCTCGGCGACGGCTCGGCCGCGCTGCGCCCCGCCGTACTGCTCTGCGACCGCCCGGACCATCCCGGCGCCCGGATCGAGCTGTCGTTCCCGTGCGTGTGGATCCTGCCGTGGCGGCGCGAGCAGGGCTTCGGCCCGTTGCGGGACACGCTCGCGCTCACCATCCTCGGCGGCGACGAGCCGCTGGCGCGCGAGGCGCTGCGGGAGCGGTCGATCCGCAAGGTCCTGCTGGGCCCCATCCCCACGTACCAGGCGGGCCGGACCAGTCCGCACGACGGCTATCTGAGCCACGACCTGATGGAGGCCCGGGCCTTCGGAACCTCGGCCTGAGCCGGCGCCGTCCGCGCGCCCGCCCTACCTCGCTGCAACGACCCCTGGAGTGTGTGGAGATGACTCGAACCGTCCTGGTGACCGGTGGCGGCACCGGCATCGGCAAGGCGATAGCGGCGGCGTTCCTCGCCGACGGCGACCACGTCGTCATCAGCGGCCGTCGCGAGGACGTGCTGCTGCGGGCCGCCGAGGAGCTCGACGGCCAGGTGACGGCGCTGCCCTGCGACGTCACCGACCCGGAGCAGCTGGAGGGCTTCCGCGAGCGGCTGCCGGACGTACTGCACGTGCTCGTCAACAACGCGGGCGGCAACAGGGAGTTCGACGCCCCGCCGCCGGGCGATCTGCGGACCCTGGCCGACCGCTGGCGGGCCAACCTGGAGGCCAATCTGCTCGGCGCCGTGCTGACCACGGCCGCCGTCGACAAGCAGCTCGTCTCCGGCAGCGCGGTGGTGAACATCAGCTCCTTCGCGGCCGACCGGGGCGCGGGCTCGTACGGCGCCGCCAAGGCGGCCATGAACAGCTGGAACATCTTCATCGCCCGTCAGCTCGGGCCGCGC
Organism: Streptomyces sp. NPDC023838; assembly: GCF_040639555.1. NCBI lineage: Bacteria > Bacillati > Actinomycetota > Actinomycetes > Kitasatosporales > Streptomycetaceae > Streptomyces > Streptomyces sp. NPDC023838. The sequence continues at coordinate 70,556 of NZ_JBFAAD010000029.1, forward strand.
GGGGTGACCTGCAACGTGGTCGCGCCGGGTTACGTCGACAAGACGGAGTTCTTCCGCGACCGCCGCTCGGAGCAGTTCCACGAGGCCCGGGTGGCGGAGACCATGCTGGGCCGGGCCGGACAGCCGCAGGACATGGCGGAGGTCGTACGGTTCCTGGCGTCGCCCGCCGCCCGGCACATCACCGGGCAGGTCGTCCGCGTCGACGGCGGCGTGATACCGACCCGCTGAACGGCGAACCGGTGCGGGGCTCAGCCCCGTACCGGCCCTCTACGATGGGCGACATGAGCGCGAGCAAGCACCTGTCGGATGCGCACGCCCCGCACCCGCGCACCACTGGCGAGGACGAGCGCCTGGACGTCGCGGTCGCCGTGCTGACGCTGCTCGCGGACCGCACCCGGCTCGCCCTGCTCAAGGCGCTGGGAGCGGGCGACGCCGATGTCACCACCCTCACCGAGGTCTGCGGCGCGGCCCGCCCCTCGGTCAGCCAGCACCTGGCGAAGCTGCGCCTGGCCGGTCTGGTGGCGACCCGCAAGGACGGCCGCCGGGTGGTCTACTCACTGCGCCACGGCCATCTGCGGCGCCTGGTCGACGAGGCCCTGAACGTGGCCGACCACCAGCTCGGCGCCCTCCCGCCGCACGACTGACGGCGCCACCGCCCGTCCTCGGCCGCCTTGATCCGCCGAACATGTGCATAGGTACGCACGCATTGGTTACGATGGCAGTCCGAGCACCTTCTCGCGCCCCCGGGACGGTTCCCATGCTGTCGGTACTGCGCAACCGCACCTATCGCCATCTGTTCACCGCACAGGTCGTCGCGCTCCTCGGCACCGGCCTCGCCACGGTCGCGCTCAGCCTGCTCGCGTACGACATGGCGGGCGGGCACGCCTCGGCCGTCCTGGGCACCGCGCTGGCGATCAAGATGGTGGCGTACGTGGGAGTGGCGCCGCTGGTGGGAGCCTGCGCCGACCGGATCCCGCGCCGCACCCTGCTCGTCGGGACGGACCTGACCCGCGCGGGCGTGGCCCTCACCCTCCCCTTCGTCTCGCAGGTCTGGCAGGTGTACGCGCTGATCTTCCTGCTCCAGGCCGCCTCGGCCGCGTTCACCCCGGTCTTCCAGGCGACCGTGCCCGAAGTCCTGCCCGCCGAACGCGACTACACCCACGCCCTGTCCATGTCCCGGCTCGCCTACGACCTGGAGAGCCTGCTGAGCCCCGCGCTCGCCGCGCTGCTGCTGACACTGGTCTCCTACCACTGGCTCTTCGCGGGCACGACCCTGGGCTTCCTGGGCTCCGCCGCACTCGTGGTGTCGGCCGTACTGCCCCGGGCGACTCCGGCGGTACGCACCGGGAGCGCCTACGCCAAAGCCGCCTCCGGGACCCGGCTGTTCTGGGCGGACCCCCGGCTGCGGGCACTGCTCGCCCTGGATCTCGCGGTCGCGGCGGCGGGCGCGATGGTGTTCGTCAACACGGTCGTCGTGGTGCGGGGCCACTTCCACGAGCCGGCCGGCGCGGTCTCGCTCGCCCTCGGCGCGTACGGGATCGGCTCCATGGCAGCCGCGCTGTGGCTGCCCCGCCTGCTCGCCCGGGCGAGCGACCGCGCGGTGATGCTGCCTGCGGCCTACGCGCTGCCCTGTGTCATGGTCGCGGTGGCGGCCACCACCCTTGCCCCGGCGGGGCGGTGGAGCTGGGCGGCGACGCTGCTGACCTGGGCGGCGATCGGCGCCGCGAGCTCGGCGGTGCTGACCCCGGGCGGCCGCCTGATCCGCCGCTGCACGGCCACGGCCGACCTCCCGGCCGCGTTCGCCGCCCAGTTCTCCCTCTCCCACGGCTGCTGGCTGCTGACGTACCCGCTGGCGGGGTGGCTGGCGGCGGGCGTGGGGGTGCCGGTGACGGCGGGGGTCCTCGGGGTGATCGCACTGGGGGCGGCGGGGGCGGCGACGGCGGTGTGGCCGGGGGGAGCCGCGTCGGAGCGGATCGCCGCCAAGGCGGCGCCCGCGGTCACCGGCGCGGCCGCGAAGGTGCGTTGACGGCGTAGGGGCGGTCGCGCGGGCGGTCCGCGAAGGTCAGCCGCGCGCATGCGGGAAGCGCCGGGAAAACCGGGAAACCCGAGGAACCCGAGGAACCCGAGGAACCCGAGGAACCCGAGGAACCCGGGAAAAGGGGACCGCCCCGGCCGGGCGTGGTGCCGGCCGGGGCGGTACGGGTGCCGCTGTCGGATCGGGCCTGGTGATCAGGGCCGGCGATCCGGCGAGGCGATCAGGCCAGGGTCGCGAGGGCCTGGTTGAAGGTCGCCGACGGGCGCATGACCGCCGCCGCCTTCGCCGGGTCGGGCTGGTAGTAGCCACCGATGTCGGCCGGGTTGCCCTGGACCGCGATGAGCTCGCCGACGATGGTCTGCTCCTGCTCGGCCAGCGTCTTGGCCAGCGGCGCGAACGCCTCCGCGAGCTGGGCGTCGTCGGTCTGCTTGGCCAGCTCCTGGGCCCAGTACAGGGCGAGGTAGAAGTGGCTGCCGCGGTTGTCGATGCCGCCGAGCTTGCGGCTCGGGGACTTGTCCTCGTTGAGGAAGGCACCGGTGGCGCGGTCGAGCGTGTCGGCCAGGACCTGGGCGCGCGCGTTGCCCTTGGTCGTGGCGAGGTGCTCGAAGCTGACCGCGAGGGCCAGGAACTCGCCCAGGCTGTCCCAGCGCAGGTAGTTCTCCTTGACCAGCTGCTGGACGTGCTTGGGGGCGGAGCCGCCGGCGCCCGTCTCGAAGAGGCCGCCGCCGTTCATCAGCGGGACGACCGAGAGCATCTTGGCGCTGGTGCCCAGCTCCAGGATCGGGAACAGGTCGGTGAGGTAGTCGCGCAGCACGTTGCCGGTGACGGAGATCGTGTTCTCGCCGCGGCGGATGCGCTCCAGGGAGAACGCGGTCGCCTCGACCGGGGACATGATCTTGATCTCCAGGCCCTCGGTGTCGTGCTCCGCGAGGTACGTCTTGACCTTCTCGATCAGGACGGCGTCGTGGGCGCGCTCGGCGTCCAGCCAGAAGACGGCCGGGTCGCCGGTGGCGCGGGCGCGGGTGACGGCGAGCTTGACCCAGTCCTGGATGGGCAGGTCCTTGGTCTGGCACATCCGGAAGATGTCACCGGCGGCGACCGGCTGCTCCAGGACGACGTTGCCGTCGGCGTCGACGACGCGGACGGTGCCCGCGGCGGCGATCTCGAAGGTCTTGTCGTGGCTGCCGTACTCCTCGGCCTTCTGCGCCATCAGGCCGACGTTCGGGACCGAGCCCATCGTCGCCGGGTCGAAGGCGCCGTTGGCGCGGCAGTCGTCGATGACGACCTGGTACACGCCGGAGTAGCTGCTGTCCGGCAGGACCGCGAGGGTGTCGGCCTCCTGGCCGTCCGGGCCCCACATGTGGCCGGAGGTGCGGATCATCGCGGGCATGGAGGCGTCGACGATGACGTCGCTGGGGACGTGCAGGTTGGTGATGCCCTTGTCGGAGTCGACCATCGCCAGGGCCGGACCCTCGGCGAGCTCGGCCTCGAAGGACGCCTTGATCTCGGCGCCGAGGTGCGGCACGGACTCCAGGCCCTTGAGGATGGTGCCGAGGCCGTCGTTCGGGGACAGACCGGCGGCGACCAGCGCCTGGCCGTACTTCGCGAAGGTCTGCGGGAAGAACGCGCGCACCACGTGACCGAAGACGATCGGGTCGGAGACCTTCATCATCGTGGCCTTGAGGTGCACCGAGAACAGCACGCCCTCGGCCTTGGCGCGGGCGATCTGCTCGGCGAGGAACGCGCGCAGCGCCTCGACGCGCATCACGGAGGCGTCGACGACCTCGCCCTCCAGGACCGGTACCGACTCGCGCAGCACGGTGGTGGTGCCGTCCTCGGCCGCCAGCTCGATACGGAGCGAGCCGGCGCCCGAGACGACGGCGGACTTCTCCGTGGAGCGGAAGTCGTCGGCGCCCATGGTCGCCACGTTCGTCTTGGACTCGGGGGTCCAGGCGCCCATGCGGTGCGGGTGGGCCTTGGCGTAGTTCTTCACCGAGCCGGGGGCGCGGCGGTCGGAGTTGCCCTCGCGCAGCACCGGGTTCACGGCGCTGCCCTTGACCTTGTCGTAGCGGGCGCGGATGTCGCGCTCCTCGTCGGTCTGCGGGTCGTCCGGGTAGGCCGGCAGCGCGTAGCCCTGCGCCTGCAGCTCGGCGACGGCGGCCTTGAGCTGCGGGATCGAGGCCGAGATGTTCGGCAGCTTGATGATGTTGGCGTCGGGCGTCTTCGCCAGCTCGCCGAGCTCGGCGAGGGCGTCGTCGATGCGCTGCCCCTCCTCGAGGAACTCGGGGAAGTGGGCGATGATCCGCCCGGCCAGCGAGATGTCCCGCGTCTCCACAGTGACCCCGGCCGTCGAGGCATACGCCTGGACCACAGGCAGGAACGAGTACGTCGCCAGCGCGGGCGCCTCGTCAGTGTGGGTGTAGATGATGGTCGAGTCAGTCACCGGGTGCTCCACTCCACGTATGCAACATTGCTCGACATCAAGATATCTCGTGGCGGTGCCCATCAGGACAGGGCCCTGCCGAGCGGGGTGACCCCTTGACCCCCGGACAGCTGCCTCATGGCCAGAATCGGGACAGATACCACCATGTGAGGGCAGGGAGCGTGCGTATATGCGCGTGTCGTGCACCTGCGGGCAGTGGCGCTGATCCCCAACTGGTCCCCAACCATTCGTCACCCCGAGGCGTCGACCGGGCGCCCGGTCGGGGCTGCCGCCACGGATGGCGCGCACCGCGCATGCCTGCCCGACCTGTGAGCCTGTCCCTCAAAGCGAGCTGGACCCAACCCGCATGTGACGCCTCTCACTCGCGCTGCCGACCTGAGATCGTGAGGTCTGCCCCATGCGGACGACTGACCTCCTTGAGACCGGACCCGGCCGCGCCCTGCGCGTCGATCGCGTCCGCACCGCATGGCGTGGGGCCCGGCCGTCCCTGGCCGGGCCCCACGTCCACCTATGTCACCAGCGGTGATCCTCACACCGAGGTGTGCCCGCCTACCAGCGGTACCAGCGACCCCTGCGGCCGGCGCCGTCCGCGGACCGGGCGACGAAGCCAAGGAGCCATACGGCCAGCACGATCACCGCGATCCACCACAGCGCCTTCAGCGCGAAACCCGCACCGAAGAGGATCAGAGCCAGTAGAAGAACCAGAAGCAGGGGAACCATTGTCATCAACCTCCTGGCCAACGGATGCCCTCACTTCACCCCTACAAGCACCTGAAATATGAGTTTCTGCCGCGCCGTGCGGGCACATACGTGTGCCCGCACGATGCCCCCGCTGCGGCATCTCAAGCACCATGAGCTGACGGGACCCATCGACGCCCACTGCGGCTACGGCGCTTCCGGCCCGCTCACCATCCGTTGTCCTTCCGGCGGAACGATCAGTGCCCGCTGCCGGCGCAACACGGCCACATCGTCGTCCCACGGCTCAGCAGGGGCTGAGCCACCACACCCAGCCCCAGGGGGCGTGGCGGTCCTCGCTGTATCCGCCGGGTGAGGTCCAGCCAAGGTTGCCGTTGCTGTCGTAGAACCTGGCGTACAAGGTTGAGCGCTGGTTGTTGATCCAGGATCCGGTCCCGTTCCAGTAGATGCGGTTCAGATGGTTGCAGGTGAAGAGGATCATCTCGTCACCCGTGAAATCCGGGCCGCTGTAGGCGCACACGTAGGTGTACGCACAGTTGGCCGCCGCACCGCGGGGGGCGTTCGGCAGGGCGAGGTCTCGGGCCCGCTGTTCACCGGGCAGGGTGAGCAACAGGACGCCGTTGTCCAGGGCGATCTTGTTGGCGCCAATCTGGCTGCCGTGCGTCTTCGCGAGGTAGCCGTCGACTCGATCTTGGAGGCTCTTCATCTGTGGACCGCTGAGCCCGGCACTTCTGGCCTGGGCCGAGAAGTCCGCGTGCCCGCCGTTCGCGGCTCCTACTGCCGCGCCGGCCGCGCTGGGGACGGCCACGAGCGCGAGGACGGCCATGAACAGCGCCGTCAGAACCCTACGTATACGCATGTGTGCTCCTTCCGGAATCAGTGGTCGCCCGGATTGCGTGGACGACCGGGAGTTCGTCGTTGCTCGGCAACGGTGGATCGGAAGTGCGAGTCCGCCTCCGGTGGGTCCGGCCGTTACGGGGGACCGAGAACATTGCTCAGGTGTCCTCTGGTAGACCCGCCCCGTTGTGGATCCCCCGCCCGGTCCGCATGGGCGTTGGCCGGGTCGCGATCAGCGGCACGGCCAGGGGCCCACGCTCGGGCCGTCAACGACTGTGCGAGGGCGGCGACTTGTCCGAAACGGCGCTCTGTGCAGGACATTCAAGTCGGACAAAGATGTGGCTGGCGCAGGCGGTCTACCAGGGGCGGATACGTGGGCGAGCAACCGAATCACGCGAAGGGCAAAGCCCGACTGGGGCGGCCTGAGGGGTCTCTCGACCCGGGGGCCGGGCCGGTGGAGCGGCTCGCCTGGGAGCTGCGCCAGTTGCGTGAGCGCGCGGGGGCGCCGAGCTATCGCGCCCTGGCGAAGTCCGCGCACTACTCCGCCAGCACGCTGGCCGAGGCGGCGAAAGGCGACCGGCTGCCCTCGCTCGCGGTGGTGCTGAGCTACGTGCGGGCCTGTGGGGGTGACCAGCGGGAGTGGGAGGCACGTTGGCAGATCGCCTCCCGGGGCGTGGCACGGCTGCCGGACGCGGGCGAGGGTGCCGGGGAGGAGGACCGTCCTCCCTACCTCGGCCTCGCCGCGTTCGCCACCGAGGACGCCGATGCGTTCTTCGGCCGGTCGGAGCTGGTGAAGGACCTGCTCCAGCGCGTGGAACACCACCGGCTGGTGTGCGTGGTCGGGGCGTCGGGCAGCGGCAAGTCCTCCGTACTGGCCGCGGGGCTCCTCCCCCGGTTGCCCGAGTCCTGGCACACCGCCGTGTTCAGTCCGGGCGCCCAACCCTCACAGGCGCTGGCGGAGGCGGCTGCCCGCCTGGTGGCGAGCAGCACGGCGGCGGGCAGCACGGCGGCGGGCAGCGCCGCCCCGAAGCCGCGGCGCGAACTGCCGGCCGGTCCCGAGGCGTTGGGGATCACCATCGGCACGTGGCTGGTGGCACAGCCCGCCGACCGGTGTGTCCCCAGAGGGGTCCTCGCCACCTCGCACGGGCAACTGCTGGACGTCAGGTCAAGGCGAGTGACACGCAAGGCGCTCACGGTCGGCGAGACGACGGCTCTCGCCTTCAGCGCGGGGGGAGAATATCTGGCGGCGGGCGACGAATCGGGCCAGGTCACGATCTGGGACGGCGACGGGCGCCGGCGGCTCGGCCAACTCATACCCTCCAGCCCCGGTGGAACCGACCACACGACCCGGGGCATCATCGGCCTGGCCTTCTCCCCCGGCGGCCGGAACCTGGCCGTCACCACCAAGGACGGCATGCTGCGGCTGTGGGACGTCGGCTCCGGCCAGCAAATGGGATCCGCGCTGCCGACGCCCGGGGGAACAGACCTCGCCGTGGCGTTCACCCCGGACGCCAACACACTCCAAGTATCCGGCGAACACGTCCCCTTGAGGACCTATCGCGTCACGCCGGAACACGTCGCGGACACCGTATGCAAAGGAATCAAGGACCAGGCTCTGCCCCTGCTGTCGAAGAGCGACTGGGCGGCCTACGGCGGGGGCGCGCCCTATCGCACACCCTGCTGAAAGCCCACCGCCGCCCCAGATCTTCTGAGGTCCGGGGCGGGTGTTCGGGCGTTCAGGTAGTGGGGAATTCCGTGCGGAACGCGTGCAGGGCGGCGAGGTAGTCGGGGCGGGCGCTGTCGGTGTCGGGAAGGGAGGCGAGGCCCTCGGCTGCCAGTTGTTCGGCCGCCCGGAGGACCGCTTCCGTCAGTTCTCCGGCGCTGGCGGTGCCGATGGGGCCGGCCGCCGAGGCAAGGGAAAGGTGCCGCTTCTCCTTGCGGAAGGTCAGGGCGAAAGACGTGTCGGCGCCGATGAACTCCAGAGTCCTGTCCCGACCCCGCAGCCACGCGACGAGACCGTCGAGCAGCAGGGGGACGGAGAGGTAGATCATCATCCCCTGGTCCGGGGTGTGTCCGGCGGAACGGGCCTCCCCGAGCTCACCGGACCAGACCATGTCGCCCAGGTCGAAGCCGCTGGCCTCGCCCTGACCCGGCCGCACTGAGAACTGCATGGTGATCACGGGGTATAGCTCTTTCCTACCGGGAAGAAGGTGATGATGCGGTTGCCGTCCTCCGAGTCGACGATGAGCCGGTAACGGGCCCGGTGCCCATTCACGATCATGCGCTTCTCGAACGTCTGCATCCTGCGGGACGGGTCCGACACGCGGGTGCCCTTGTCGATCATGTTCTGGGCGGCCTCTTCCACCTGCGCGCGGGTGGTCGAGGGCGGCATGAGGTCGCCGTGCCCCTGGGCGCTGGTACCGGAGACGTGACGCTCGTCGATGTGCTGCCACCCCTCCTTCGGATTGCCGTCTTCCAGCCTGGGGCTGGTCCGGCACAGGGCGAGACCGAACGGGTCGATCCACGTGAGCGGGTTCGGCCCGTACCAGTACTCGTTCGGTCCGGCGCCCAGGCCGAGCGGGTCGGGGCTGAGGTAGTGGGCCGTCTCCGGGTCGTAGTAGCGGAAGTGGTTGTAGTGGAGGCCGGTTTCGGCATCGGCGTACTGGCCGGGGAACCGCAGGGGGCAGGCGACGGCTGTGCCGTCCAGATCGGTGGGGAAGGGGGTGCCCCACAGGGCGGGGCGGTGGTGCCAGGACAGCTCGCCCTTTGCGGCGACCAGTTCCGTGGGGGTTCCGACCGGGTCGGTGATGACCGCGTGGAAGGCGGTGGTGCGGTCGGCCGTCGGGTCGGCGGCCAGTTCCGACAGGAGGGAGCCACCCGCCTTCCGAGCCAGGGGGCGGTGGTCGGTCTGAGCCACGGGGCGGTGGGTGCCGGGCGCGTAGTCCCAGGTGGTGACCCTTCCGTCTGGAGCCGTCTGTTCGGCCAGGCGGGTGTCTTCCCAGCTGAAGGTGATGGTGGAGCGTGTGCCGTCGTCCGCCACCGTGTACTTGGCGGTTCGGCGCCCCAGCGGATCGTAGGTGTAGTGCCAGGTCTCGCCGTCCGGGGTACCGGCCGTCACCAGGCGGTCCTCGGCGTTCCAGGCGTAGGTCCACACCCGCGTCTGCCCGTTGAGGAGTCTGCGGCTCTTGCGGATCAGGCGGCCCTGGGCGTCGTGTTCGTACGTGGTGCGGCCGGCCCGGCGGAGGCGGGTACCGCCGAAGTCACGCTCTCCCGGGGCCTGGTGGGAGGGAGCGGCCGCGTGGGTGAGGTTGCCCGTCGCGTCGTAGGAATACGTCTCGGTCCAGCCGTGGGCATGGACGCCGGTGGGTCGTCCCATCGAGTCGAGGTCGAACTTCCGCGTCCCGGAGGTGAGTTCGCGGATCTCGGTGACATAGCCGTCCGGACGGTACGCGTAGCTGCGGTGCTGGAGGAGGTGCTCGGCCTCGCGGTGGGTCGATGCGGTCCGCACGGGTGCGGTCAGCGTCTGCGTGGCCAGGCGGCCGGCGACGTCCCACGTCTGGGAGAGGGCCGGCCTGTCGTCGATGCGGCGAACGGTCTCCCGGCCACCCGCGTCGTGCTCGAAAGCCAGTCGGCCCGAGTCGGAGTGCAGCGCGGCAGGGCGGCCTGCCGCGTCGTAGGACCAGTGCGAGACCAGTCCGGACGGGGTGGTGCGGCGCGTGCGGCGCCCCAGGGCGTCGTAGGCGTACGTCGTTGTGCGACCGTCAACCGACTCCGTCACGACGCGGCCCAGCGGGTCGTGCTCGACGACCACTGCCGACGAGGGCCTCGCGATGGACGCGAACTGCCCGTCCGCGGCGTAGGTGTACGTCGTCGACTCGCCTGTGCTGTCGCGCTGTTCGGTGATCCGGCCGAGCGCGTCGCGGGTGTAGCGGAGGGTCTCGCCCGCGCCGTTGGTGCGCGCGGTCAGCTCACCAGCCGCGTTGTGGGTGTAGGCGAGGGTGCGGCCGTTGAAGTCGGTCTCGGAGGTGAGGCGGCCCGCTGCGTCGTAGGTGTACGTCCACGTCAGGGCGTGGGGGTTGGTGACCTGGGTCAGGCGGAGTTCGGTGTCGTAGGTGAAGGCGTAGGTGGCGCCGTCCGGGTCGGTGCGGGTGGCGGGCACGTCGAAGTGGCCGGCGCTGTGGCGGACGGTGTGGCCGGCCTGGTCGGTGTGGGTGAGCGGGTTGCCCTCGTCATCCCAGGTCCACGACTCGGTGGTGCCGTCCGGGTGCTCGCGCCCGGCGGGTTTGCCTTCGACGGTCCAAGTGGTGCGCGTGGTGTGGCCGAGGGGGTCGGTGACCTCGGTGATGCGGCCGAAGGCATCACGGCTCACGGTTGTGGTGTGCCCGAGCTCGTCGGTGAGTGCGACGGGGATGCCCGCCGCGTTCGGGGTGACCCGGCGCACTCCGCCGAGAGCGTCGGTGATCGAGGTCAGGTGACCCAGTTCGTTGTACGCATGGCTGGTGCGGGCACCGAGCGGGTCGGTGGTGGTGAGGAGGTTGCCGAGTTCGTCGTACGTGTGGTGCCAGGTGGCCCCGCCCGGTTCGACCACCTCGACGGGCTGGCCGAGCCGGTTGTAGGCGGCGCGGGCCACCGAGCCGTCGGGCAGGGTGAGTTCGGTGAGGTTGCCGTGCTCGTCGTAGGTGTAGCGCGTGGTGCGGCCGAGGGGGTCGGTGACGGTGAGGGGCTTGTCGCCGTACTCGTCCCACTGCGTGCGGGTGATGTGGCCCAGCTGATCGGTCTCCTCGACGACCATGCCCTCGCCGTTGTAACGGTGGCTGGAGGTGTGCCCCAGTGAGTCCGTGTACGTGGTGGTGCGGGCCGCGTCGTCGTAGGTGAGCGTGCCGGAGAGGATGCCGTCGACGCCGTCGGTGCGTACGACCCGGCCGCGCTCGTCGTACACGTAGGAGAACCAGGTACCGTTGCGGTCGGTCCAGCGGGTCATGCGGCCCTGGTCGTCGTAGGCGAACGTCAGGGCCTTGCCGCTGGAGTTGATGACCTCGCTGAGGTTGCCGGCGTCGTCGTACCCGTAACGCATCACGACCGTGCCCGCGTCCGCAGGGACCTGGCCGCTGTAGCGGTCGGGGGCCTGCTCCAGCAGGCGCAGGGCGGTGACGCGCGGGCCGTGGGAGTCGACGGCGAGGTAGTAGCCACCGGAGTGGCGGATGCCCTCGGGGACGCCGCCCGCGTTGCGCTCGACCTCGATGCGGGCGCCGCCCCGGTCCTGCCAGGCGTCGATGGGCAGGTGGAAGACGTTGGGGGTGGCGGAGGTCAGCGGGGTGCTGAAGTGGCGGGCCACTCCGGTGGCCGGGTCGGTGATGGTCATCACGCCGTCCGGCTTTCCGTCCCACTCCAGCGGCCAGCGCGGGCCCTTGAGGGGCAGCACCGGCTCGCCCGGCGTCGGCACCGGATAGACCAGCCGCATGCCGTCCGCGCCCGCGAAGACGACGCCCTCGCCGTCGATCTGGACGCACTCGTCCAGAGGCGAGATCCAGGTCGGACCGAAGCACACCCCACCCCGGTAGGAGGACAGATGGGTGCGCTGGAAGACGAACGGCAGCGAGGCGGGCAGCGACAGGTCGGTCTGCGACATCAGCATCGCGCCGGTCGCCACGTCGATCGGCTCGCCCACGCACGGGGTGCGCTCGCCGTTGCGGGCGGCGGGGCCGAGTTCGACCAGGTCCGGGCGGAGCGAGGGCGGGCGCAGCATGAACGGCGTCGGGTTGGTGAACGCCCCCTCGACTCCCGCCTTCACCACCCCGCTTCCGGCCCCCAGCGCCCCGCCGAAGATCATGCCGTCCTTGGCGGCCTGGTTGATCTCATCCAGGCTGAAGCCGCTCTGCAGACCGGTCGCGATCTTCAACGGCTGCGCCACGGCCAGGTCGACGGTGACCGACTCGACGCCGCCGAAGGCGGCCGCCACCAGCGTCCCGGCCGCGATCTCCGCGACCGTGGTGGAGACGGCGACACCCAGCGTGGCACCCATCTCGATGATCACGTCGGCAGCCGCCACCGCCGCCCCCGAAGCCAGGCCCGCGGTCAGGAAGGCCAGCGCGACCCCGCCGGCGATCACCGCCGCGTCGATGCCGATCTGCGTCCACAGCTTGGTGATCGCGTCGTCCACCGCGTCCGCGAACTTCTCCAGCCCCTCCGCCATCTTCCGCGACGACTTGGCCAGATCGCTGAGCCACCCCGCCTCCTTGCCCTTCGCGTACCGCTCCCAGAACGTGGTGAAGGTCTCGATCGCCTCACCCTTGTTGTTGTGGATGAGCGAGGACGCCGTGTTGTTCACCGGCGTACGCACATCATCGACCGCGTCCGCGAACGTACGCCACGCCTGCGCCGCGTGCCGCAGGGTGCCCGAGTTGGCATCCGGCCACCACATACCCAGCTTGAGCAGGACCTTCTTCGCCTCGTCCTCGATGCTCACTTGGCACCGTCCTGATGCTCACCCTGCGGCCGCGCCTTGGCGAACATCCCGGCGATCAACTCGTCGTTGTCCACATGCCCGTCCGACATGTCGACCATCGCCTCATGAATGCTCGTCAGCCCGAGCACCAGGATCCCCGCCCCACGCTCGATCGCCTTCTGCTGCGGCTCGTACGCATCCCCGAACGCCTTGCCCTGCTCGTCATCGCCCCACGGCTTGCCGAAACCGTCCAGCGCCTTCACCAGATTCGTGAGCGCCGTGCTCAGGTTCTTCGCCTGCTCGTGGAAGACCGGTGCCGACAGCTTCAGATCAGCCGTCTTGATGTCCAGAACCTTGCCGTCGTCGCCCACCCGGAACCTTCCCCCGTCGATCCGCACCCGCCTCTGACATCGCGCATGCCCTTCCTTGACCGTAGAAGTCCAAGGTCAAGGGAGCGCAAAGCACACGTCGTGGATAGGTAACGAAGGATCAGGCCAGAACCGTTCCGACCTGACCTTCAGCCGTTTCGGTGAAGCAGAGGTCGCGGGCATTGACGTCGACGACCAAGTGATCGCGGCGTCGGGCCTGTCCGCCTTCCGTAGCGTCTCGTCGAGATGGGCTGCGCCGTGATCAATCTTGGGGAGCCGGCCCGGTGATTCGACGGGCTGGTGGTTCAGTAAGTGCAGGTCAGCCCGTTACTCGTACCGGTACTTCAGCGAATCAACCTCCGCCTGCTCGATGTCAGCGATCGTCAGCTCCGGCATCCGCAGCTGGGCCAGCGTCACCTCGGCCGAGGTCGGCTGGGCGTCCGCCGACAGCCACTGCTCCGGCTTCCAGGCCCCGCTGCGCAGGAGCGACTTGGGGCAGTGCGGGTAGACCTCCTCGATCCCCAGCACCAGCGCACTGGCCGGCGGCCTGCCCACGGCGGTCAGCTGCGACAGCAGCTCCGGGCGGGTGGAGACGCAGGCCCGGCCGTTCACCCTGAGCGTCGTGGTGCGCCCCGGGATGACGAACAGCAGCCCGGCCCGTCCGGTGGCGATGACGTTCTGAAGGGTGTCCAGACGCTTGTTGCCGGTCGCGTCCGGTATGGCCACCGTCCGTGCGTCCAGGACGGAGACGAACCCGGCGGGGCCGCCGCGCGGGGAAACGTCACAGTTGCCCTCGGCGTCCGCGCTGGCGACCAGGACCAGGGAAGAGCAGCCGATCAACCGCCGGGTCTGCTCGGTGAGTTCGGTCATCTGCTTGCGTATGGCCGTGTCCTTGGGCAGCTCGTAGACCCGGCGCAACGCGTCCTGATCGGGCACGGCGTCGAGGCGGAGCGAGTCGAAGGCACTGCTGGCAGGGAATGTCGTCATGCCACGGACCCTAATGGGCCGACCTGCGACTGATCTCGGTCGGTGAGTGCGGGGACATGGAGACGGTCGCGCTGCTGATCCACCACCAGCCGAACCCGCGGGCCAACTCGCCCCGAGATCCATCGCGGGCCAGCCCGTCAGGCCATGTTTGAAATGTTGATCAGAGCCGTGGAACGATCTTGATGTGGCTCCGAGGATGGGGGCCGCCTCGGGACCGCCGACAGGTCTTCGACGCCATCTGACTGCCGGACCGCCGTGGCGGGACGTCCCAGAACGTCACGGGCCGTGGGAGACGGCGTACTCGGTCTTCCGTCGCCGGCAGATCGACGGCGTGATCGACGGCGTGACCGCACCTCATACACGATCACACCACGGGCCGTCCGGCATCAGGGCGCCGAGCACGGCCAGCAACTGCGGCGGCTCAACCGGGTCCGGCAGCGAGTCCAGGTCCGACCAAGCGATCCAGGCATGCGTGTCCAGGTTGGACTGCTCGTCGGGGAGCAGGCCGGTCCGCACCAGGGACGGTTGCTCGTCGGCAAACTGAGCGACGAAGAAGTGCTCCGCCCCGGTGTATCGCTTGCCGTTCCACTGCACATCACGGTCGACGAGCACCGACCGGTCAAGGACGGCAGCCGGGCCGAGTCCGGTTTCCTCGGCCAGTTCACGTCGTGCCGCCACTAGCGGCGTCTCGCCAGGCTCGATGCCGCCACCTGGCGGCTCCCAGAGCCAGGTCCCGTCGAAGGGATCCCGCCAGCGCAGAAGAAGCAGGCGGTGGGCAGCGTCCAAGCAGATGACCCGGGCGGCGGGCCGATGCGTTGTTTCCACCGTCCTGACGCTATGCGGTGCTCGAAATGGCGATCAAGACCGGCTTGATCGCCATCTCAGACACGGCCCAGGGGCAGGGTGTCTCATAGGCTGTCCTGCGCATCTTGGCCTGACGGTCACACTCCGATGAAGCTCACCGTTTCCGTCAAATCCGCTCGCGCAGTACGCAGCCGGGGCACGTCTTCCTTCTCGAATCCCACCGAGACACCGCAGAACAGTACGAGCCCGTCATCGGCTCCCACTATCTGGCTGACGGTCTTGCGATACATCGTCCACATCACCTGGGGACAGCTGTGCAACCCTTCCGCCCTCAGCAACAGCATGACCGTCTGCAAGTACATCCCCGCGTCCCCCCACTGCCCGGGACCCATCGTCCGGTCGAGGTAGCAGAACAGCACGACCGGCGCCCCGAACGCCCCCGAGTTCAAAGCGGCGATCTTCATGGGCCTGTCGGGGTCGTCGCGCTCGATTCCCAGCACTTCGTACCGCTGGGCGGCCGCAGCGGAAAAGCGGTCCAGATACGGCGAAGACAGCTCGGCCGGATACATCGGATACTCCCGCTCATCGCCCGGGTCTCCCGCAAGCGCCCTGGCCGTCGCACGCTCCTTCAGTTCGGCCAAGGGATCGCCGGCCACGACATAGACATGCCACGGCTGGAGATTTCCACTCGACGGAGCCCGCGTGGCAGCGGTCAGCACTCGTTCGAGAACCTCTTTGGATACCGGCTCATCGCTGAACGCCCGCACGGCCCGCCGACTGTCCACAGCTTCATACACGTTCACGTTGGTTCTCGTCCTCTCACTCAACGACAACCACCTCTCTACCCTCTTGAGCACGCGCCGGAGGATTTGAGCCTCGCGCGGGTCGGGCTGCTGGCCGGCGGCCCGGGCGGTGGACCGTCGTTGCTCGAACCCGTCCTTGAGATGTCCCCCAGGTCCGGTAGAGAGCTGCGCGCGAGATGCCGACCTCGCGGGCCAGGGTCTCGACGTCGCAGGCCCCGCCGGAATGCGCGGTGACGGGCCAGGCCGGTGCCGGCGTCGCTGCTGGCCCGACGGCAGCCGACGGTCAGCTCCATCAGCTCGCCGGCCCGCATTCCGGTCAGCGCCGACGGCGCGACGATGCAGGCATGGCCGGCGGCCCTCACCAGGCTGTCCGCACGAACGGACGGCATGGGAAGAGACACTGATCACCACCCAGCGCTACCTGCACCCCGACGCCGACCAGATCGTCGCAGCCGGTGCCGTCCTCTCGGCGCACCTCACGGTGTCCGTGCAGCCCGTTCACTGCCTGTCACGACGGTCGCCGCCGTCTGACCGGCGCTGACCGTCCTGGTCCCCAACCGGTCCCCCGCTGGTCCCCAAAAACGATCTTGAGGCCGTATCGGATTCTTCCGATACGGCCTCCGACCTGCGAAAACGCTGGTCGGGACGACAGGATTTGAACCTGCGACCCCTTGACCCCCAGTCAAGTGCGCTACCAAGCTGCGCCACGTCCCGATGCCCGTCTGACCTGGGGTTTCCCCCTGGCCGAACGTGCACGAGAACAATACCGCACTTCTACCGGTGGTCACGAACGCCTTTCGGCCGCCGGGTCCGGCGGCCCGCCGGGGCGCACCTGACCGGCCGCGAAATAGGCCGCCAGCTCGGGGTCCAGCGGCTCGACCCGCCGGGGCGTGCCGCCGTCGCGCAGCGACATGGTCGCCTGGTAGCCCGCCGCCACGGCCATCCGGGCGGCCACCGGCGAGGTGTCCGTGCGGCCGCCCTCGCGCACGAAGCGCAGGAACTCGTCGATCAGCAGCGGGTCCGCCCCGCCGTGGCCCGAGCGGTCCGGGGCGGCCGGCACCTCGTGGACCTCGTCGGGCTCGTCCCGGAAGTGGGAGCGCCGGGCGTTCCACACCTTGACCCGGCTGCCCGGCCCGTCGCCGAAGTTCTCCAGGCGGCCCGCGTCGCCGATGACGGTGTAGTTGCGCCAGTAGTCGGGGGTGAAATTGCACTGCTGGTAGGCGGCGAGCACGCCGTTGTCCAGGCGCATGTTCAGGAGCGAGACGTCCTCGATGTCGATCACCGGGTTCAGGGCGCGCTGGGTGTGCGGCGGCCAGTGGCCGTCCTTGGTGTACCAGTCGTCCGCCTTGGGCTCGCCCTGCGCGCGGCGGTGCGGATTGTCCCCGTAGACCATGAGGTCGCCCATGGCGTGGACGTCGCGCGCGTAGCCGCCGGCCAGCCAGTGCAGCACGTCGATGTCGTGGGCGGCCTTCTGGAGCAGCAGACCGGTGGTGTTGGCACGCTCGGCGTGCCAGTCCTTGAAGTACCAGTCGCCGCCGTAGCCGACGAAGTGGCGGATCCAGACGGTCTTGACCGTGCCGATCACCCCGCGCTCGACGAGGTCGCGCATCAGGCGCACCACCGGCATGTGACGCATGTTGTGGCCGACGTACAGGCGCGACCCGGTCTCGTACGCCGTGCGCAGGATCGTGTCGCAGCGCTCGACCGAGATGTCCAGGGGCTTCTCGACGAAGACCGGCTTGCCGGTGCGCATGGCCGCGCAGGCCATGTCGGCGTGGGTGTGGTCGGGGGTGAGGATGAGCAGCGCGTCGAGGTCGGGGTCCTCGACGACCTTGCGGTGGTCGCCGGTCATGGTGGCGTCGGGGAAGGCCCCGGCCGCCTCCGCGCGGGCCCGGGGGTCGGGGTCGGCGAGCGCGGTGACGGCGGAGCCGCGGCCGGGGCGGTGGGCGACGCGGGCGAGGCTGCCGCGCAGGCCGTAGCCGAGGACGCCGATACGGAGGTCGGTCATGATCAACTTCCTTACGGTCCGGTCGTGGTGGCGCGGAGCGCCGAGATGGTCCGGTGCCCGATGATGACAGCAGCGCCCGATCCGGGGCCGCACGCCGGAGTACACGCCTGGGACAACCGTTTCGCGCCGCCGCCACCGGGCGGCACTCCAACACGCCGGTCCGGAACGGAGCTTGATCCTCGCAGGGTGAAACGATCAGGTTCGCACAGGCGCGGCCCGTGTGCCGGACGGCCGAGGGTCGTCCGAACGCGTTCGCGAGCACGCTCAATCGCCTCCCGGGGGGGCTCCTCGATGCCATCCCTGTGTACATCCGGGACGGAAGACTGTCCCTCAGTGCCGCATGCCCACGAAACCTTTGCCGTGGGCATGTGGCAAAAAGTCGGGACCGGGGAATGCCAACCGAGTGGAACCGAGGAGGCCAACCTCACAGAACACACCAGTAGTCAAACGTCAACGCGCCCCGTTTCAGCCAAAGTTGACAAGGACGTTGTAGCGCCACTGAATGATCAACAACATGATGAGGTCGGCCTCTTCGGGACGGGGACCACTGCCGATGCACCACCTGCTCGAACACCGTGGCGAGCAGGCGTTTCGCGGAGGAGGGCTCGCCATGGACGGATACTTCAGCAGCCGCCCGCATCACCAACTACGGGAGCATGTACGGCAGTTCGCGGAACGCGAGATCCGGCCCCGGATAGCGGCGATGGAGGCGGCGCGGTCCGTCCAGTACGACCTGTCCCGGCTGATCGCCCGGCAGGGCTGGATGGGCGCCACCGTCAGCCCGTCGTACGGAGGAATGGGCGTCGGACACCTGGGGAAGACCATCATCATCGAGGAGTTGTCCCGGGTCAGCGGCGCCATGGGCGCGATGGCGCAGGCCTCCCAGCTGGGAGTGGCCAAGATAGTCCACTTCGGCAGCGAGGAGCAGAAGAAGCACTGGCTGCCCGCGATCGCCGCCGGTGACTGCCTTCCGACGATCGCCGTGACCGAGCCCGAGTCCGGCGGCCATGTGCTGGGGATGACGGCGAGCGCGGTCCGCGAAGGCGACGAGTACGTCCTCAACGGCCGCAAAGTGTACGTCGGGAACAGCCACGTCGGAGATGTGCACGGCGTCGTCGTCCGCACCGGCCCCGGCTCCCGGGGGCTGACCGCCTTCCTCGTCGAGTCCGACCGGCCCGGCTTCTCGCTCGGCGCCGAGCGCGACACGATGGGCCTGCACGGCTTCGGCTTCGGCGAGCTGTACTTCGACAACTGCCGGGTGCCCGTGGAGAACCGGCTGGGCGAGGAGGGCGACGGGCTCGCCGTGGCCTACTCCTCCAGCATGCTGTACGGCCGGGCCAATCTGACGGCCGTCTCGCTCGGCATCCACCGGGCGATCCTGGAGGAGACCACCAGGTTCTGCACGGAGCGGATCCGCTACGGCAAGCCGCTGTACGAACTGCCCAACATCAAGATCAAGCTGGGACAGTTGCAGTCCCGGCTGATGACGGCCCGGCTCACCGCGTACCACGCGGTACACCTGCTCGACCAGGGGCTGCCGTGCGACGCCGAGCTGATGAACGCCAAAGTGGTCAACGTGGAGTACGCGCTGGACTCGGCGCGCAGCGCCATGGAGATCCACGCGGCGGCCGGTCTCTTCACCGACCGCCCGATCGAGCGGTACCTGCGCGACGCGCACCACATCTTCGCCCCCGCCGGCACCACGGACGTCCAGCTGCTGCGGCTGGCCGAGGTCGCGCTGGGCACGACGAAGGGCCAGTGGTCACAGCGGCTCTCCGATGTCGTACGCATGGAGGAGTTCGCGGCGGCCCACTGACCGCGAAGGAGCCGGCGGGGCGGCGGTCAGAAGCCGCCGTCCTCCCGGCGGTGGATCTGCTCGATCAGCTCGGCCGCCATCGACTTGATCGTCTCAAGGCCGGCCCGGCCCCACGGCCGCGGCTCGGTGTCCACGACGCAGATGGTGCCGAGCGCGATACCGGTGCGGTCGATCAGCGGGGCGCCGAGGTAGGAGCGGATGCCGATCTCGTCGACCACCGGGTTGCCCGCGAAGCGCGGGTAGTCGCAGACGTCCTCCAGGACCAGCGCCTTGCGGCGCACCACGACGTGCGGGCAGTAGCCGTGGTCGCGGGCCATGATCCGGCTCACCCCGCCGGAGGCGGCCACCGCGTTCAGATCGGTGCCCGCGTGCGCCCCCTGCGGGGTGTGCAGCCCGGCGAAGAACTGCTGGTTCTCGTCGATGAAGTTGACCATCGAATAGGGCGCCGCGGTGACCTCCGCGAGTTTGTGGGCGAACTCGTCGAACGCCGGATCGGGCTGCTCCCCCATGCCGAGCTGGCGCAGCCGCTGTACGCGGACGGGCGCCTCCCGGTCGACGGGGGTGAGCAGCAGATGACCGGTCGGGTCGTACGTCATGTGTGGGCTCCATGGCTGGTGGCGGCCGGAAAGGTGGACAGCAGGTGCTGGACCAGGGTGACCAGGGTCCCGATCCCGGAGCTGCCGATACGGGCGTCGCACAGCACGACGGGAACCTCCGGCTTGAGGTCTATGGCGGACCGGACCTCCTGCGGGGTGTAGCGGTAGGCCCCGTCGAACTCGTTGACCGCGACGAGGAAGCCGATCCCGCGCCGCTCGAAGAAGTCCACGGCGGAGAAGCAGTCCTCCAGGCGCCGGGTGTCCGCGAGGATCACCGCGCCGAGCGCGCCCTCGGAGAGCTCGTCCCACATGAACCAGAAGCGCTCTTGCCCGGGCGTGCCGAACAGGTACAGGACGTGCCGCGCGTCGAGCGTGATGCGCCCGAAGTCCATGGCGACCGTCGTGGTGGTCTTGGACTCCACCCCTTCGAGGCTGTCGTGCGCCACGCTGACGGTGGTGAGCAGCTCCTCGGTGGAAAGCGGTTCGATCTCGCTGACCGCGCCCACGAAGGTCGTCTTGCCGACCCCGAAGCCGCCGGCGACGAGGATCTTCAGCGCGGTGGGGAAGAGATCCACGGCGGGGCTGACGTCAGAGCCGTCGTCGTAGGCCATCGAGCACTGCCTCCAGCAGAGAACGGTCGGTGGGGGTGTGGTGGAAGCGGGGCGCGCGGGCCGTCACCGCCCCGCAGTCCACCAGGTCGGACAGCAGCACCTTGGTGACGACGGCGGGCAGCCGCAGATGGGCCGCGATCTCCGCCACCGAGGTCGGCCCCTCGCACAGCCCGAGCGCCTGCGAGTGCTCGGGCCCGAGGTGCGTCTGGGGCGGCTGCCCGGTCGCCATCACCTGGGAGAGCAGGTCCAGCGTGGCGGTCGGCCGGGTGCGGCCGTTGCTCACGGTGTACGGGCGGATCAGCCGCCCGGCCGCGTCGTCGAGCCATGGTCCATCCTGCGGGGCCGGCACGCTCAGTGCCTCGTGCCGCTCGGTGTGCCGGCGCCTTGCCGGGCCGGCGTCACGAGGTAGGGCCGTACGCTCTTCACCAGCATCGCCATCTCGTACCCGAGCACCGCCGCGTCCG
Source organism: Streptomyces sp. NPDC023838 (assembly GCF_040639555.1). NCBI lineage: Bacteria > Bacillati > Actinomycetota > Actinomycetes > Kitasatosporales > Streptomycetaceae > Streptomyces > Streptomyces sp. NPDC023838. The sequence goes on from NZ_JBFAAD010000029.1 coordinate 91,469, forward strand.
CCTCGCGCCCGGCGAGCACGGCGAGACAGGTGCCCGAGCCGGCCGTGGAGACGAAGAGCAGCGTGGAGTCGAGCTCCACCACCACCTGGCGGACCTCGCCGCCGTCGCCGAAGCGCGCACCCGCGCTGCGGCCCAGCGAGTAGAGCCCGGAGGCGAGGGCCGCCATGTGGTCGGCGCTGTCGACGTCCAGACCGTGCACGGACTTCACCAGCCCGTCGGAGGAGAGCAGGACCGCGTTGCGTGTGTAGGGCACCCGCTGGACAAGGCCGCTGAGCAGCCAGTCGAGGTCCGAGACGTGTCCGTTCGGCGCATCGCTCGCCATGGTGCATCTACTCCTTGGAGTGTTCGGCGTCAGTTTCTGCCTGGGGGTGATGTAACGGCCGTGCGGGGTGGGACGGGTGCTGCTGCGGTACGGAGGAGGGGTCGTGCGGGGCCGGCTGCGACTCGGCGAGGCCGATGCCCCGCTGGAACGCCGCCATCAGCCCCGGGTCGTGCAGGGCGTGCTCGTCCTCCTTGCGCGCGGCCGGAGCGTCCCGCAGCTGGGGGACGAGGTGCTCCTGGCTGCGGCGCCTGGGCAGATCGGGCCGGCCCGCGCCGCGCACCGTACCGTTCGCCACGGGTATCGGGGGCACCGAGACCTCTCCCGGCTCGCGCTGGGCGCCGGGGACGGCGGCGGCCGGGTTGGGCCGCTCCTCGTGGGCGGCGCGCACCGGCAGCGGCGTGGTGCCGTGCGTGGACGCGGTCTCGCCGTGCTGCGGCTGGCGGGGCAGGGACGGCAGCGGGGTGTCGTGCCCGGGTGTGCGGTGTGCGGGAGGAGGCATCGGCGCGGCGGCGGCCGGGACGGGCGCGGGCGGCGGCGCCTGCTGCGGGGCCCCGGCAGGGGGCTGGGGGTGGGCCGGGAGGGGGGTCCTGGCGGGCTCCGGAAGGGGCTGGCGCTCGGCGGTCTGCCCGTCCTTGACGGTCTCCGAGTCGGCGCCCAACAGGCCCTGCGGCAGGACCAGTACGGCCTGGACGCCGCCGTAGATGTTGGTCTGGAGGCGGACCGCGATGCCGTGTCTGCGGGCCAGCGCGGAGACGACGAACAGGCCGATGCGGCCGTCCTGGAGGAGGTGGGCGACATTCACCTGATCGGGGTCGGAGAGCAGCGCGTTCATCTTGTTCTGCTCGGTGACGGGCATGCCCAGGCCGCGGTCCTCGACCTCGACGGCGAGCCCCGCCGTCACCAGCTGGGCGCGGAGCAGCACCTGGGTGTGCGGGGCGGAGAACAGCGTGGCGTTCTCGACGAGTTCGGCGAGCAGGTGGATGACGTCGGCGACCGCGTGGCCGCGCAGCGTGCCGTCGATCGGCGGCACCAGCTTGACCCGGGGGTACTGCTCGACCTCGGCGATCGAGGAGCGCAGCACCTCGGTCATGGTCACCGGGTGGGACCACTGACGGCGGGAGATGGCGCCGCCGAGCACGGCGAGGTTCTCGGCGTGCCGGCGGATGCGGGTGGCGAGGTGGTCGACGTGGAACAGGCCCTTGAGCAGCTCGGGGTCCTCGACCTCGTTCTCCAGCTCGTCCAGGAGCTGGATCTCGCGGTGGACGAGGGACTGGAGCCGGCGGGCCAGATTGACGAAGACTTCGACCTTCTGTTCGTTGCCGACGCTGCTGGAGAGCTGCGAGGCCTGCACCACGGCGGCCACGGCCGCCTCGTGGGACCGGGTCAGCTCATGCGCCAGGAGCTCGAACTCGTCGGCGCCAGGCGGCAGTTGAGCGGGCCCGCCGCGGGCGGGCGGACCCTCGCCGCGGCGCAGTCCTTCGACCACCGTGCGCAGGTCGGCGGCGGAGCGGGCGCTGCCCCGGCGCAGCCCGTTGGCGCGGCCGAGCACGGTCTTGGCGGCCCGGTCGGCGCCCACGGCGGCGGCCGCCACGGACCCCAGCGCGAGCACCGCCATGCCGCCGAGCGCAGCCCAGAGCAGCCCGGAGGGGTGGGCGTGGGTGGAGTGGAGGGTGAAGACGACGGCGGCCGTGCCGCACAGCACCGCGGCCATGGCGGGCAGCACCGCGGTGCGCAGCAGCCGGGGTCGTATGCGGCCCCCGGTGGACGGCCGCTGCCCGCTTGGCGGCCGCCCCGCCGGAGCCGGGGCGCCCGCAGGTGTGGCCGGGGGCTGCGGCCGGTGTGCCGTACGTCCGTGCCGCCCGCCCTCGCGGCGGTCGGACCGCGCGGCGGGTGCGCGAAGATGAGACATCTGCGTCCTCGGTACGTGGGGTCCCAGAGATCGTGGTCCCGGGCCCGACTCATCCGAATGTGGGCCCGCGTTGATCGTCGGCCACTCACGGTAGTGGTCAACCCCTCACCCTCGGTGCACAGTTGGAAAAGTTCCCCCTACCGCGTCCCGCTCTGGTATGACGCCTCGTACGGCAGCGCGAAATGCCGACACGTTTCCTAGGGCCTGTCGTCACATTCCCGTCTGTCCGCCCTTCGGGCGACGACGGGAATGTGACGACAGGCCCTAGGAGACGACCCGC
>NZ_JBFAAD010000030.1:0-91774 GCF_040639555.1 Streptomyces sp. NPDC023838
GCCCGGCCCTTCAAATGGACCAAGACCGCCGACCAGATCCTCGACCGCATCTGCCGCTACTGCGACAGGATCTCCAAACCAGGTCACTAGTCCCCGTCCGCCACCAGTCCCGCGTACGCCTCCACCAACTGCCTGCGGGAGTCGTCGAGATAGTCGGCGAGCAGCCGGACGGCCCCGTTCCGCTCGCCCGCCCGCAGCGCTTCCAGAATCTCCCGGTTCCGTATGAGATAGGGCTGATGGAGCCGTTTCGGGTCGTCCACCACATGGAAGGCGAGCCGCAGTTCGGCCAGGACGCCGCGCATCAGCTCGTCCGTGCGCGCGCTGCCCGCGAGGCCCACAAGCTCCCGGTGGAAGTGGATGTTGGCGGTGGAGACGCCCTGCCAGTCGTGCCGGCGGGCCGCCCGCTCCCCGCCCGCCACCGCCGCGTCCAGCGTCTCCAGCGCGTACGGGGGTCCGCCCAGGCCCTGGACGACGGCGCACTCGACCAGGCGTCTGGTCCGGTAGATGTCCTCGACGTCCTCGACCGCCAGGACCCGCACGAACACCCCGCGGTTGAGTTCGTGGACCAGCAGCCGCTCGTGGGTCAGCAGCCGGAACGCCTCGCGCAGCGTGTTGCGCGAGACCCCGAGCGCCTTGCCGATGGCGTCCTCCGCGAGGCGCTCCCCCGGCGGGAAGTAACCCTCGGCGATGCGGCCGCGCAGGATGTCCGCGACCCGCTCGGCCGTACTGGTGCGGCCGAGCAGCGGGCGGTCGTCCGCCAGCCCGCCGGCCTCGGACTCCGTCGTCCCCACGGCATCCTCACTCCCCCGCCGACCACGGCCGTCGGCGCGCGGCTCCCATCGTAGAACGCGATCACACGACGCAGGACGTCTCGACATGACTCTTGTCGGATTGTTCAACGATCCTCTAGCTTGGGCGTCACCGCACAGCTCCCCTCCACGCACACGCCCCCTGCGAGGTGCAGATGAGCACGACCCAGGCAGAGCCGGTACAGGGCGAACTCCCCGGCAGCGGCGGCCCGTTCGGCTGGCTGCGGGCGCTCGGCCCCCGCGGCCGCCGCGCCTTCGGCGGCGCGTTCGGCGGCTACGCCCTCGACTCCTACGACTACTTCACGCTGCCGCTGAGCATGGTCGCGATCGGCGCGTACTTCGGGCTCGACCACGGCCAGACCGGCCTGCTCACCACCGTGACCCTGGTGGTCTCGGCGGTCGGCGGCGCGCTCGCCGGGATCCTCGCCGACCGTATCGGCCGGGTGAAGGCGCTGATGATCACGGTGATCACCTATGCGGTGTTCACCGTGGCGTGCGGCTTCGCGCCCACGTACGAGACGCTGATGGTCTGCCGCGCCCTGCAGGGCTTCGGCTTCGGAGGCGAGTGGGCGGTGGGCGCGATCCTGGTCGCCGAGTACGCCTCGGCCAAGGACCGGGGCCGTACCCTCGGCGCCGTGCAGAGCGCCTGGGCGGCCGGGTGGGCGCTGGCCGTCATCGTCTACACGCTGGTCTTCCACTACGTGGACGCGGACACCGCCTGGCGCGTGATGTTCTGGACGGGCGCGCTGCCCGCCCTCCTGGTGATCTACATCCGCCGCAACGTCAGCGACGCCCCTCAGGCCGCCGAGCAGCGCGCGGCCAGTCAACAGCGTGGCTCCTTCGCCGCGATCTTCAAGAAGGACCTGCTGCGCGCCACGTTCTTCGCGACGCTGCTGTCCACCGGTGTCCAGGGCGGCTACTACACGCTCGCCACCTGGGTGCCGACCTACCTGAAGACCGAGCGCGGGCTCACCGTCGTCGGCACCGGCGGCTATCTGACGTTCCTGATCTCGGGCGCCTTCCTCGGCTATCTCACCGGCGGCGTGCTCAGCGACCGGCTCGGCCGCAAGCGGAACATCCAGCTCTTCGCCGTCCTGTCCGCGCTCTGCATCCTGGTGTACACGCACATCCCGTCCGGTGCGAACACCCTGCTGCTCGTCCTCGGCTTCCCGCTGGGCTTCTGCATGTCCGCGATCTTCAGCGGGTTCGGCTCGTTCCTCAGCGAGCTCTATCCGACAGCCGTACGGGGCACGGGCCAGGGTTTCACGTACAACAGCGGCCGGGCCGTCGGCGCCTTCCTGCCCACTCTCGTGGGCTACCTCTCCGACAGCTGGGGCGTGGGCGGCGCGCTGGCGCTGGGCGCGATCGGCTACGCGCTGGCCGTGGTGGCCCTGTTCGGGCTGCCCGAGACCCGTGGACAGGAGCTGAAGTGAGCGCCGTCGAACCCCTGCCCCCGCCCGTCGCCCACGCGCGCGTGGCCGTGCCCCCGTCCCCCGTCGACCTCAACGCCGACCTGGGCGAGGGCTTCGGCCGCTGGCGGCTGACCGACGACGAACAGTTGCTGTCGGTCGTCACCAGCGCCAATGTGGCCTGTGGCTTCCACGCGGGCGACGCGGCCACCATGCGGCGCGTGTGCGCGCTGGCTGCCGAGCGCGGGGTGCGCATCGGCGCCCAGGTCTCGTACCGCGATCTGGCCGGCTTCGGACGGCGCTCCATGGACGTCCCGCCGGACGAGCTCGCGGCCGAGGTCGCCTACCAGATAGGCGCGCTTGAGGTCTTCGCGCGGGCCGCGGGCAGCCGGGTCGCCTACGTCAAACCGCACGGCGCGCTCTACAACCGCGTCGTCCACGACGAGGAGCAGGCGGCGGCCGTCGTCGAGGGGGTGTGCCTGGCGGGCGGTGCGCTGCCGGTGCTCGGGCTGCCCGGCTCCCGGCTCCTGGCGCGGGCCCGGGAGGCCGGACTGCCCGTCGTCACCGAGGCGTTCGGGGACCGCGCGTACACCGCGCGCGGCACGCTCGTGCCGCGCGGCGAGGACGGCGCGGTCGTCACCGACCCGGACGCGGTCGTCGAGCGGTCGCTCGCCCTGGCCCGGACCGGGAAAGTCGTCGCCGCGACCGGCGAGAGCGTCGACGTACGCGCGCGTTCCCTCTGTCTGCACGGCGACACCCCCGGCGCCGCCTCCCTGGCCCGGCGGGTGCGACAGGTCCTGGAGGGCGCGGGTGTGCGGGTGGAGGCGTTCGCGTGAGACGTGTGCTGCCGATGCGGACGCTGCCGGCCGGTGACCGCGCGCTCCTCGTCGAGCTGGAGAGCGGCGAGGACGCCGAGGCCCTCCACGCCGAGCTGCTGCGCCGCCGCGCCGCCGGAAGCCTGCCTCCCGTACGGGAGATCGTCCCGGCGGCGCGTACGGTCCTGCTCGACGGGCTGGACGACCCCGCGCGCCTCGCGGCGCTGCTGCCCGGCTGGGAGGTGCCGCCGCCGCGCGCGGACGTGGGCGCGGTGGTGGAGATCCCGGTCCGCTACGACGGCCCCGACCTGGCCGAGGTCGCGGCCGTGTGGGGCGTCTCGCCCGAGGCGGCGGTACGGATCCACCGCGCGGCCGAATTCCGGGTGGCCTTCTGCGGGTTCGCGCCCGGCTTCGGCTATCTGACGGGCCTGCCCGAGCGGTACGCGGTGCCCCGCCGCGCCACCCCGAGGACAACGGTCCCGACCGGTTCGGTGGCTCTGGCGGGCCCGTACACCGGTGTCTATCCGCGCTCGTCGCCGGGCGGCTGGCAGCTCGTCGGCACCACGGACGCCATGCTCTGGGACCCGGGCCGGGAGCCCGCCGCCCTGCTCGCACCGGGCACCCGGGTGCGCTTCGTCCCCCGGGGCGGGGCATGACGGACCGGGCCTTCTGTGTCGTCCGGGCCGGCGCGCTCACCTGTGTCCAGGACGAGGGGCGCCCCGGCCACGCCCACCTGGGCGTGCCGCGTTCGGGGGCGCTCGACCTGCCCGCGAGCCGCCTCGCCAACCGGCTGGTGGGCAACCCGCCGGGCGCCGCCATTCTGGAGACGACGCTGAACGGGTGCGCGGTGCGGCCCCGCCGTGCCGTCACGGTCGCGGTGACGGGGGCGCCCTGCCCGGTGTCCGTCGACGGGTGCCCGGCGGCGTGGGGCGCGCCGGTGCGGGTGCCCGCAGGGGCCGTCCTGGAGGTCGGCGCCGCGGTGCGCGGGGTGCGCTCCTATGTGGCGTTCGCCGGAGGGGTCGCCGTCGAGCCGGTCCTCGGCAGCCGCTCCACCGACCTGCTCTCGGGGCTGGGCCCGGCGCCGCTCACGGACCGCGCCGTCCTGCCCCTGGGGCGTCCGGCCGGGCCCCACGCGCGCGTGGACGCGGCTCCGGCGCCGGGGCCGCCCCGGGAGCTGGTGCTGCGGATGCTGCCGGGCCCGCGCGCCGACTGGTTCACGGCGGAGGCCTTCGGCGCCCTCGCCGCCGGTCGCTACCGGGTCTCGTCCGCGAGCAACCGCATCGGCCTGCGCACCGAGGGCCCGGCGCTGGAACGCGCGGTCCACGGCGAGCTGCCCAGCGAGGGCATGGTGTGGGGCGCGGTCCAAGTGCCGCCGGACGGGCGCCCGGTGGTGTTCCTGGCCGACCATCCGACCACCGGCGGCTATCCGGTGGTGGGCGTGGTCGCCGGGGCGGACCTGGCCGCCGCCGCACAGGCCGCGCCCGGCACACCGCTGCGGTTCGCGCCCGTACGGCGGTCCGCCTTCCGGAACCGTCAGGAGCCGTAGCCGCCGCCTCCTGGCGTACGGACGACCAGGACGTCCCCGGGGCCCACCTCGAGCGTGTCCACGCCGCCCAGCGGCTCGCTGCGGCCGTCCGCGCGCTCGATCAGGTTCTCGCCGAGCGCGCCCGGAGCGCCGCCCGCCATGCCGTACGGCGGGACGCGCCGGTGGCCGGTCAGCAGGGCGACGGTCATCGGCTCCAGGAAACGGATCCGGCGCTCGGCTCCGCACCCGCCCGTCCACCGGCCCCGCCCGCCGCTGCCCTCCCGTACGGCGAAGGCGTCCACGCGCACCGGGTAGCGCCACTCCAGCACCTCCGGGTCGGTGAGGCGCGAGTTGGTCATATGGGTCTGCACGGCGTCCGCGCCGTCGAAGCCGTCGCCCGCTCCCGAGCCGCTGGCCACCGTCTCGTAGTACTGCACCCGGTCGTTGCCGAAGGTCACGTTGTTCATCGTCCCCGAGCCCTCGGCCTGGATCCCCAGGGCCGCGTACAGCGCGCCCGTGACGGCCTGGGAGGTTTCGACGTTTCCCGCGACGGTCGCGGCCGGGTGCTCCGGCGCCAGCATCGAACCCTGCGGCACCCGTACCTCAAGCGGCTTCAGACAGCCGCTGTTGAGCGGGATGTCGTCGTCCACCAACGTCCGGAAGACGTAAAGGACGGCCGCCATCACCACGGACCTGGGCGCGTTGAAGTTGCCCGGCTGCTGTGGCGAGGTGCCGGTGAAGTCCAGTACGGCGCCGCGGCTCTCGCGGTCCACAGTGACCGCGACCCGGATGACGGCGCCGCCGTCGGTCTCGTAGGCGTACGAGCCGTCGCTCAGCCGCGCCACGATCCGCCGCACGGACTCCTCGGCGTTGGCCTGCACGTGCCCCATGTAGGCCTGGACGACGTCGAGCCCGAACTCGTCGGTCATGCGGCGCAGTTCGGCGATGCCCTTCTCGTTGGCGGCGATCTGGGCACGCAGGTCGGCGAGGTTGGTGTCGGGGTCGCGCGAGGGGTGGGCGGCGCCGGTGAGCAGCTCGCGCGTCTCGGCCTCGCGCAGCCGCCCGTCCCGTACGAGCAGCCAGTTGTCGAAGAGCACGCCCTCCTCGTCGACGGTGCGGCTGAAGGCGGGCATGGAGCCCGGGGTGATGCCGCCGATCTCGGCGTGGTGGCCGCGCGAGGCGACCAGGAACCGCAGCTCCTCGCCGTCGAACACGGGCGTCACCACGGTGACGTCGGGCAGATGGGTGCCACCGTGGTACGGGTCGTTGATGGCGTAGACGTCACCGGGCCGCATGGCGCCCGCGTTGCGGCGCAGCACCTCCTTGATGGACTCGCCCATCGAGCCCAAGTGCACCGGGATGTGCGGGGCGTTGGCGATCAGGTTGCCCTCGGCGTCGAAGAGCGCGCAGGAGAAGTCGAGGCGCTCCTTGATGTTGACGGAGTGGGCGGTGTTCTCCAGGCGTACGCCCATCTGCTCGGCGATCGCCATGAAGAGGTTGTTGAAGACCTCCAGCATCACCGGGTCGACGTCCGTGCCCACGGCGGTGCGGCCGGGGCGGGGGCGCACCCGGGTGAGCAGCAGATGCCCCAGGTCCCCTGCGGCGGCCTGCCAGCCGTCGTCCACCACGGTGGTGGCGTCGGCCTCGGCGACGATCGCGGGCCCGGTGACGGTGTCGCCCGGCCGCAGGGCGGCGCGCCGGTGCAGCGGGACGTCCCGGCGCTCGCCCGCCACGAACATGCCCACGGTGTCGGAGGGCCCGGCCGCGCCCTCGCGCGCGTACTCCTCGACCTCGGGGGCGCCGTGCGGGCCCGCTGCGCCGACGGCCTCCACCGACACCGCCTCCACGACCAGCGGCTTGTCCATGGTGAAGGCGTACCGCGCGCGGTGGTCGCGCTCGAACGCCTCCCTCATGGCGTCCGCCGTGTCCAGGGCGACCGGCAGGCTCGCGTCCGTACCGGCGTAGCGGAGCAGTACGCGCGCGTGGGTGGTGATCGAGTCGTCCGGGATGCTGTCGGCGCGCAGTTCGGCACGCGTGCGTGCCGCGAGTGTGTCGCACAGCTCGCGCACCCGCCCGGCGGCGGCCTCGTCGAGCTCCGCCTCCACGGATCGCTCGCGCATCGCGGTCGCGTCGGCGAGGCCGATGCCATAGGCGGAGAGGACTCCGGCCAGCGGCGGTACGACGACGGTGTCGATGCCGAGCGCGTCCGCGACCGCGCAGGCGTGCTGGCCGCCGGCGCCGCCGAAGCTGGTCAGGGCGTAGCGGGTGACGTCGTGGCCGCGCTGCACGGAGATCTTCTTGACCGCGTTCGCCATGTTGAGCACGGCGATCTCCAGGAATCCGGCGGCGACCTCCTCGGGGGTGCGCCCGCCGCCGGTGCGCTCGGCCAGGGCGGCGAAACGTTCCCGTACCACCTCGGCGTCCAGCGGCAGATCTCCGTCGGGGCCGAACACCGCCGGGAAGTGGGCGGGCTGGATCCGGCCGAGCATCACATTGGCGTCGGTGACGGTGAGCGGGCCGCCCCGCCGGTAGCAGGCCGGGCCGGGAACCGCGCCCGCCGAGTCGGGGCCGACCCGGTAGCGCTGGCCGTCGTAGTGGAGCACCGAGCCGCCGCCTGCCGCGACGGTGTGGATGTTCATCATCGGGGCGCGCATCCGCACCCCGGCGACCTGGGTGGCGAAGTCCCGCTCGAAGGCGCCCGCGTAGTGCGAGACGTCGGTGGAGGTGCCGCCCATGTCGAAGCCGATCACGCGCGCGTGGCCCGCCTGTCCGGACGTACGGGCCATCCCGACGACGCCCCCGGCCGGGCCGGAGAGCACCGCGTCCTTGCCCCGGAAGTGCGCGGCTTCCCGCAAACCCCCGTTGGACTGCATGAACATCAGCCGTACGCCGTGGAGTTCCTCGGCGACCTCGTCGACATAGCGGCGCAGGATCGGCGAGAGGTAGGCGTCCACCACGGTGGTGTCGCCGCGCGGCACCAGCTTGATGAGCGGGCTCACCTCGTGCGAGCAGCTGACCTGGGTGAAGCCGAGCTCGCGGGCGGCCTCGGCGACGGCCACCTCGTGGTCCGGGTGGCGGTAGCCGTGCATCAGGACGACGGCGGCGCTGCGGAAGCCGTCCGCGTGGGCGGCCCGCAGCCCCTCGGTGACGCCCGCGAGGTCGAGCGGGCGGACGGTGACGCCGTGCGCGTCCACCCGCTCGGCGACCTCGACGACCCGCTCGTACACCGCGTCCGGCAGCACGATGTGCCGGTCGAACAGGCGCGGCCGGTTCTGGTACGCGATCCGCAGGGCGTCCCGGAAGCCCTCGGTGACGACCAGGACGGTCGGCTCGCCGCGCCGCTCCAGGAGGGCGTTGGTGGCGACGGTGGTGCCCATCTTGACGACGGAGATCCGGTCGGCCGGGACCGGCTCGTCGGGCCCGAGCCCGAGCAGCAGCCGGATCCCGGCGACCGCGGCGTCGCGGTGGCGCTCCGGGTCGTGGGAGAGGAGCTTGCGGCTGACCAGGCGCCCGTCCGGCCGGCGGCCCACCACGTCGGTGAAGGTGCCGCCACGGTCGATCCAGAACTCCCAGCGCCCTGTCATCCCCCCATTCTGGCAAGGCGGGGCCCGCGGGGAGCGCGCCGGCGGCCGCGAGCCTCGCGGCTCATATCACCGGTGCGTCCGGGCCCATCCGGTTGTGGATGGCGCTCTGTACCTCGGCCTCCTCGGCCGGGTCGTCCGCCAGGCGCCGCAGCCGCTCCGCCACGCGCGCGTCCACGAGCTCGGCGTACTGCGCGGCGACTTCGCGGGTGGTCTCCTCGCAGTCCCACAGGCACTCGACGGCGAAACCGGTGGCGAAGGAGGGGTCGGTGGCGGCGAGCGCGCGGGCGGTGCGGCCGCGCAGCTCGGAGGAGGCGGTCTCCCGGTAGAGGTGCCTCAGTACGGGGGCGGCGCAGCCGATGCCGAGCCGTCCCGCCCCGTCGACGAGGGGGCGCAGCAGGGGCGCGTCGGGCCCTTCGGAGCGCACGCACTCGCGCAGTGCGCCCAGGACCAGCTGGGCGTCATCGGCCTCGCCCCGGCAGGCGAGTACGCCCGCGGCGGCGGCGCCAAGGGCGTCGGGCCGGTGCACCCAGCCGCGGGCCCGGTCGACGGCCTCGGGCCCGCACATCCGCTCGTAGGCCTGGACGGCGGTCTCGGCCACGGTGCGGGAGCCGCCGCCGACGGCGGCCTCGATGAGGTCGAGGACGCGGGGATCGCGCGACTCGGTGAGGTAGTGCAGGGCGGCGCAGCGGGCACCGTCCGAGCCGGCCCGCGCGGCCTCGATGATGAGGTCGCGGTCGTCGGGTCCGGCCACCGCGCCCAGGCAGCGGGCGGCGGGCAGGGTGAGGTCGGCGCCGCGAGCCAGGCCTTCCTCGGCCCAGTCGAAGACGGCCTGGACGCTCCAGCCCGGACGGGGCCCGGACGGCCGCATCTGGCGCTGCCAGCGGTCGAAGGACCCGGCTTCCTGGGCGGCGCGCACCCGTGCGCCGACCGCGTCCCGCATGTCCTCGGCCCACAGCCGCCAGGGCCGGGGCTCGAAGGCGTCCCGCACGGTGGCGGCCAGTTCGGCGTCGCCCTCGGGGGTGCCGGGGAACCGGGCCAGGACGGGCTCGGCGAGGCCGCGCAGGCCCGCGTCGTCGTCACGCAGAGCGAGCTCGTCCAGGGCCCAGCTCCAGTTGGTGCCGCGCACCGCGTACCGCCGCAGCAGCAGCAGCGCGTCGTCCCTGCCGTAGGAGGCGAGGTGGCCGAGGACCGCGAGCGCGAGACCGGTGCGGTGCTCGTCGGCGTCCAGGACGTCCTCGGCGCTGAAGAGATGGGCCTCGATCTCGTCGAGTCCGCCGTCGAGATCCAGGTAGAGGCGCGCGTAGTACAGGGAGCGGTTCTCCACCTGCCAGTCGCGGCGGGGGTCGCTCAGTACACAGTGGTTCAGGGCCGCCAGGGCTTCTGGGCGGGGGGCGGCGAGCGCGTGCAGGGTGCCGTCGCCGCGGCCCCGCTGCAGCAGGCCGAGCAGCGTGCCGCTCGGCGCTATGACCGGATCAAACATGGAAGTAGCCTCACATCAAGCTGTCGACGCAACCGGGATTCGTGCCGTGCCTAGTAGGCCGCGCGCCAACATGTTCGGGCGTCCGCCGTCTTCCGCTTGCTGTGAGTCATCTTCCTGCCTCTCTTAGTGTCCCCCGATGTAAAAGGACCCTGCCCCTGATGAAGGGGCTCGTCGTCATGATGACCCAGGCATTTCGCCACCGCGACCACATTTACGAGCCCCTCTCACCAGGTACGCAGTGGGCACCCGGTGCAAACCTCAGCGGTCGCCGAAGAGTGCGAGCAGTTCCGTCTTGCCGAACATCCGTGCGGTGTCGAGCGCGGACGGCGCTCCGGCGGAAGGATCGGCTCCGCCTGCCAGCAGCGCCTTGACGACCGCGTCCTCGCCCTTGAAGACGGCACCCGCGAGCGGGGTCTGGCCGCGGTCGTTGGCGCGGTCGGGGTCGGCGCCGCGCGCGAGGAGCGCGGAGACCGCCTCCGCGTGCCCGTGATAGGCGGCGAGCATGACGAGCGTGTGACCCTGCTCATTGGTGAGGTCCGGCGAGACCCCGGCGTCGACGTACGCGGCGAGCGCCTCCGTGTCTCCCCGGCGGGCCAGATCGAAGATCCTGGTCGCCAGCTCGATCACCTCGGGATCGAGGGCATCGCTCATCGCACGGACCGCCTTTCACACCGCGTACGGCGCCCCTGTGAGCGCCCCTGACCTGGCACGTACGACTAAAGCGCCGTACGAGTGAATCGACAGGGTACTGCCCGTGGCACCGACATGACTCGACCCTCCGGGGGCAAAGCTCACCGCGAGTGACGGCATCCGGCCCGCGGCCGCACAGTGTCCCGCCCGCGACCCGGTTCCGTATCCGCCACTCCAGTGAAAATCACAGAATTTCACTCGATTGCACCTTTTATCACATAGATACTTCCTGTGATCCTGGAAGAACTCATGGTGACTGTCCCCATCAACCAGGAGAACTCCTCATGATCCTGTCCATCTCAGGCGTCGTCCTGCTCGGCATCATCGTCTTCCTCTTCTTCCGGAAAGACGGCCTCAAGGCGTCGCACGCCATGGTCTGCGCCCTCTTCGGCTTCTATCTCGCGGGCACGGCGATCGCCCCGAGCATCAAGGCCGGCGGCCAGAGCCTGGCCAGCCTGCTGGGCGGGATCAAGTTCTGACCTCCCGCAGTCCCCCCGACCACCCCCCAGGAGACCGACGTGGCCCGGCGACCACTCCCCCGCATTCTGAGCAGCACGAGCGTGCCGATCGCCCGCAGCCGCGAGATCGCGCGCACGGCCGCCGACAGCGCCGCCGACGTCCTCCATCCGCTCATCACGATCAGCCGCGGCCTGCGGCTGATCGCCGCCGCCCTGCGCGGCAAGTGGGCCGCCACGCCCAGGGAACGGCGTGGTCCCGCGCTGTTCCTGGTGGCGGCCGTGGTCCTGGTGGTCGCGCTCATCCCGTACGGGCCGCTGCTCGTCCTGATCAAGGTGATGGCCGCAGCCGCCTGGAAGGGTCGCGTGCGCACCCCCGTCAGGACCGGCCCCGACGAGGCCGAGACGGGCCGCCTCCAGGCCCTCTACGAGGCCCTGGTGCCCTACTTCTCGGTGCCGGAGGACCCCAGTCCGCTCTTCGCCCACGGCGGGGAGTGGGCCAACGCCTTCAGCGAGTACGAGTTCGACGACGCGGGCCGCGTCACCCGCGTCCTGATCCGCTACCCCGCGTACTTCACCGACGGCGAGCCCGAGTCCCGCGCCCGCATCGAGCAGCTGCTGCACACCAAGTCCGGGCGCGGCCGGGAGTACCGGTTCGAGTGGGACGAGGAGGGCAACCAGCTCGTCATGCGCGTCCTCGACGCGCTCCCCACCTCGATCGCCGCCCAGCGGTTCGTCGCCGGACCCGGCGAGACCGTGCTCGGGTTCACCGACGCCGACGCGGTGCAGCGGACCGTGCCGGTCACCGAGGGCGACGAGGTCCGCGACGCGCCGCCGGTCGTCTGGCGCACCGGCCCCCGCTCCACCGAGCCGCATCTGCTGGTGGTGGGCGAGCCGGGCAGCGGCACCACGACCCTGGTGCGCTCCATCGCCCTGCAGGCGCTCCAGCACGGTGACGTGCTCGTGGTCGAGGGCAGCGGCACCGGCGAGTACGCGTGCCTGGCCGGGCGCCGGGGCGTGCTCGCCGTCGAGTGCGGGCTCGCCGGGGCGCTGGCCACGCTGGAGTGGGCCGCGCACGAGACCGAGCGCCGGCTCATCGCCGCCAACCGCGCCCGTCAGGCGGGCCACCCGACTCCGGACGACATCAAGCGGCCGCTGTGGATCCTGCTCGACCGGCCGAGCGTCTTCGGGCACCTGGCCGCCGCCGACGGGCGGACCGACCCGCAGCAGCTGCTGCAGACCCCGCTGCGGCACGGGCGGGCGGCCGGGGTGACCGTGGTGGTCGCCGAGCAGTTCGACAGCCTGGAGGCGCTGACCGAGCCGGTACGCACGCACACCCGCGCGCGCGTGGTGCTGGGCCCCTGCACCCCGGCGCAGGCCGAGTGGGTCCTCGGGGTCCCGCCGCACACCACCCCGACCACGGCGGTCCCGCCCGGCCGCGGCTACGCCCGCCTGGGCACCGGGCCCGTCCTGCGCCTCCAGGTCCCGGCGACGCCGGACCCGTACGACGACGCGACCAGCGAGCAGCACCGCCAGGCGGTCCTGGACCTGCTCCCGGAGCGCGACCTCCCGGTGGAGGCGGCGCCCTGCCAGGAGGCGGTACCGGCGGAGGGGTGAGCCCACGCCGGGAGCGTCACGCCACGAACGTCCGCGGCGCCTCGCCCCCGGTGCTCGCCCCCTTCTCCACCAGCCGCGCCGCCGCCGCGAGCCGCGCCGCCGCCTCCTCGGCGACCGGGCCGCTCACGGTGAAGGGCAGCCGTACGTATCCCTCGAAGGCGCCGTCCACGCCGAACCGGGGGCCGGACGGCACCCGTACGCCGACCCGCTCGCCCACTTCCGCCAGGCGCGAGCCGGAGATCCCCCCGGTGCGCACCCAGAGGGTCAGCCCGCCGACCGGCACGTCGAACTCCCACTCCGGCAGCTCCCGGCGGACCGCCGACACCAGCGCGTCGCGGTTCTCGCGCGCCTGGGTGCGGCGCAGGTCGACCGCCTGTTCCCAACCGCCCGTGGCCATCAGCCAGTTGACGGCGAGCTGTTCCAGGACCGGGGTGCCCAGGTCCGCGTAGGCGCGGGCGGCGACGAGGGAGCGGATGACGTCGGGGGCCGCGCGCACCCAGCCGATGCGCATGCCCGCCCAGAACGCCTTGCTCGCCGAGCCCACCGTGAGCACGGTCGCGCCCCCCGGGTCGAAGGCGCAGACGGGGCGCGGCATGTCGATGCCCTCGTCCAGCCAGAGCTCGGACATGGTCTCGTCGACGACGAGCACGGTCCCGGCCGAGCGGGCCGCGTCCACCAGGGCGCGGCGCTGGTCCTCGTCGGCCAGCGCTCCCGTCGGGTTGTGGAAGTCGGCGACCACATAGGCGAGCCGGGGCGCGGAGTCGCGCAGCACCTGGCGCCACAGGGGCAGGTCCCAGCCGGTCAGCCCCTCGGCCATGGCGACGGGCACGAGCCGGGCCCCGGCCTCGCGCATCAGCTGGAGGATGTTGGCGTACGAGGGTGACTCGACCGCGATCCGCTCGCCGCGCCCGGCGAAGAGGTGGCAGATGGCGTCGATGGCGCCCATCGCGCCGGTGGTGACCATGATCTGCTCGGGCATGGTGGGGATGCCGCGCGCGGTGTACCGCTCGGCGAGCATCTGCCGCAGCGCGGGCAGCCCGGCCGGATAGTCGCCGTGGGTGTGCGCGTACGGCGGCAGCTCCTCCAGGGCGCCCTGGACCGAACGGGTCAGCCAGGGCTCGGGCGCGGGCAGCGCCGCGCATCCCAGGTCGATCATGGAGCCCAGCGACTCCGGCGGCAGCGGCTCCAGGCCGCGCGCGGGCAGCGGGTTGCCCGCCGGGACGGCCGTCCAGCT
Source organism: Streptomyces sp. NPDC023838 (assembly GCF_040639555.1). Classification (NCBI taxonomy): domain Bacteria; kingdom Bacillati; phylum Actinomycetota; class Actinomycetes; order Kitasatosporales; family Streptomycetaceae; genus Streptomyces; species Streptomyces sp. NPDC023838. The sequence continues at coordinate 13,619 of NZ_JBFAAD010000030.1, forward strand.
GCCCGCGCCCCGGCGGGACTCCAGGAAGCCCTCGCCGCGCAGCGCCTCGTAGGCGGCGGCGACCGTCGTGCGGCTGACCGAGAGCGCCAGGGCCAGCTCCCGCTCGGCGGGCAGGCGGGCCGCCACCGGCACCCGCCCCTCCAGGACGAGGAGGCGGATCCCGTCGGCGAGCGCCCGGTAGGCGGGCGGCTTGCGGGCCCCCGCCGGGTGGGGCTGCTGCTGTGCGTTGAGCTGACGGGCGAGCTGTGCCGGCCCGACCGCCGAGGTCCACTGCGCCATGGAAGTCAGTCCACCTTCCCCGAATTGGCCATGGTTGGGATGGGTTTCCCAGCCACAGAGTGTCATGCGCCGGTCCACTACCACCAGACAGGGGGGCACTCACGTGTCCACGCATCTCACCCGGAGGCTGCTCCAGCTCTACGTCGGCCTCACGCTGTACGGGGTGAGCTCCTCGCTGCTCGTGCGCAGCGGACTCGGGCTCGAACCGTGGGGCGTGCTGCACCAGGGGATCGCCGAGCGCACCGGGCTGACCATCGGCGTCGTCTCGATCATCGTGGGTGCGCTGGTCCTGCTGCTGTGGATCCCGATCCGGCAGCGCCCGGGCCTGGGCACGGTCTCCAATGTCTTCGCCATCGGCATCGCGATGGACTCCACGCTCGCCCTGGTGCCGGACGCGCACGGGCTCGCCGCCCAGATCCCCCTGCTGGCCGGCGGAATCCTGCTCAACGGCGTGGCGACCGGTCTGTACATCTCGGCGCGGTTCGGCCCCGGCCCGCGCGACGGCCTGATGACCGGGCTGCACCGGCTCACCGGCCGCTCCATCCGGCTGGTGCGCACCTCGCTGGAGGTGGCGGTCGTGGTGACCGGCTTCCTGCTGGGCGGTTCACTGGGCGTCGGCACGGTCGCGTACGCCCTCGCCATCGGCCCGCTCGCCCAGTTCTTCCTGCGCTTCTTCGCCGTCCCCGAGCCGGAGCCCACGCCCGGGGCCGCCCCGGAGCCCGTCGCGGCGGATCCCGTCGCCGCCGATCCCGTCGCCGAAGCGGCATCGGCGCAGGCGATACTGCGCGGGTGACTCGCGTACGCCACCCCTATCTGGACCACCCGACGCCGATCGCCTTCGCCCACCGGGGCGGGGCGGCCGACGGCATCGAGAACACCGCGGCCGCCTTCGGCCGGGCCGCGGCCGCCGGTTTCCGCTATTTCGAGACGGATGTCCACACCACCGTGGACGGCCGTCTCGTCGCCTTCCACGACTCCACCCTGGAACGGGTCACCGACGCCGTGGGCCGGATCGCGGATCTGCCGTGGGCCGAGGTGTCGCAGGCCCGGGTCGCGGGCCGCGAGCCGCTGCCGCTCTTCGAGGAGCTCCTGGAGGCGTTCCCCGAGGCGCGCTGGAACGTGGACCTCAAGGCCGAGTCGGCGCTCGTCCCCCTGGTGGAGCTGATCCGCCGGACCGATTCCTGGGACCGGGTGTGCGTGGGCTCGTTCTCGGAAGCCCGCGTGGCGCGGGCCGCGAGGCTGGCGGGCCCGCGCCTGGCCACCTCGTACGGCGTGCGCGGCGTCGCGGCCCTCAGGCTGCGCTCGCTCGGCGTCCCCGTGCCGCTGCGCCGGGGCGCGGTGTGCGCGCAGGTGCCCGAGATCCAGAGCGGGATCCCGGTGGTGGACCGGCGCTTCGTGGAGACCGCGCACGCCCTGGGCCTGCAGGTACACGTATGGACCATCAATGATCCCGATCGGATGACGAAACTCCTGGACCTCGGCGTGGATGGCATCATGACCGATCATCTGGAGACGCTGCGCACGGTACTGACCGACCGGGGAACCGGGTTCTGACACCCGGCGGGCGCCCAAGGGACGAACGGAAGGGCGCGGAGTTTGACCGCCGAGACCATGGGCCGGGCCGCCGCCGAGACGGCACCGGACACCGACCGCCGCCGCGAGCAACGCGGCTGGTACTTCTACGACTTCGCGTGTTCGGTCTACTCGACGACCGTCCTGACCGTGTTTCTCGGGCCCTATCTGACGGCGATCGCCAAGGACGCCGCCGACACGGACGGCTTCGTGCACCCGCTGGGCGTTCCGGTGCGAGCCGGCTCCCTCTTCGCGTACGCGGTGTCCGCCTCAGTGGTGCTCGCCGTCGTCCTCATGCCCATGGTGGGCGCCGCCGCGGACCGCACCGGCCGCAAGAAGCCCCTGCTCGCGGCGGCCGCCTACACCGGGGCCGCGGCGACGGCGGGCATGTTCTTCCTGGACGGCCACCGCTATCTGCTCGGCGCGGTGCTGCTGATCGTCGCCAATGCCGCGCTGTCGGTCTCGATGGTCCTCTACAACGCCTATCTGCCGCAGATCGCCGGCCCCGAGGAGCGCGACCGCGTCTCCTCGCGCGGCTGGGCCTTCGGCTACACGGCGGGCGCGTTCGTGCTGGTCCTGAACCTGATCCTGTACTCGGGCCACGACTCCTTCGGGCTCTCCGAGGGCGCGGCCGTGCGGATCTGTCTGGCCTCGGCAGGGGTGTGGTGGGGCGCCTTCACGCTCGTACCGCTGCGGCGGCTGCGCGACCGGGGCGCACCCGACGGGCACGCCCCGGCCGAGGGCAGGGTGGGCGCGGGCTGGCGCCAGCTCGTGGCGACCCTGCGCGACATGCGCGCGCGTCCGCTGACCCTCGCCTTCCTGCTCGCGTACCTGATCTACAACGACGGCGTGCAGACGGTGATCTCGCAGGCGTCGCTGTACGGCTCCGAGGAGCTCGGGCTCGACCAGAACACGCTGATCGTGGCCGTGCTGCTCGTGCAGGTGCTGGCGGTGGCCGGGGCGCTCGGGATGGGGCGGCTCGCGCAGACGTACGGCGCCAAGCGCACGATCCTCGGCTCGCTGGCGGTCTGGGCACTGATCCTGGGCACCGGGTACTTCCTGCCCGCCCACTCGCCCGCGCTCTTCTTCGTGCTGGCCGCGGCGATCGGCACGGTCCTGGGCGGCAGCCAGGCGCTGTCGCGGTCGCTTTTCTCACACATGGTGCCGAGCGGCAAGGAGGCCGAGTACTTCTCGGCCTACGAGATGAGCGACCGCGGGCTGAGCTGGCTGGGGCCACTGGTGTTCGGGCTCGCGTATCAGCTGACCGGGAGCTACCGGGATGCGATCATCTCTCTCGTGATCTTCTTCGCGGTGGGCTTCGTGCTGCTCGCCCGGGTGCCGGTGCGGGCCGCGGTGGCGGCCGCCGGGAACCCTGTTCCGGCGCGGATTTAGACGTTGAAGTGAAAGGCCGGTAGTGTACGCCTTTGGCCTGCCAGGCGGACCGTTACTGCGTGCTCAAGTAGTGAAGACGCTGGGTGACATCTGCTGCCAGATGTGACAAACCGGGCACTGGTGGGTACAACAAGGGGCGGCACGACGGCGACACATGACCCACAACGGGAATCTTTAACGCCGACCGGACGTTGACCGGATGACGACGACAGCGACACCTGTCCTGTGGGCGACAAGCCCGGGAGGCACGATTCATGAGTGAGCGAGCTCTTCGCGGCACGCGCCTCGTGGTGACCAGCTACGAGACCGACCGCGGCATCGATCTGGCCCCGCGCCAGGCGGTGGAGTACGCATGCGAGAACGGACATCGATTCGAGATGCCGTTCTCGGTGGAGGCGGACATCCCGCCGGAGTGGGAGTGCAAGGCGTGTGGCGCCATGGCACTCCTGGTGGATGGCGAAGGTCCTGAAGAGAAGAAGGGCAAGCCCGCGCGTACGCACTGGGACATGCTCATGGAGCGGCGCACCCGCGAGGAGCTGGAGGAGGTTCTGGCCGAGAGGCTGGAGGTCCTGCGTTCCGGCGCCATGAACATTGCCGTGCATCCGCGCGACAGCCGTAAGTCCGCCTAGGCGCGTCAGCGCTCAGGAGGATCGCAAGAGTTGAGGGCCGGTCACACCGTTTCGGTGTGACCGGCCCTCTGCTGTGTGCCGCTCCTCGGGCCGCTCTTCCGTGCGGTCTCAGGGAGTCAGCCGTGCGGTCTCAGGAGGGAGTCAGCCGTGCGGTCTCAGGGAGTCAGCGGCGGCCGGGGGCCGCCGTCCTCGCCGTACGGGGACGAGGCCCGGCCGTCGTCGCGGATGACCTCGCCCTGCACCACCTTGCCGTCCGGCTGACGCATACGGGCCTGCTGGAAGGCGTCGCCGAGACTGCCGGGCCGGGCCGCGCGCATCCGCTTCTCCAGCGAGCGCTCGACGAACCTGGTCGCGACCTTGCGCACCGGCGGGACCAGGCACAGCAGCCCCAGCACGTCCGACATCAGGCCCGGGACGATCAGGAGCAGGCCGCCCAGCATGGTCAGCGTGTTGCCCTCACTGCCGGGCTGGGGCCCGGCCCCCGGGGCGGCCGTCCCGGACTGCTGCTGCTGAAGCGTTTCCGTGAGGTTGCGGAAGGCGCGGCGGCCGGCCCGCTTGATCACATACGCGCCGAGCACGACGCCGCCGACCAGCAGGGCCAGCACGGTGAACCCGCCGGCGGCGCTCGCCACCATCATCAGCAGCCAGATCTCCACGAGGAGCCAGGCGGCGATCCCCAGCGGGACGAGGGTGCGCGCACGGGAGCGCTCGGGCGGGGCGGAAGGCTGTGTGCCGGTCGTCATGCTCCCAGTGTGCCTGGGAGCATGACAGGACGGCGTAAGGGCCGTGTCGGCTCACCGCCTGGGCGGTCAGGAGGGCTTGCGGCCCAGGAGCTTGTTGGCGCGCGAGCCAACCCCCCAGGCGGTGACCCGCCAGAGCGCCTCGACGATGATGTCGTTGCTCATCTTGGAGTCGCCGCGCTCGCGCTCGACGAAGGTGATGGGCACCTCGACGACGTGGTAGCCGGCAGCCACGGCGCGGCGGGCCAGGTCGACCTGGAAGCAGTAGCCCTGCGAGGCCACCTCGTCCAGGCCGAGGCCTTCGAGGGTCTCGCGGCGAAAGGCCCGGAAGCCGCCGGTGACGTCGCGGATGTCCACGCCGAGCAGCAGCCGGGAGTAGGTGGAGCCGCCGCGGGAGATGAACTCGCGGTGCTTGGGCCAGTTCACCACCCGGCCGCCCGGCACCCAGCGCGAGCCGAGGACCAGGTCGGCCCCCTTGAGCGCGGTGAGCAGCCGGGGCAGCTCCTCGGGCTGGTGGGAGCCGTCGGCGTCCATCTCGACCAGGACGCCGTAGCCCTCCTCGACGCCCCAGCGGAAGCCCGCGAGGTAGGCGGCGCCCAGGCCCTCCTTGCCCTTGCGGTGCAGCACGTGGACGTGCTCGTCCTCGGCGGCCAGCTCGTCGGCGATCTTGCCGGTGCCGTCGGGGCTGTTGTCGTCGGCGATCAGGACGTGGGCCTCGGGGACCGACTCCCTGACACGGGAGACGATCGGCTTGATGTTCTCCGCCTCGTTGTAGGTCGGGATGATCACCAAGGCTCTGCCGAGCGGGCCGTACCGCCTCTGACCGCCGTCGTTCACTGCTGCCCCTTATTGTCCGTACGCAGGGCACCACCATAGCGAGCGGCCGGAGCGCTGCCGTACGTCGAGGTCCCAGGGTGTCGGAATGGGGGCCCGGCGCCCTTCGGGCCGGCCTCGGGACCCGCTGGCTGCGGGTTGCCTGGAGCCGTTGTCTACTGAACGTCCGGACCCCATCCGGGTCGCACCCTCCCCCGAGCTCCCGCGGAGCAGGGGGGACCCCCCGGACGGCAGAAACCTTCTGTCGGCCGGACGTCCTGTGGTGGACCCGGCCGAACCTACCGGCCCCCCGCCGCTCCCTGTCAACAGTCGTTTGACCTGCGGCGTCGACCGAAACCAGCAGGTCAGGGCGGCAGCTCCGCAGGTGGCGCGGGCGGCCGGAGGGCAGCCTGACGGCCGTACGGAATGTCCTTACGTCACTCGTTCGGCCGGAGGAAGACCGTTTGTCCGAACACCACCGTGCGCAGGCAGACCGGCAGCGCCGCCCCCGGGCTGAGGTCCGGCAGTCCCGGCGTGCCCGAGCGCGGGTCGGTCGACCAGCGGGCCACCCGGTCGTCCGGCGCCTGCACGACGAGCTCGTCGGTCTGCCACACCGCGTAGTCGGCGGGCGCGCCCGGCACCAGGGTGCCCGCGTCGTCCCGGCCGATGGCGCGCCAGCCACCCCGGGTGTGGGCGGTGAAGGCGGCGCGGGCCGAGACCCGGTGCTCGGGGGTGCGGTGGAAGGCGGCCGCTCGGACGGTGCCCCAGGGGTCGAGCGGGGTGACCGGCGAGTCGGAGCCGAAGGCGAGCGGCACCCCGGCGCGCAGCAGGGCCGCGTACGGGTTGAGGGTGCGGGCCCGCTCGGCGCCGAGCCGCTGGGCGTACATGCCCTCCTCGCCGCCCCACAGCGCGTCGAAGGCGGGCTGGACGGAGGCGGTGAGCCCGAGCTCGGCGAAGGCGGCGATGGTCTCGGGGGTGAGCATCTCGGCGTGCTCGACGCGGTGGCGGGCGGCGCGGATCCGGGCCAGGCCCACCTTGGCGGCGGCGGCCCGGACGCCTTCGACGACCGCGGTGACGGCGGCGTCCCCGATGGCGTGGAACCCGGCCTGGAGCCCGGCCTCGGTGCAGGCGGCCACATGGGCGGCGATGTCGGCCGCGTCCAGGTGGGCGGTGCCGGTGTGGGCGGCGTCGGCGTACGGCTCGTGCAGACAGGCGGTGTGCGAGCCGAGCGCGCCGTCGACGAAGAGGTCCCCGGCCGCGCCGAGCGCGCCGAGTTCGCGGATGCGATCGGCGTCCTTGGGGCCGGTGACCTGCTCGGCCCAGTAGCCGAAGACGCGCGGGCCCGCCTCGGCGCGGGCCAGCTCCAGGAGCGAGGTGAAGTCGTCCTCGTCGGAGATCTCGGGGCCGCCGCACTCGTGGAGGGCGCCGATGCCGAGGGAGGCCGCCCGGCGCAGCGCGGCCCGCTGGGCCTCCTCGCGCTGGCGCGGGGTGATCGCCGCGTGCGCGGCGGCCCGTACCGCGTGGTGGGCGGCGGCGGTCAGCGGGGCGTCCGGGTGGTAGCCGTCGAGGCCGGTCACGCCCGGGACGCGGTCGAGGAGCGCGGTGGTCGCGACGGCCGAGTGGACGTCGATGCGCGGCAGGTAGAGGGGGCGGCCGCCGGTGGCCTCGTCGAGCTCGGCGCGGGTGGGCGGGGTCCGCTCGGGCCAGCGGGCACAGTCCCAGCCGTGACCGAGCAGCACGTCGTCACCGGGGCGGGACGCGGCGTACGCCCGTACCGCCGCCAGGGCCTCGGCGCCGCTGCGGGCGGACGACAGGTCGAGGCCGGTGAGCGCCAGGCCGGTGGCTGTGGTGTGCACATGCGCATCGGTGAACGCCGGGGTGACCAGGGCCCCTTCGAGGTCGATCACCTCGTCGACCCCGGCCGCGAAGGCGTCGGCCGCGCCCTCGGAGCCGACCCAGGCGACGTGCCCGCGCTCAACGACCATCGCCGTGGCGAACGGGTCGGCGGGGCTGTGGACCTCGCCGCCGCGCAGCAGGACGGTGCGGTGGTCGGGCTCGCCGGTGGACAGCGGGGCGACGGTTCGGGCCGGCAGGGCGGCGGCGCTCTCGGAACTCATGGGAACAGCCTAGATACGCGGCGGCCGTGCCTCGTACGGGGTCGAGAGGACGACGGTCGTCCGGGTGGAGACACCGGCCAGCGAGCGGATCCGGGTCAGCAGGTGCTCCAGCTCCAGGGGCGTGGCCACGCGCACCTTGAGGATGTAGTTCTCATCCCCCGCGACGCTGTGGCACGCCTCTATCTCCGGCACGTCGGCCAGCCGTTCGGCGATGTCGTCGGGGGCGCTCGGGTCGAAGGGCTTGACCGAGATGAACGCGGTCAGCGGCAGCCCCACCGCCTCGGGGTCCACGACGGCGACATAGCCGCGGATGACTCCTCGCTGCTCCAGACGGCGTACCCGCTGGTGCACGGCCGAGGTGGACAGGCCCGTGGCCTTGCCCAGGTCGGTGTAGCTCATCCGCCCGTCCTTGACGAGCAGATCCACGATCTGACGGTCCAGCTCCTCCATGCGGATCAACCTATTCCCCCGGGTCCCCTCCGGCACAGTCGACGGCAACCGGAAGTGGCACCTGCGGCGGGCATGTGACGAATGCCACAGGTTTGTGACGACCTGCCGTGGGCCCGCGCGGTTACGGCCGGTGCGTGGCGGGAATTGCTTGCTGTGGTCGCGGCGACGGCGCCTTGCCGGCCCACCCGAGGGGGAGAATCCCAATGCAGAACATGAAGCGCGGCGGACGTGTGTCGAATGAACGCACCGGCGAACGCACCGATCCGGAGCCCGTTGATCGCACCGTCGAGGACGAGCTCACCGACGACGAGGCGGCGGACGCCTACGACACCTTCGAGATGTACCGGGTGATCTGCCCGGACTGCGCCCAGCCGATCGCGCTCCTCGCGGACGAGACGGTGCTGCCGGAGCACGCGTTGTGCCCGAGCCCCTGGAACCCGTTCGTGCTGACGGTGTGCGCCGGAACCGGCCGCGCCGCCTCGCAGAGCAGGCCCGCGGACATCTCCAAGGACGTCCAGGAGCAGGACACCGCGCTGCTCCTGACGCTCCCCCAGGGCCTCGACTGGCGGACGCAGCCCTTCTCGCACGTCGGCGGTCCGGGCTCACGTCCGATGCGGGTACCGCACATGCGACGTGCCGCCTAGGGCCTGTCCTGACCTAGACCCCGCTCCAGTACGTTCCCCGCACCATCGCCTCCAGGCTGGCCCGGTGCAGGATCAGCGTGTCCGGGTCCTCGGGGACCCGGACCTCGCCGAAGTGCAGCTGGCGGTAGGCGATCCTGAGCATCACCACCGCGTGTCGCAGGGCGGCGTAGAGCGTGTGGAACTCCATGGCGCGCGGCCGGTGGCCGGTCAGCTCGGTGTAGCGCGCCTCGATGTGGTCCCGTCTCAGGAAGCCGGGCAGGCCCGGCTGGCCGAAACTCACCGTCAGGTCCTGGAAGAAGCGGTGCAGATAGACGGTCCAGCCCAGGTCGAGTTCGCGCGGGCCGAGCGCCGCCATCTCCCAGTCGAGGACGGCGGCGGGCTCGAACCCGTCGTAGACGATGTTGCCGATGCGCGCGTCGCCCCAGCAGAGCACCGCCGGGCCTTCGTCGGCGGGCCAGTGCGCGTCGAGCCAGTCGAAGGCGGACTCGATGAGCGGGGAGCGCGCCAGACCGTCGACCACCCATGCGTAGTAGGCCCGTTGGGCCTCCACATGGCGCCGCAGCGGTGAGCCCTCGCCCTCCGGGAGCAGGAACGCGGCCTCCTCGGCCGGGAACTGGTCGTGCAGCCTGGCGAGCACCGCGACCGTGGCTTCCTCGAGCCGCGCCCGCTCGGCGTCGCTCGCGGAGTGCAGCCAGTTCCCCTCGTACGTATAGGGCATGACGTCGGGCGGTACGCGCCCCTCGGCGCGCTCCATCACGAAGAACGGGGCGCCCAGCGCGGTGGGGTCCTCTTCCAGCCACAGCACCCGGGGCACCGGGACGTCGGTGTGCTCGGCGACCAGGCGCATCACGCGGTGCTGGCGGGCCATGTCGTAGACGGGGAAGACGGTGTACGCGGCCGGGTCGGCGGCGAGCCTGAGGGCGCAGGCACGCACGGGCGCGTCCGGGTGGTCGAGGCCGAAGAGCAGGGTCTCGCTCGACATGCCGTTGGAGGACGGGACCTCGACGCCGGTGACGCGGGCGCCGGGCAGCCGTGCGTCGAGCCAGCCGGTGAGCCTGCGGCCGAGCTCCTGGGGGTCGCGCGTGGTGGTGCGGGGGCGTGGCGCCGTGGCCATGGGCGGTTCCCTTCCGGAGACGGTGTCAGGGCGCGACGGAGGTGTACGTGGCGAAGCCGCTGGGGTCGTGGCGGCCGAAGCTGCCGTGCTCGAAGATCCCGTACCCGGTCCGCCCGTCGAGCGTGAAGCGGGCGGCGTGGTCGGTGACGCCGTAGGCGGCCATCGGGTGGGCGGCTGGGTCGGAGAGGTCGTAGACGCGGCGGTCGCTCCAGCCGCGCCCCTGCCAGGTGCCGTGCTGCCAGTCGTCGGCGGGCGGATATCCGGCGCCGACGGCCAGCGGCGAGGAGGTGAGCACCTCGACGCCGAGTTCGAGGGGCTTGCGGGCGGCGTCGGTGAGGTGCACGACCGCGCGTTCGGGGTGGCGGGTGCCGGGCCGGTAGGTGATGTCGGCCTGGGGCCAGCCGAGTTGGGCGTCGGGGTGGCCCTCGCGGACGAGGACGGCCTCGTTGAGGGTGCGGTAGCCGTCGGCGTCCTCCTGGGCGATCACCATCAGGAAGCGGTCGTCGAAGCGGACCGGCACCCAGAGCCAGTGGAACCCCTCGGGCCGCGTCTCCTCGGCGCGCCCGTCGCTCTCGCCGGGGATCGGGCGCACCCCCCAGCTGCGGTCCCGGGTGCCGGTCCACTCCCCCGCCGTCACCGGTATCTCCTCGCCGGCGACCCGGATCGAACCGGTGCAGCGGCCCGCCTGGACGAAGCGGCGGCCTTCGAGGGTGAGGCGGTCGCCACGGCGCTGGACGTGGTGCGGCTCCCAGACGGCCGGGAAGTCCGCCTGCCAGGTGACCTCGTACGAGAGCGAGGCCGGGTCGGCGGGGTCGGGGGCGCAGTGCAGGGTGAGGCGGCGCAGCGGCTCGTCGACGGTGATGCGCAGCGGGCCGACGGAGAGGTTCATGCGGTCGTCGGTGAGCGCGTCGCTGGCGCGGACGGCGTGCAGCCGGTCGCCGAGGCGCAGGGTGGCGTAGGCGTCGATGACCCCGGTGTTGGGGTAGACGCCGAGCCCGGCGATCAGCAGCGCCCGGCCGTGGTGGTCGAAGACGTGGAAGATGCAGCGGTCGTAGGCGTTGCGGTCGCCGGTGGCGACGTGTTTCAGGGAGAGGGGGACCTGGTGGATCGGGTATTCGTCGAGTGCGATCGGACGGTCCTGGGACACGGCGAACCTCCTGGACGACAGGGAAGTTGACGGTACGTCAGAAACCGTGAAAAACAAGCCCCCGTGAAACGGGGGACGCGGGCACAGCCGGGCCGGGGCGCGCGGAGGTGACCCGCGCGCCCCGGCCCGTACGACCCCTGCGAGAGGTCAGCGGCTCTCCGGACCCGCCAGGTGGCGGGCGACGACCATCCGCTGGATCTGGTTGGTGCCCTCGACGATCTGAAGGACCTTGGCCTCGCGCATCAGGCGCTCGACCGGGAAGTCGGCGGTGTAGCCGTAACCGCCGAGCACCTGGACCGCGTCGGTGGTGACCTTCATCGCCGCGTCCGTGCAGAACAGCTTCGCCATCGCGGCCTCCTTGGAGAAGGGCCGGCCGGCGTCCCGCAGCCGCGCGGCCGACAGGTACAGCGCCCGGCCCGCCTCGATCTGGGTGGCCATGTCCGCCAGCATGAACCGCAGGCCCTGGAAGTCGGCGATGGGCCGGCCGAACTGCTGCCGCCCGGTCGCGTACGCCACCGCCTCGTCCAGGGCGGCCTGGGCGACGCCGATGGCGCAGGCGGCGATGCCGAGCCGGCCGGAGTCCAGGGCGGAGAGCGCGATCGCGAAGCCCTGCCCCTCCTCGCCGATGCGACGGCTGTCGGGCACCCGGACCCCGTCGAAGTGCAGCTGGGCGGTGGGCGAGCCCTTCATGCCCATCTTCTTCTCGGGCGCGGCCGCGCTCAGCCCCTCGGCGTCGCCGGGGACCAGGAAGGCGGTGATGCCCCGGGCCCCCTCGCCGCCGGTCCGGGCGAGGACCGTGTAGAAGTCCGCGATCCCACCGTGCGTGATCCAGGCCTTGGTCCCGGTGATCACCCAGTCGTCGCCGTCCCGGACGGCCTTGGTGCGCAGGGAGGCCGCGTCGGAGCCGGAGGAGGGCTCGGAGAGGCAGTACGCGCCGAGCAGCCCGCCGCCGAGCATGGCGGGCAGATGGTCGGCCTGCTGCTGCTTGGTGCCGTAGCCCGCCATCGCGTGACAGGACAGCGAGTGGACGCTGACGCCGAGGCCGACCGTGAGGCGGCCGGCGGCGAGCTCTTCCAGGACCTGGAGGTACACCTCGTACGGCTGGTCGCCGCCGCCGAACGCGGAGTCGTACGGAAGGCCGAGCAGCCCTGACTCGGACAGCAGCGAGAAGACCTCGCGCGGAAAGCGTCCGGCGTCCTCCTGCTCGGCGGCATGAGGAGCGATCTCCCGCTGGACGATGTCGCGTACCAGCGCGACGAGGTCCCGGGACTCCTCGGTGGGCAGCTGTCGGTCCACCGGCTGCGGGGCGCGGTCGGGCATGGCGGCGCTCTCCTCCCTGTCGGGCGCTACGGCGGACGCGCGCGCAGGGTGTGGCGGCGCCGCCGGTGACTCTGCTGACAGCCGATGCCTACCCTCCCGGATCACGGAAGCTGCAGGCTGGTGGCTGTGGCGCTGTGAGTATGCCCGATCGGACGCGTCCCGTCACTGGGCCCAAGATCACGAATCGGCCATGGCGGGACCGCCGGAGCCGCCCGCTCCGAAGCTGGTCCAAACCATTGACCGACTGGTCCGGTCCTCCCGGCGTTCCCCTGACCGCTTCACCGAGTTCACGCCGGCATCCATGGGTGGGGCGGCCGGCTCGTGTGGCTCGGCCGCCCCTCTCGCGTCAGCTGTCCGGCTCGGGCGAGGGACAGGCCGGTTCGAGCTCGCCGATCGTGTCCAAGGTCTGCCGCAGCATCCGCACCAGCAGATCGCGTACGGTCGCGCGGTCCGGCTCCAGCGTTCCCAGCCACTCCAGGGCCACGCTCTCCACACAGCCCATCCAGCCGAGCAGCGCGAGCCGGGCGAGCACCGGTATGTCACGCCTGCCGTAGGCGCCCTCCGCGATGGTGGCGATCAGCTCCTCGCGGACGGCGTCGCGTATCGCCTGGACCTGGGTGTCGAAGCCGACGCCGCCGGTCACGATCGTGCGGTAGGCCGCCTGGTGGTGCTGGGCGTAGAGCAGGTAGCCCTCCATCGTGCGGTGGACGCGGTCGGCGCGCGGCAGCTCGGTGTCGCTCGCGGCCCGGGCGACCAGGTCGGCCACCGAGTCCTCGACGATGGCCAGGTAATAGCCGCGTTTGCTCTTGAAGTAGTAGTAGATGAGGCCTTTGGCGACCCCCGCGTGCTTGGCGATGTCGTCCATCGACAAGGCGTCGTACGACGTGTCGGCGAACAACTTCCGCCCCGTCGCGATGAGTTCGGAGCGACGGACCTGGGATCTCTCGGTCGCGCCTCGCTGTTGACTATTATTCAAATTCGACCCTAGTCTCCAACTGCCACAGGATCTCGGCAGTATGGCAGACCTGTACACGCACTCCCCCTGCACCTGATCGGCATGGGGCTGGGCATCGCGGGCAGCGGCATGGGGTTCACCTGGAGCCCGGCGCGCGAACCGGAGCCGGGGCTGCCACAGCGGAGCGGCACGCACACGCTGGCGGCGCGCTGCCGGTGGCCCTGCTGCTGACGCTGGGCGGACCGGCGGCCGTGGAGCGGGCCCCCGCGCCCGGCCGTGCGCCCGGCGCCGTGGAGGTGCCGCGCGTGCCGCCGACCGTCACCACCACCCCGTACGCCTGACGGGGTGGCCGCTGGGTCTCGCGGCCTTCGCGCGGCGCTCGCGGGTGTGACGCTGCTCACCCGGCGGTGGCTCTACAGCCTGGTGGGCGTGCCCGGCCGGCACTGGAAGGCCGGCCTGGAAGTCAGATCAGACCGGTCTGCGTGACCAGCATCGCCAGGACGACCACGAGGGTCCACCCGAGGAAGTGCTCAAGGATCTTGGGACCGTCGTCGGGGCCGCCGGTGCGGGCACGGAGCTCGGCCAGGGCGCGCGGGTCGTCGGCGGTGGTGGCGTGCAGGGTCATGGGAACTCACTCGGTCGTCTGGCGGTGGACGGTCCCCCCGGGTGCCATTTCAGGGTGCCAGGGGATGCGGCCCCGGAGGGGGAGACGTTGGTCACTGCGGCGGGCTCTCACACCCGCACGCCCGCCGAGGCCAGGGCCCTGCGTTGGCGCCCGTTCGGGTGCGCCGGCCAGTACAGATAGCAGACCCCGCCCGTTCCGGAGACGACCTTGCCGCCGGCGTTGTACCGCTTGGTGCGCAGCCAGATGTTCTCCCACTCGCGCCGCAGATAGACGCGGCGCACCTCCGGGTCGCTGGGCGAGGCCGGGTCGTTGGCGATCACGTCGCCGTCGGCGGTGAAGCCGATCACCGTCATGAGGTGGCCGGAGGTGCCGTACCCGGCGCCGGTCAGCTCGGTCTTGAGGAACGACTGGGAGGTGATGGCCGGGATGCCTGCCCGGATCAGCGTCTCCAGGTCGTTCAGGGACCGGAGCCGGGTCACCACCGCGCTCATGTCCCGGTAGGTGGTGGCGTAGGCGGCGTTGAAGGGCCAGTTGCCGCAGCCGCCGTACTGGTAGTCGTAGGTGTACCGGGCCGCGTGGCAGACCTGCGGGTCGGCGTAGGCGGGGTCGACCCAGGCGAGGTCGGCGGCGCTCGGCTCGCGGCCCCAGTACTCGACGATCATCTGCGAGGAGGTCGGGCTGCACCAGGCCTCGCCGCCGTTGTCGTACTGCGGGTACTGCCCCTTGTGGATCTCCTGCGAGTAGCGCGGTACGAGCAGCTCGCCCGCGTACGCCGGGGTCGAGGCGGGCACGGTGAAGCGGTCCGGGATGTCGGAGGCCATCGCGCCGAGCCGCCAGACCGTCGGGGTGAGACGGGTGCCCGGGGCGCGGTAGAGGGTCAGGCGCAGCCGGTAGGAGGCCAGGCGCAGCCCGCTCGCCGCGTGGTCGACGGCGAAGGTGTCGGTGTAGACGGTGCTCCTGCCGTCGCTCTGGCCGTCGACCGAGGTGCGCCGGATGTCGCCGTCGCCGTCGCCCGCCGTCCAGCGGCCCATCACGTACGCCGGGGTCGGCGTGCCGTCGGAGTAGGTGCCCAGGAGCTCGACCTGGAGCCAGGTCCCGGCGGGGGCGTGCGCGTTCCAGTGGGCGATGACCTCGGTGGCCGGGACCGCGGAGCGGTGCTCCGGCGAGGTCCAGGTGGCGTACTCCCAGGCGGCCGTCTTCTTGGTGTGCGGGTCGGTGTAGTCGGTGACGCCCGCCGGGCGGGCGATGGCCAGGCCGGGGCGGCGGCCCGGCAACACGGCCCGCACCCCGGCGGCGTCGCCCGAGCGCCAGTCGGAGTGCGTGGTCCAGGCGCGGTTGTCCACCAGGGAGGGGATGCCTTTCGAGGGCCGGCCGGCGGCGGACCGCGCGGCCTGCGGGGCGGGGGCGGCCGCGGCGGAGGCCGGGACGGCCGTGCCCGCCGCCGCGGCGAGTGCGGCGGCCAGGACGGTTCTGCGCGGAGTGGAGCTGGTCATGATCGGGACCCCCAGTCGGACGAGGATGGGGCGACGGGCGCGACAGTGGGCCAACTATCCCGGGTCCCGGGCGACTTCTGCCAGTGATGCGCGCCGTGCCGCGCGACCAATATGGGTCTGGACCACTGGCATGACCTGCGTCGCCACCGCTCACGGAGGCCGCCCCGCTGTCGATCTAGGGTGGGGGCATGGCAGAACTCGACCGAATCGCGGCCGCCGTGCGCGCCCTGCCCCCCTCCTGCGGCCCGGTCCGGCTGGTCGCGGTGGACGGACACGCGGGCTCCGGCAAGTCCACCTTCGCCGGGCGGCTCGCCGACGCACTCGGCGGGGCGCCGGTGGTCCGCCTGGACGACCTGGCCACGCACGAGGAGTTCTTCGCCTGGACGCCCCGGCTGCGCGCGCAGGTGATCGGGCCGCTGGCGCGCGGGGAGGCGGGGCGCGTCACACCGTACGACTGGAACCAGCGCCGGTTCGGCCCGCCGAGCGTGCTGGAGCCCGCGCCCGTGGTGCTGATCGAGGGCGTCGGGGCGGGCCGGCGCGAGGTGCGGCCGTGGCTGGCGTTGCTGCTGTGGATGGAAATGGACGCCGAGGGGTCCTGGGCGCGCGGGCGCCGACGGGACGGAGCGGCACTTTCCGGCTTCTGGGACGAGTGGACGGAGGCGGAGATGCGCCATTTCGCCGCGGATCCGTCCCGTCCGTATGCGGATGCACTGGTACGGCAGTGTCAGGAGGGATACAAGTGGCTCCCGAGGCGCCATTCCACACCCCTCGCACACCATTTGGTCACGGACAGTGAGGAGCTCCCCCCGCCGCGCTGAACCGTCGGAAAACCACCCCTCAGAGTCCCCCAACTCCGCTTGACCCGGGGGCCGTACAGGTCTTACGTTCTGAATGTGCGGCTTTCCGGAGCCGCCGCAGACGCGAAGCCCCCGGTTGTTCCCCCGTGATCGGGGGCTTCGTTCTGCCTTTCCGGCCCTCTCCGGCCCCCTCACCGTGCCTCTTCGCCGGTTTTCGCTCACCCTCGGTCACCGGCCACGTCGTGCTCCCGCTCCCCTCGCGCCACCCTTCGGTCCGGGGCCCCCTCGCGGGTACGATGCAGCTGGTGCGTTCAATTCCCGTCAATTCCGTTCTGTCATCGGCGAATTGGCGGTTCGGCACGGGGGCACGGTGGTGGGGGACGTGATGGACTTCGGCACGCAGGGCGCGCACGCCCCGGCCGATCTCGCCTGGCTGCGGGGCATCGACGCGTACACCATGGGCGCGTATCCGCAGGCCGAGGAGGAGTTCCGGGCCGCGGTACGGATGGATCCGGGCATGGTGGACGGCTGGCTGGGACTGCACGCGCTGCGGGTGGACACCACCACCGCGCTGCTGCGCATGTACCGCCACCGCGAGCGCTTCGGCGAACAGCGAGCCCGGCACCGGCGCACCCTCAACTCCTGGTACTGGCTGGGCTGGTGGGTGCAGCCGGTGCTGGAGAGCCCGCGCGATCTGCTGCTCGCGCACGCCTCGCACTGGCTGGACGGCCGCCATGTGCCGGAGCTGGACCGCGCGCTGGCGGGGCTGTCACCGGTCGACACCGACCCGCAGGTCCGTTTCCTGCACGCCTGCCGGGCGTATCTGGTCAAGGACTGGGACCAGCTGGTGCGGCACACCGAGCCGCTGCTGGGCGATCCGCTGCTCGGGATCGAGGCCGGGCTCTTCGGCGGGATGGCGCGGGTGCGGCTGGAGATGTTCGGGCAGGCCGAGCCGCTCCTCTCGGCGGCCCTGATGCGCTGCCGCAGCGAACAGCCGCAGCGCAAGGAGCTGCGCTACTGGCTGGCCCGCGCCCACGAGGGCACCGGCCGCTCAGCCGCCGCGCTGCCGCTGTACCGGGCGGTGCACCGGGTCGACCCGGCGTTCATGGACACCTCGGCGCGGCTGGCCGCGATCACCGAGTCCGATGGCCTGGACGGGTCGTACGGCTCCGACGACCCGGCCGATCTGGCGGCCGTCTCGCTGGCCGGGTTCGGCCAGGACGGCACGGCGGACGGCGCCGAGCCGGAGGCGACGTCCCTCGAACCGCCGGAGGGCCGCGAGGTGCGGGCGCCGCTCGTCGGCCCGGCGGTGGTGGTGCCGCCGCCGACCGACGGCGTACGGGAGAAGGCGGGCATTCCGGCCCAGCCGTCCCCGCCGCCGGTGCCGACGGGCCCGACGGACTCGGCGCTGCTGGCCCAGGCGCTGGCGGAGCTGGAGCGGATGGTGGGCCTGGAGCCGGTGAAACGCCAGGTGAAGGCGCTCTCAGCCCAGCTCAACATGGCCCGTCTACGGGTCGGCCAGGGCCTGCCCGTCCAGCCGCCGAAACGTCACTTTGTCTTCTCCGGTCCCAGCGGCACCGGCAAGACCACGGTGGCACGGATCCTGGGCCGCGTCTTCTACGCGCTCGGCCTGCTGGGCGGCGACCACTTGGTGGAGGCCCAACGGGCGGACCTGGTGGGCGAGTTCCTGGGCCAGACCGCGGTCAAGGCGAACGAGCTGATCGACTCGGCGCTGGGCGGGGTGCTGTTCGTGGACGAGGCGTACAGCCTGTCCAACTCGGGCTACAGCAAGGGAGACGCGTACGGCGACGAGGCGCTCCAGGTCCTCCTCAAGCGCGCCGAGGACAACCGCGACCACCTGGTGGTCATCCTCGCCGGCTACCCCGAGGGCATGGACCGCCTCCTGGCCACCAACCCCGGCCTGTCCTCCCGCTTCACCACCCGGGTGGACTTCCCGTCCTACCGCCCCCTGGAGCTGACGGCGATCGGCGAGGTCCTGGCGGCGGAGAACGGCGACTGCTGGGACGAGGAGGCGCTGGACGAGCTGCGCTCGATCAGCGGCCATGTGGTGGACCAGGGCTGGATCGACGAACTGGGCAACGGCCGCTTCCTGCGCACACTGTACGAGAAGAGCTGCGCGTACCGGGACTTACGCCTGTCGACGTATCCCGGCACGCCCGGGCGGGACGATTTGTCGACGCTGCGGCTGCCGGATCTGATGCAGGCGTACGGGGAGGTCTTGTCGGGGCGGGGCGGGGCGGTGGATCCGCTTTAGCCGGCGGAAGGCGGTTTCCCCGGGGCTACGGCCCCGGACCCCGGGCGGGCCTGCGGCTCCCGCGCCCCGCCTTTTCGTCTGCGGACCGTGCTGGCTCGCTCGCGCAGTTCCCCGCGCCCCTAGGTAGTAAGGGGCGGGGAACTGCGCGACCAGCCACCCACGGTCCGCGGACGACGCACCCGGCCGCCCGCCGGAGGCCACGCGGCGGAGCCGCACATGTCACGGCCGGCAAGGGGCGGGGTGGGGGCGGAACCCCGGTGGGCTAACCCGCCAGCGCCTGTTCCGCGCGCGGCTGCGTCGGGAACGGGCGGTGGGACGGGTCGCGGACCTCACCCACCAGCTTCTCCAGGACGTCCTCCAGGGCCACCAGGCCGAGGACACGTCCGGACGCGTCCGCCACCTGAGCGAGGTGCGCCGCGGCCCGCCGCATCACCGTGAGCGCGTCATCCAGCGGCAGCTCCGCCCGCAGGGTGACCAGCGGCCGCCACACCTGCTGCGGCACCGCCCGCTCCCGGTCCTCCAGGTCCAGCACGTCCTTGACGTGGAGGAAGCCCATGAAGGCGCCCCCCTCCGCGCAGACGGGGAAGCGCGAGTAGCCCGTACGGACCGTCAGCTCCTCCACCTCCCGCGGCGTCACCGAACAGCCCACCGTCACCAGCGACGCCCGGTCGAGCAGGACGTCCGTCACCGGGCGGCTGCCCAGCTCCAGCGCGTCCTCCAGGCGCTCCATCTCCCGCGGGTCCAGCAGACCCGCCTGCCCGGAGTCCTCCACCAGGCGGTTGAGCTGCTCGCTGGTGAAGACCGCCTCGACCTCGTCCTTGGGCTCCACCCGGAACACCCGCAGCACCAGCCGCGCGCACGCGCCGAGGGCGACCGTCACCGGGCGGCACACCCGGGCGAAGGCGACGAGCCCCGGGCTGAACCACAGCGCGGTCTTCTCGGGCGCCGCCATCGCCAGGTTCTTCGGGACCATCTCGCCGATGACGAGGTGGAGGAAGACGACGAGGGCGAGCGCGATCGTGTAGCCGAGGGGGTGGATCAGGCCCGCCGGAACCCGGGCCGCCTCGAAGACGGGCTCCAGGAGGTGGGCCACCGTCGGCTCCGCCACCGCGCCCAGCGTCAACGAGCAGAGGGTGATGCCGAATTGCGCGGCCGCCATCATCTGCGGCAGGTTCTCCAGACCGTGCAGCACCTGCCGCGCCCGCGCCGACTGGGCGGCGAGCGGTTCGATCTGGCTGCGGCGCACGGAGACCAGGGCGAACTCGGCCCCGACGAAGAAGCCGTTCGCCAGCACCAGGAGCAGGGCGAAGAAGAGTTGCAGCACACTCATCGCACGGCCTCGCTCAAGACGTCCGCCGTGCGGACGAAGCGCACCCGCTCCGCCCGGTACCGCTCGACCCGGCGGACCTGGATCCGCCAGCCGGGCAGCTCGGCGCGGTCACCGGGGACCGGGATGCGGCCGAGCAGATCGGCGACGAGTCCGGCGACCGTCTCGTACGGCCCGTCCGGCGCGTCCAGCCCTATCCGGCGCAGGCTCAGCACCCGGCAGCTGCCGTCGGCCTCCCACGCGGGGCGGCCGTCCTCGCTCGGCACGGCGGCGAGGTCGGGCCCGGCGTCGGCCTCGGCGTCATGCTCGTCGCGCACCTCGCCCACGAGCTCCTCGACGATGTCCTCCAGGGTGACGACCCCGGCCGTACCGCCGTACTCGTCGACGACCACGGCTATCGGCTGCTCACTGCGCAGCCGCTCCAGGAGCTGCTGCACCGGCAGGGTCTCGGGCACCAGCAGCGGCGGCACCGCGATGCGCGCGGCGGGCGTGCGGTGGCGTTCCTGCGGCGGTACCGCCAGCGCGTCCTTGAGGTGGACCATGCCGACGACCTCGTCGATCCGCTCCCGGTAGACGGGGAAGCGGGAGAGCCCGGTGGCCCGGGTGAGGTTGAGGACGTCGGCGGCGGTCGCGGAGGTCTGCAGCGCGCTGACCTTCACGCGCGGCGTCATCACGTTCTCCGCGGTGAGCCGCCCGAGCGCGAGGGTGCGTACGAAGAGGTCGGCGGTGTCCTGTTCGATGGCTCCGGCCCGCGCCGAGTGGCGGGCCAGCGAGACCAGTTCGCCCGGGGTGCGGGCGGAGGCCAGCTCGTCGGCGGGCTCCACACCGAGCGCCCGGACCAGCCGGTTGGCGACGGTGTTCAGGAGCGAGATGACCGGGCGGAAGAGCCGCGAGAAGCGGCTCTGCGGCCCGGCGACGAACCGTGCGACCTGGAGGGGCCGCGACACCGCCCAGTTCTTGGGGACGAGTTCGCCGATCACCATCTGGACGGCGGAGGCGAGCAGCATGCCGACGACGACGCTCACCCCGGGCGCCACCCCGTCCGGCAGACCGGTCGCGGTGAGCGGCCCGTCGAGCAGTCCGGCGAGCGCGGGCTCCGCGAGCATGCCGACGACGAGCGAGGTGATGGTGATGCCGAGCTGGGTGCCGGAGAGCTGGAAGGACAGCTCGCGCAGGGCCTCGACGACGGTGCCGGCGCGGCGGTCGCCGTCGGCGGCGGCCTTCTCGGCGTCCGGCCGTTCCACGGTGACCAGGCCGAATTCGGCGGCCACGAAGAACCCGTTGGCGAGGATGAGAAGGAATGCCGCGGCGAGCAGCAGAAGCGGGATGGTCATGCCGCCACCTCGTGCGCGGGGGCGGCGCATGTACTACCGGACGATCCGTCCATTGCTGGAGGGAGTCACTCCTCGGGTCGCTGGTGCCCCGCAGGCCGATGGTGCCGCCTTGTGCGCGGGGCCGGCGCAGTGAGCGCCACCGTCACCAGGGTAGCTATTGAGATCGTCGCCGCAATGCTTGCCCCGGTGCTGAAAACGGGCGGGTCAGCCGTCCTGGCGGGTGCCGTGCGACTCGGCGAGCGCGCGCAGCGCCCGGGCGTCGCGAATGGCCCGCTCCTTGGCGATGCCGGGCTGGATGCCGAGCGCGGGCAGGCTGGTGCCGTCGCTGAGGTCCAGGAAGACCCAGGGGTCGCCGGGGCGGAGGTTGACGCGCAGGATCTCCGCCCAGGCGAGCCGCCGGGTCCGGGTGAGGTTGACGACCGTGACGCCCGTGTCGTCGGCGACGACCTTGGGGCGGCTCAGCAGCGCGAGGACCGCGAAGAAGACGGCCGCGGTGAACACGAAGCTGGCCCGCTCGCCCCCGCTCATGTTCTCCAGGAGCAGTGCGACGCCGGTGATCACGGCGAACATCACGGCACCGACGCTCAGCAGCACGGCCCGGGTGCGGGTCGGCCGGAACGTGACCGGGAGAGCGGGGAGTTGGGGCGCGGGGGCGGACACGGGGTACGTCACTTCCGTACGGGAGTAAAGGAGCCGGAGGGGTCGGTCAGAGGCGGTCGGTCAGAGGCGGCAGGCGTGGATGGCCGTGGTGAGGATGGCCCGGGCGCCCAGCTCGTACAGGTCGTCCATGATCCGCTGGGCCTCCTTGGCCGGGACCATGGCGCGGACGGCGACCCAGCCCTCGTTGTGGAGCGGCGAGATCGTCGGCGACTCCAGGCCCGGGGTGAGGGCGACGGCCTTCTCCAGGTGCTCGGCGCGGCAGTCGTAGTCCATCATCACGTAGGTGCGGGCGACCAGGACGCCCTGGAGGCGGCGCAGGAACTGGGCCACCTTGGGGTCGTCGCCGTTTTCGCCGGTGCGGCGGATGACGACGGCCTCGGACTTCATGATCGGCTCGCCGAAGACCTCGAGGCCGGCGTTGCGCAGCGAGGTGCCGGTCTCCACCACGTCCGCGATGACCTGGGCGACGCCCAGCTCGATGGCGGTCTCCACGGCCCCGTCGAGGTGCACCACGGAGGCGTCGACGCCGGACTCGGCCAGGTGCTTGGCGACGATGCCCTCGTAGGAGGTGGCGATCGTCTTGCCCGCCAGGCCCTCGATGCCCGAGACGGTGCCGGGCTTGGCCGCGAACCGGAACGTGGAACGGGCGAAGCCGAGCGGCAGGATCACCTCGGCGTCGGCGCCCGAGTCGATCAGCAGGTCCTGGCCGGTGATGCCGATGTCGAGCTTGCCCGCCGAGACGTAGATCGCGATGTCCTTGGGGCGGAGGTAGAAGAACTCGACCTCGTTCGCGGGGTCGACGAGGACGAGCTCCTTCGACTCCTTGCGCATCTGGTAGCCGGCCTCATGGAGCATCGCCGCCGCGGGTCCGGACAGTGCACCCTTGTTGGGGACGGCGATGCGCAGCATGAGGTCGGCTTCCTTACGTGAGGACATGCGGGGGGCGGGATGTACGGGGAGTGTGCTCAGAGGTGCTTGTAGACCTCGTCGAGCGAGATCCCGCGCGCGACCATCATCACCTGGACGTGGTAGAGCAGCTGCGAGATCTCCTCGGCGGCGGCGTCCTTGCTCTCGTACTCGGCGGCCATCCAGACCTCGGCGGCCTCCTCGACGACCTTCTTGCCGATGGCATGCACGCCCTTGTCCACCAGCTCGGCGGTGCGGGAGGTGGACGGGTCGCCGTTGGCGGCCTTGAGCTGGAGCTCCGCGAAGAGCTCTTCGAAACTCTTGGAGGGTTTGTTCGCCATGATGCTTCTCAGGGTAAGGGGTGCGTCCCTGCCACTCAGCGCCAGGGTTCGCTGACGGTGCGCAGCGTGGCGGCCGTGGCGACGGCGGCGGTGACCGCTTCGTGGCCCTTGTCCTCGTTCGACCCTTCGAGGCCGGCCCGGTCCAGGGCCTGCTCCTCGGTGTCGCAGGTCAGCACGCCGAAGCCGACGGGTACGCCGGTGTCGATGCTGACCTGGGTGAGACCGTTGGTGACACCCTGGCACACGTAATCGAAGTGCGGCGTACCGCCCCTGATGACGACGCCGAGGGCGACCACCGCATCGTACCCGCGGCCCGCGAGCACCTTGGCGACGACCGGCAGCTCGAAGCTGCCGGGGACGCGCAGCAGCGTCGGCTCGTCGATGCCGAGCTCGTGCAGGGCGCGCAGGGCGCCGTCGACGAGTCCGTCCATGACCTTCTCGTGCCACTGCGCCGCGATGACCGCGACCCGGAGGTCTGCGCAGTTGCGTACGGACAGTTCGGGTGCGCCCTTGCCACTCACGTGCTACTCCTCGGTGCTCTTTCAGCTGCTACGGGTGTCGCTGGTTACGGGTGTCGCTGGTTACCGGTGTCGCTACTGGTTGCCGCAGGCCGACGCGGTCGCGTCCAGCCAGGGCAGGTCGTGTCCCATCCGGTCGCGCTTGGTGCGCAGGTACCGCAGATTGTGCTCGCCCGCCTGGACGGGCATCGGCTCGCGGCCGCTGACCTTGAGGCCGTGGCGGACCAGCGCGGTGGTCTTCTCCGGGTTGTTGGTCATCAGCCGCACGCTGCGCACGCCCAGGTTCTCCAGGATCTGCGCGCCGGCCGCGTAGTCGCGGGCGTCGGCCGGCAGCCCCAGCTCCAGGTTGGCGTCGAGCGTGTCGCGCCCCTGCTCCTGGAGCTCGTAGGCGCGCAGCTTGGAGAGCAGTCCGATGCCGCGCCCCTCGTGGCCGCGCAGATAGACGACGACGCCGCGGCCCGCCTCGGTGATGCGCTCCATGGAGGCCTGCAGCTGGGGGCCGCAGTCGCAGCGCAGCGAGTGGAAGATGTCGCCGGTCAGGCACTCGGAGTGGACGCGCACCAGCACGTCCTCGCCGTCACCGATCTCGCCGTGGACCAGGGCCACGTGCTCGACGCCGTCGACGGTGGAGCGGTAGCCGTAGGCGGTGAACTCCCCGAAGGAGGTGGGGAGGTGGACCTCGGCCTCGCGGCGCACGGTGGGCTCGGAGGAACGGCGGTAGGCGATCAGGTCCTCGATGGAGATGATCGTCAGGCCGTGCTTGCGGGCGAACGGAATGAGCTCGGGCAGCCGCAGCATCACGCCGTCCTCGCCCGCGATCTCCACGATCGCGCCGGCCGGGGCGAGCCCGGCGAGCCGGGCGAGGTCGACCGCGGCCTCGGTGTGGCCGTTGCGGACGAGGACGCCGCCGGGCTTGGCGCGCAGCGGGAAGATGTGCCCGGGGCGGACGAAGTCCCCGGCCTCGGAGTGCCCGTCGGCCAGCAGCCGCAGCGTGGTGGCGCGGTCGGCGGCGGAGATGCCGGTGGAGACGCCGTGCGCGGCGGAGGCGTCGACCGAGACGGTGAACGCGGTCTTCATGGACTCGGTGTTGTGGTCGACCATCTGGGGCAGCTGGAGCCGGTCGAGCGCCTCGCCCTCCATGGGCGCGCAGATCAACCCGCGGCACTCGCTCATCATGAAGGCGACGATCTCGGGGGTCGCCTTCTCGGCGGCGATGACGAGGTCGCCCTCGTTCTCGCGGTCCTCGTCGTCCACGACCACGACCGGCCGGCCGGCCGCGATGTCGCGGATCGCCTGCTCGACGGGGTCGAGGGAGAGGTCCTCGCGATTGTCGGTGGAGTACCAGGTGGGTGTGGTGGCGCTCATGCCGCCGCTCCTTCCAGGACGGGCTGCGCGCTCGTACGGGAGCGCAGCCACCAGTCGCGCAGGCCCCACAGGACGATTGCGCCGTAGATGACGTAGACGAAGCCGGAGAAGGCGAAGCCGTTGGCGAAGTTGAGCGGCACGCCGACGGCGTCGACGAGCAGCCAGGCGAGCCAGAACTCGACCATGCCGCGCGCCTGGGCGTACATGGCGACGATCGTGCCGACGAAGATGTACGCGTCCGGCCACGGGTCCCACGACAGCGTCGGGTAAGCGGTGAACAGGGCGCCGACGGCGAGGGTGCCGAGCGCCGCGCCCGCGACGAGCAGGCCCCGCTCGCGCCAGGTGGCGAACCGCACCGCGATCGAGCCGTCCTGCCCCTGCCCCTTGCCGCCGCGCCACTGGTACCAGCCCCACAGGGCGACCACGATGACCACGACCTGCTTGCCGGCGCTGCCGGAGAGGTGGGCGGTGGTGAACGCGGCCAGCAGGATGACGCCGGAGAGGAACTGGGCGGGCCAGGTCCATATGGAGCGCCGCCAGCCGAGCGCGAGGGCGGCCAGACCGACCGTGTTGCCGATCATGTCGGACCACATGATGTGCTGGTCGAAGGCGGTGAAGGCCTCGGAGTTGAGCCAGTTCACTTGGGGTCCTCCTGGCCGCTGGGGCCCTCCTGGCCGCGCGCGCCGAGCAGCCGCTCGACGTACTTGGCGATCACGTCGACCTCCAGGTTGACCGGGTCGCCGGGCTGCTTGTGGCCGAGCGTGGTCAGCGCGAGGGTGGTGGGGATGAGGCTGATGGTGAAGTAGTCGGGGCCCGCGTCGACGACCGTGAGGCTGACGCCGTCGACGGTGATCGAGCCCTTCTCGACGACGTAGCGGGTCAGCTCGGCGGGGAGCGAGACCTTGACGATCTCCCAGTTCTCCGAGGGGGTGCGCTCGACGACGGCGCCGGTGCCGTCGACGTGGCCCTGGACGATGTGTCCGCCGAGGCGGCCGCCGACGGCCATGGGCCGCTCCAGGTTGACGCGGGAGCCGACGTCGAGGGCGCCGAGGCTGGAGCGCAGGAGCGTCTCCTGCATGACGTCGGCGGTGAACTCTCCGTCGCCGGTCTCCACGACGGTCAGACAGACCCCGTTGACGGCGATCGAGTCGCCGTGCCGGGCGCCCTCGGTGACGACGGGGCCGCGCAGGCGGAAGCGGGAGGAGTCGCCGAGCTTCTCGACGGCGGTGACCTCACCCAGCTCTTCGACGATTCCGGTGAACACGCTTATCGCTCCTTGGGAGTGGCACTGATACGGAGATCGGGGCCGATGCGGACGCTCTCGGTCAGTTCGAGCCGCAACGCTTCGGCGATCGTGGTGATTCCGGCGCCGGTGAGAGCCGCCGGGCCCGCGCCGAGCAGGACGGGCGCGAGGTAGCCGACGACCTTGTCGACGGCGCCCGCGGCGACGAAGGCCCCGGCGAGGGCCGGGCCGCCTTCGAGGAGTACGGAACGGACGCCCCGGCCGTGCAGGGCGGCCAGCAGCGCCGGGATGTCCAGACCTGTGGCGGCGCGCGGCAGGCGCACGACGTCGGTGTCCGCCAGATGGGCGGCGTCGGCGTCCTCGGCGACCGCGACCAGGGTCGGCGCGGCGTCGTCGAGGACCCGGGCGCCGGGCCGCACGGCCTTCGCCTCGGTGTCGACGACGACCCGCAGCGGCTGGACGGCGCCCTCGATCCCCCGTGCGGCGAGGTGGGGGTCGTCGGTGCGGGCGGTGCCGGAGCCGACCACCACGGCGTCTGCCTCGGCGCGCAGCCGGTGGACGTCGGCGCGGGCCTCGGGCGAGGTGATCCAGCGGCTGGTGCCGTCCTCGGCCGCGATCCGGCCGTCCAGGGTCGCCGCGTACTTCCACAGGACATAGGGGCGGCCGAGCCGCACGGAGGTGAGCCAGGCGGCGTTGCCCGCCTCGGCCTCTTCGGCGAGCAGTCCCTGCCCGACCTCGACCCCGGCCGCCCTCAGCGTGTCGGCGCCGCCGGTGGCCTGCGGGTTCGGGTCGCCGACCGCGTACACGACCCGTGCGATCCCGGCTTCGACGAGCGCCTGGGCGCAGGGGCCGGTGCGACCGGTGTGGTTGCAGGGTTCGAGGGTGACGTACGCGGTGCCGCCCCGGGCCCGCTCGCCCGCGGCGGACAGGGCGTGGACCTCGGCGTGCGGGCCGCCGGCCTTCTGGTGGAAGCCCTCGCCGACGACGGCGCCGGAGGCGTCGGTGATGACACACCCGACGACCGGGTTGGGGCTGGTGAAGCCGAGTCCGCGCGCGGCGAGCTCAATGGCTCGACGCATCGCGTCTGCGTCGGCTGCGGTGGCCACCGGGTCCTCCTGCCTCTTCGGGCACGGACTCCGGGGCTGTCGATGAACGACAGAGAGCGGGAACAGGGCCGTACATACAGCTCACGCATGGCCGAAGGACGCCGATCGTCGCGGGGGACGATCAGCGGAACGGCCGGCATGAGCCCTGAGGGCCCGCCCGCCGCGCACTGCCTCCCATCCGGACTTTCACCGTCGGTCCAGGAATTCCACCTGGTCAACCGGCCACTGGATGCGGCCGGGTCGCGGACTATTACCGCCGGTTCGGAATTACACCGACCCCGGAGTGCGCTGCTGCTGGTACAGGGTCAGTGTGCCACGACTGATCGTCGGCCATACGGGCGAACGTCTATGGCCTGGGTCACAGTGCGAGCCCCGCGCCGTCGCGCTCCGTAGCGGAGGCCCATCCTCCACTTCACCGCGCATCAGGCCGTGAGCCCGGCATTGGTCCATACCTATTGACGCTCTGGTCTAGTCCTCTTAATCTCCGTGTCACCTCCGAGGTGAGGCCCGCCGGTGTGCGCACGCCCTGGGCCGCCGCACGACCGCCCGCAGTCCTGTGTCACACCGACCTCCCCCAGGAGGAACAAATGGTGCTGTCCCCCACTCGTACGAGAGCCACGCTGTTCGCGACCGGTGCCGCGGTCGCCGGGCTGCTGCTCTCCTCGCTCGCCGCGGGCGTCTCGCACGCCGCCGACCCCGAGTCCTGTCGCCCCGACGGGCTCTACAGGACGCCCGGCGTCGACGTCCCCTACTGCTCCGTGTACGACACGGACGGCCGCGAGAAGATGGGCGCCGACCACCAGCGCCGCGTCATCGGGTACTTCACCGGCTGGCGCACCGGCCAGGACGGGACCCCCGCCTATCTGGCCTCCGACATCCCGTGGGACAAGGTCACCCACGTCAACTACGCCTTCGCGCACATCGGTTCCGACAACAAGATCTCCGTCGGCACCGACGGCGAGAAGAACGCGGCGACCGGAATGACCTGGCCGGGCGTGGCCGGGGCCGAGATGGATCCCGCGCTCCCCTACAAGGGCCACTTCAACCTCCTGAACAAGTTCAAGAAGCAGCACCCCAATGTCAAGACGCTGATCTCCGTGGGCGGCTGGGCCGAGACCGGCGGCTCTTTCGGTGACGACGGAAAGCGGGTCGCCTCGGGCGGCTTCTACTCGATGGCCACGAACGCCGACGGCTCGGTGAACCAGCCGGGCATCGACACCTTCGCGGACTCGGCCGTCGCCTTCATCAAGAAGTACGGGTTCAACGGCGTCGACATCGACTACGAGTACCCCACGACGATGAAGGACGCGGGCAACCCGCTGGACTGGAGCCTGTCCAACGCGCGCCGGGCGGGCCTGGTCAAGGGCTATGCCGCGCTGATGAAGTCGCTGCGCGAGAAGCTGGACCGCGCGGGAGCAGCTGACGGAAAACACTATCTGTTGTCTGTTGCCGCACCTTCGTCCGGCTATCTGCTGCGCGGCATGGAGACCTTCCAGGTCCAGAAGTACCTGGACTACGTCAACATCATGTCGTACGACCTGCACGGCGCCTGGAACGAATACGTGGGCCCGAACGCCTCGCTCTTCGACGACGGCAAGGACGCGGAACTCGCGGCGGCGGGCGTCTATTCGGCCTCGCAGTACGGCGGAATCGGCTATCTCAACGCGGACTGGGCCTACCACTACTTCCGCGGTTCGATGCCGGCCGGGCGCATCAACATGGGCCTGCCGTACTACACCCGGGGCTTCCAGAACGTGACGGGCGGCACGGACGGGCTGTGGGGCAGGGCCGCGACCACCACCTGCCCGGCCGGGTCCGGGCTCACCAAGTGCGGTGACGGCGCGACCGGCATCGACAACCTCTGGCACGACCTCGACGAGACCGGCAAGGAGGCCCCGGCGGGCTCCAACCCGATGTGGCACGCCAAGAACCTGGAGAAGGGCGTCGTCGGCGACTACGTGACCAAGTACGGCTTCCCCGCCGACACCAAGCTGACCGGCGCCTATGCCCGCAAGTACGACTCGACGCTGGTGGCGCCCTGGCTGTGGAACGATCAGAAGAAGGTGTTCCTGTCCACCGAGGACGAGCAGTCGGTCAACGCGAAGGCCGACTACGTGGTCGACAAGGGCATCGGCGGCACGATGGTCTGGGAGCTCGCGGGCGACTACAAGTACAACGCGGCCAAGGGCCAGTACGAGCCGGGCTCGACACTGACCTCCGCGATGTACGACAAGTTCAAGTCGGCCGCCCCGTACGGCGCCAGGCGCTCCTCCGTCACCCTGCCCACCCAGGCGCTCGACATCGGCGTGGACTTCGGGCGGTTCCCGCTCGGCGACTCCAACTACCCGATCAGCCCCAAGGTGACGCTCACCAACAACACCAGGGCGACGCTGCCGGGCGGCACGGAGTTCCAGTTCGACTACGGGACCTCGGCCCCGGCGAACGCCAAGGACCAGTCCGGCTTCGGCACGACGATCGTGCGCAGCGACCACAGCGGCAGCAACGTGGGCGGTCTGAAGGGTGACTACAACCGGGTGTCGCTGAAGCTCCCGGGCTGGCAGTCGCTGGCCCCGGGCGCCTCGGTGACGCTGGACTTCGTCTACTACCTGCCGGTGTCGACGCCCTCCAACTGGACGGTGACCTTCGGCGGCCGTACGTATGCGCTGGCCGGGGACCTCACCCGGGGCGCGACGGTCACCGAGCCGGAGACCGGGACCCCGCCGCCGTCCCCGTCCCCGTCGCCGTCCGGCGGTACGACGGGCGGTTCCACGGGCGGCTCCACAGGGGGCGGCTCCTGCACCGCGCCCGCCTGGACGGCCGCGGCCGAGTACGGTGGCTCCACGACCGTCTCGTACAAGTCCCACATCTGGAAGTCGAAGTGGTGGACGAAGGGCGAGGAGCCCGGAACCACCGGCGACTGGGGCGTCTGGCAGGACCTCGGCGCCTGTTGATCCCCGCCCCCCGAGACGCCCGGCGGCGCGACTCAGGCCCTTGCCGCAGCCGCCGGGCACCTGCTGTGAAGCGCCCGCACCCCGGCCGGATCCTCCCGGCCGGGGTGCGGTGCGTCAGCGTTCGGTGCGTCGGGGCGCGGTCTGTCAGGGCGCGGGGGGCGCGAAGAGCTCGTCCTGCGCCGCGTCCCGCGCCGCGAGCAGCGCGCCGCGCAGCACAGCCCGGTCCCCGAGCTCGCTGGGCCGGACCTCGGCACCCAGCGGGGTGAGGGCGGCGAGCCGGCTCAGCACCCGGGCGGAGAGCAACGCGCCGCCCGCGTGGCCCAGTTCGCCGCCGAGCACGATCAGGCCCGGGTCCAGTACGGAGACCACGGCCGCCGCGCCGATGGCGATCCGCTCGGCCAGCGCGTCGAGGAAGGGGCCGGTCGCCTCGCGCACCAGGGTCTCGGCGCTGCCCGTCAGTCCGTGCTCGGCGGCGAGCCGCACCACCGCGTCGGCGCCCGCGAGCGCGTGGAACCCTCCCTCACAGCCGGTCGCGGACGGCAGCGCTCCGGTGCCCGGGACGGGCAGGAAGCCGATCTCGCCCGCGCCGCCGGAGGCCCCACGGCGCAGCTTCCCGTCCAGGAAGACCGCCGCACCCACGCCCTGGCCGAGCCAGAACAGCACGAAGTCGTCCTGACCGCGCGCGGCGCCGAGCCGGTGCTCGGCCATCGCCGCCAGGTTCACCTCGTTCTCCACCAGGACCGCGGCCGACAGCCGCCGGTGCAGGGCCGGGACCAGCTCGCGGTGCCAGGCGGGCAGCCCCGCGCTGTCGCGCAGCTCGCCCGTCGCCGGGTCGATCAGGCCGGGCGCCCCGACGCCGATGCTGTGCAGCCGCTCGGCGCCCGCCTCCTTCGCGGTCCGCTCCAGCAGCGCCACCGCCTGCTCCACGGCGGGGCCGGTCCCGGCGTCGGCTCCGATCGGGAGGGCGGCCTGCGCCAGGGGCGCACCGAGCAGATCGGCCACGAGCACGGTGACGCTGTCGGTGCGCACGTCGAGGGCGGCGAGATGGGCCCGGTCCGCGACGATGCCGTACAGCCGGGCGTTGGGGCCGCGCCGCTCGGCGCCGGACTCCCCCACGACCTCGACGAGCCCCGAGTCCTGGAGCCGTTCGACCAGGTCGGCGACGGTGGGGCGGGACAGGCCGGTGAGCTTCTTGAGCTGACCCGCCGTCAACGGGCCCTCGTCCTGGAGCAGGCGCAGGGCGAGGCGGTCGTTGATGACCCGGGCGGTGCTGGGTGATGCGGGCATGCCGGGATCCTTCCAGACGACCGGGACCCGGTGGACGGCGGATTATTTATCAGGCAGGGTTCCTGATAGTTCTGATAGCTTATCGCGCGCCCGGTATCGCGTACCAAGGCATCGCATACCGGCATCGCGTACCGGCATCCAGGGGAGGACCGAGCTGATGGCGAACGAAACGGGCGACGTCATACGGGAGTTGAGGCGGGCCAGGATCGCGATCGCCGCCGTGTTCTGCGTCCACGGCACGGTCACCGGGAACTTCGCGACCCGGGTCCCGTGGATCCAGGACCACACCGGCATCTCCACCGGCCTGCTCGGCCTGGCGCTGGCGTTCCCCGCCATCGGCTCGTCGCTGCTGATGCCGCTCTCCGGCGCGATCACCCACCGCTTCGGCGCCCGCCGGGCGCTGCGCGGGCTGCTCGCCCTGTGGACCCTCGCCCTCGCGCTCCCGGCGCTCGCACCGAACCTCTACACGCTCTGCGCCGCGCTCTTCGTGTTCGGGGCGACGGCCGGCATGTCGGACGTGGCCATGAACGCGCTGGGCGTACAGACCGAGGACCGGCTCGGCCGGTCCATCATGTCCGGGCTGCACGGCATGTGGAGCGCGGGCGCCCTGATCGGCTCCTCCGCGGGCACGCTGGCCGCGCACCTCGGCACCGACGCGCGCGTGCACCACCTCGTCGCGGCGGGCGTCCTCACCGCGCTCGGCGCGTTCGCCTGTGGCGGCGTACTCGACCTGCGCAGCGCGCCCGACGAGGCCCCGCCGCCGCGCTTCGCCCGGCCGCCCAGGACGGCGCTGGTCATCGGGCTCGTCGCGTTCTGCGCGGTGTTCGCCGAGGGAGCGAGCCTGGACTGGTCGGCGGTGTACCTGCGGGACACCATGGACGCCTCCGCCGGTCTCGCCGCCGCCTCGACCACCGCGTTCACGCTGACCATGGCGGTGGCGCGGATCGCGGGCGACAAGGCCGTGGACAGGTTCGGCGCGGTACGGACGGTCCGCTGCGGGGGCGTCCTCGCCACGGCGGGCGGGCTGGCGGTGGTCCTCGCGCCCGGACCCGCGGTGGCGGTGGGCGGGTTCGCCCTGATCGGCCTCGGCGTGGCGGTCGTGGTGCCGCTGGCCTTCGCGGCGGCCGGGCGCAGCGGCCCCAACCCCAGCCAGGCCATCGCGGGCGTCGCCACCATCACCTACACCTCGGGCCTCATCGCCCCCTCGACGATCGGCGGCATCGCCGATCTGACCTCGCTCCTGGTGTCGTTCGGCCTGGTCACGCTGTTGGCGCTGGGGCTGGTGGCGGGGGCGGACGTGCTGCGTACGGGAGGGCGCGCCCGGGCCGTCGGCGGTGCGACGGAGGCGGCGCCGGTGCGGTCCACCGACGCCGCCCAGTAGCCGCCGAGAGTCTTCACATATCTGAACTCAGTTCACGAATAAGGCGATTGGAGCGTAGGGCCAGCAGTTCCGGGTGACCATGCCTCGCGCAGGATTCACGGATGGGACCCGGGATCACGGGCCCCACTACCATTGCGCTGATTCTTCTCAGCACGGAACGAACTGGAGCGAACTCATGGGCCTCGGCGTGCGCTGGACCCTGCACGGTGACGGGCGGACCCCCGCCCCCGGCGCCGTCGTCCGTCCGGACGAGCGGCTGTCCTGGCCCCGGACGATCGGCCTCGGCGCCCAGCACGTGGTGGCCATGTTCGGCGCGTCCTTCGTGGCGCCGGTCCTCATGGGCCTCGACCCCAACCTCGCGATCATGATGTCCGGCGTCGCCACGGTCATCTTCCTGCTCGCCACCAAGGGCCGGGTGCCCAGCTATCTGGGCTGTTCCCTCTCCTTCGTCGGGGTCGCGGCCGCGATCCGGGCCACCGGCGGCACCAGCGCCACCGTGACCGGCGCCGTCCTCGTCGTCGGCGTCGCGCTGTTCGCGGCGGGCCTCGCGGTGCAGCGGTTCGGCGCGCGGATCATCCACGCCGCCATGCCGCCGATCGTGACCGGCGCGGTGGTCATGCTGATCGGCTTCAACCTGGCGCCGGTCACCGCGGCCACCTACTGGCCGCAGGACCAGTGGACCGCGCTCCTGGTCATGTTCTTCACCGGGCTGGCCGTGGTCTGTCTGCGCGGCTTCTGGTCCCGGGTCGCGATCTTCCTCGGCCTGCTCTTCGGCTACGGCATCTCCTGGCTCTTCGACCGCGTCTTCGGCAAGATCCACTCGATTCCGGGCGCGGGCGAGGCCACCGACCACTGGCGCCTGGACCTCTCCGGCGTCGGCAGGGCGGACTGGATCGGCCTGCCCTCCTTCCATGCCCCGCACTTCGAGTGGTCCGCCATCCTGGTCGCCCTCCCCGTCGTGATCGCGCTGATCGCCGAGAACGCCGGACACGTCAAGGCCGTCGGCGAGATGACCGGCGACGACCTCGACGACCAGCTGGGCACCGCGATCGCCGCCGACGGCGCCGCCTCCGTGCTCTCCACCGCCGTCGGCGGCCCGCCCAACACCACGTACTCCGAGAACATCGGCGTCATGGCCGCCACCCGCGTCTACTCGACCGCCGCCTACTGGGCCGCCGCCGGATTCGCGCTGCTCTTCGGGCTCTGCCCCAAGTTCGGCGCGATCGTCGCGGCCATTCCCGGCGGCGTCCTCGGCGGCATCACGGTCATCCTGTACGGCATGATCGGCCTCCTGGGCGCCCAGATCTGGATCAACGCCAAGGTGGACCTGCGCAATCCGCTGAACCTGGTCCCGGCGGCCGCGGGCATCATCATCGGCATCGGCGGCGTCACCCTGAAGTTCACCGACAACTTCCGCCTCAGCGGGATCGCCCTCGGCACCATCGTGGTCATCACCGGCTACCACGTGCTGCGCGCCTTCGCCCCGGCCCATATGAAGGAGCAGGAGCCGCTGCTCGACGAGGGCACGTCGTCGTACGACGACGGCGGCGCGGAGGTCGGCGACAAGGGCGGCGACAAGCGCGAGGCGGCCGACGGGGCTCAGCGCGCCAAGTCGTAGGCGTAGTCCGGGGTGAAGCTGCCCGCCGCGCCCCGGCAGCCGTCGGACTCACCGGGCAGCTTCACCCACAGATAGGCGTCGATGCGCGCCTCCCCGGTGTTCGTGGTCGGGGCGCGGCCCAGCGCCCGCCCGGCCGGGTCGCACCACTCCCCGCCGGGCGGCGCTCCCCTCCCGTTGCGGCTGGTGTCGATCACCGCGCCCAGCCGCGCGGGACCGCCCAGCGCCGTGAGCACCCGCCGCGCGTACGCCACTTCGTCGGCCGTGCGGTGGAAGTTGGAGACGTTGGTGAAGATGCCGTCGCCGCTGGTGGCCGCGCCCGCCGCACGCAGCAGACCGGCCATCTCCTCGGCGCCGCGCCATCCGGAGTGGCCCGCGTCGAAGTACACCCTGGCCCGGGCGTCGGCGGCGTGGATCGCCCGCCCCGCTCTGGCCAGCGAGGCGAACCGGGCGGCGCGCTCGCCCTCGGAGAGGCAGTCCGACTGGGCGATCGCGTCCGGCTCCAGGACCACGATGACCGGTGAACGCCCGAGCCCCGCCGCGAAGTTCCCGATCCAGCTGTCGTACGCGTCCAGGCTCGGCGCGCCGCCCTGCGAGGCGCCGCCGCAGTCCCGGCCGGGAATCGCGTACGGGACGAGCACCGGCACCCGGCCCTCTCCGGCCGCCGCCGAGGTCACCGCCCGCACCTCGCGCGTGATCGTGCCGGGGTCGTACTCCGTGAACCAGACGGCCGTCGGCTGGTCCGCGATCCGCCGCTCTATCAGCGACCGCCGGGGGTCGTCGGGGTGGTCCCGGACCCAGTCCAGGGCCTGGGAGTCGGGCGAGCGGTAGAGCGCCGCGGAGACCGCCGCCCGCGACGGCGACGGGGTGGCCGAGGGCTTGGGGGCGAGGGACGGCGGGGTCGTGCGTGGCGTCGCGCGCGTGGCGGACGGGGCCGTGGGCGCCGAGGTGGGCACGGCGGGCAGGGTCACCGTGGCGGGCGAGGCGGTCGCGGTGGGCCGGGCGGCGTCGTCGCCCCCGCCCCCGAGGGCCGCCACCGCGCCCGAGACCACGCCGGCGGCCACGACCGCGCAGGCCAGCGCCACCATGGCGGCGCGCCG
Source organism: Streptomyces sp. NPDC023838 (assembly GCF_040639555.1). Taxonomy (NCBI): domain Bacteria; kingdom Bacillati; phylum Actinomycetota; class Actinomycetes; order Kitasatosporales; family Streptomycetaceae; genus Streptomyces; species Streptomyces sp. NPDC023838. The sequence continues at coordinate 49,115 of NZ_JBFAAD010000030.1, forward strand.
CGCGGCCGAGCGGCGCGCGGCTCTGTCGTCCCGGCGCCTACGCGCGCGTGACGGCGGTGTTCCCGGCACCGTGAACTCCCCTCCCCCAAAGCCCCCATGATCCCGCACGGCCCCGACGGCCTCGTGTTCACCCGTTCCGGGGAAGCCCCGGGCCCGGCGGCGTCCCGGAAAGCGTAGGGCTGGGACGCTGCCCTCATGGTGCGGATCGAACAGCGGGCAGGTGGCACGGGGCTCGCCAAGGTGTCGGTGGACACCGTAGCGGCGCGGATGCGGGCGCTGCGCGCGAGCCTCCCGCCCAAGGACGGGCTGGCCGTCTTCAACCGGGTCTATCTGGCGGTCACCGAGGAGATCGACCGGTCCCTCACCCGGGGCGCGTTCGAGGACCCACGGGCGGCGGCGACCCTGGACGTGCTGTTCGCCGGGCGCTATCTGCGGGCGGTCGACGCGGTGGCGGCGGGGCGGCGGCCGCCCGCCTGCTGGCGGCCGCTCTTCCAGTACCGGCGCCACCCGGGCGTGCGGCCCCTCCAGTTCGCTCTCTGCGGCATCAACGCCCACATCGGGCACGACCTGGCGCTCGCCGTCGTGGACAGCTGCCGCGCCCTGGAGTGCGAACCGGACGAACTGGAGCGGGACTTCGAACGGGTCGGCGACATGCTGGTGGCGCTGGAGGAGCGGGTGCGCGAGGAGCTGATGCCGGGGCCCGACCTGCTGGAGGTCGCGGACCCGCTCACGCACCTGCTGGCGTCGTGGAGCCTGGAGCGGGCGCGCGACGCGGCCTGGTCGTCGGCCCGGTTGCTGTGGAGGCTGCGGGAACTTCCGGACCTGTCCCGGGAGTTCAGGGAGCGGATGGACGCGGGTGTCGGCCTGGTGGGGCGCTGCCTGCTGACGCCGTACGCAGGCCCTGCTTCCGCACGAGGAGTTCACTCATGGCAATCCGGCTCGGACTCGGCCTCCCGCAGATGAGGCAGTACGACATCGGCCGAGACATCCCCGCGGTCGCGCGCGCCGCCGAGGAGGTGGGCTACGAGAGCCTGTGGGTCTTCGAGCGGGTGATCTTCCCGACCCCCGCGGCCCAGGGGCTGTACGGGATACCGGGCCTGGCCTGGCCGGACACCTACCGGTCGGTGGCCGACCCGCTGGTCTCCCTCACGCTCGCGGCGGCGTCCACCGAGCGGGCACGCCTGGGCACGAGCGTGCTCGTGGCGCCGCTGCACGTGCCGTTCCAGCTGGCCCGTTCGCTCGCCTCGCTGGACGCGGCGAGCGGCGGCCGGGTTCTGGCGGGGATGGGCACGGGCTGGTCCCTCGACGAGTACGCGGCGGCGGCCGTGGCGCCGTTCGAGCGGCGCGGCAAGGTGCTCGACGAGACGCTGGACGTGTGCGCGGCGGTCTGGGGCCCGGACCCGGTCGCGTACGAGGGCGAGTTGACCACCATCACCCCCTCCGAGGTCGGCCCCAAGCCGGCCCGGCCGATCCCGGTGTACCTCGCGGCGGCGGGCCCGAAGGCGGTGCGCCGTGTGGTGGACCGGGCGGACGGCTGGATGCCGGTGGCCCAGGGCGCGGCCCAGCTCGCCCGGGCGTGGACCGGGGTGCGGGAAACGGCCGCCGAGCGCGGCCGGGAGCGCGCGATAGAGGTCTGCGTGCGCGTCAACGCGCGATACACCCCGAAGCCGTACGAGGGCGAGGGGCGCCCCCCGTTCGCCGGAAGCGCGGCCCAGATCGTCGAGGACCTGGTGGCCCATGCCCACGAGGGCATAGGCGAGTTCCTGCTCGACCTCCAGGGCACCCCGCGCGACGCGGAGGAGCTCAAGGACGTGGCGGCGGAGGTGTATGGGCTGGCGCGGGCGGCGGGGCTGTAGACGGAAGGGCCCGGGGGCAGAAGCCCCCGAGCCCTCCTCGCTCCGTGCCGCGGTCCGGTCAGTCCTCCGGCAGCTCGACCGGCGCGATCTCGTCGTACAGGTCGCCCGGGCCGGGGTTGGTGCCGTCCGTCGTGCCGCCGAGGTGGTGCATGACGCCCCACACCGCGTTCAGGGCGGTCTGCACCGCGCCCTCGGCCCAGCCGGCCGTCCAGGAGATGTCGTCGCCCGCGAGGAAGATGCCCCGCTTGTCCTCGGGCAGCGAGTCCTGCATGAAGTGCGTGAACAGACGGCGCTGGTAGCGGTAGTGCCCGGGCAGGTTCGCCTTGAACGCGCCCATGAAGTAGGGCTCGTTCTCCCACGACACGGTCACCGGGTTGCCGATGATGTGCTTGCGGATGTCGACCTTCGGGTAGATCTCGCCGAGCGACTTGAGCATGACCTCCATGCGCTCCTTCGCCGAGAGCGGCAGCCACTTCAGGCTGTCGTCGCACCAGGTGTAGGAGAGGCAGATCACGGCCGGCTTGTCCGGGCCGTCGTCCAGCAGGTAGGTGCCGCGCGTCATCCGGTCCGTCAGCGTCATCGACATGACGTCACGGCCCGTCGGGTTGCCCCTGTCGTCGACGGCCTTGTCCAGCCAGAACGGCCGGTCCACCGGGACGAACAGCTTCGAGGACTCCATGTAGTGGGTGCGCTCGATCGCCGTCCAGTGGTCGATCGGGAAGAGCGAGTCGTCGCACTCGATCTTGGAGAGCAGCATCCAGGACTGCGCGGTGAAGATCGCCGCGCGGTAGGTGCGGATGTCGCCGGACGCGTCGGTCACGGTGATCCGGTTGCCCGCCGTGCGGGTCAGACGGGTCACCGCCGGGCGCGGCGCGCCCTCGTGCAGCGAGGAGAGCGAGGTGCCCTGCGCCCAGTGCACGATCTTCTCCGGCTCGCGCTCCCACAGCCGCAGCGGCAGCTGCTGGGAGCCGCCGACGATGCCGCGGTGGTGGTCGTCCGCCTCGGTGTAGACGACGCGAAGGATCTCCAGGATGGAGTTGGGGAAGTCGGTGTCCCAGCCGCCGGTGCCGAAGCCGACCTGGCCGAAGATCTCGCGGTGGCGGAAGGACTTGAAGGCCTCCGACTCGCAGAGGAAGCCGTAGAAGGTCTGGTTGTCGAGCTTCTCGACGAGCTTCGCCCAGATCTCGCGGATGCGCGGGACGTCGCGCTCGCGCATCGCGGTGTTCATGTCCGAGAAGTCGGCGCCCTCGTCCAGGCAGGCGTTCCACGCGGCGGCCACGTCGCGGTAGACCTGCGGCAGGTCGGCGATGGTCTCGGCGTAGTGCGTCTCGCCCTTGAGGTCGACCACCGTCGAGGGGGTGGCCTCGGCGAGCGGGTTCGGGAACGGCTCGGTGACCAGGCCGACCAGGTCGATGTAGTGCTGAAGCGCCGTCGAGGAGGGCGGGAAGCGCATCGCGCCCATCTCGGCGGTCAGCCCGTCCGTGCCGGGGCCGTCGAAGCCGACGGTGCGCAGCCGTCCGCCGATCTGGTCGGCCTCGTACACGACAGGCTTGAGGCCCATCTTCATCAGCTCGTACGCGGAGATGATGCCGGACAGACCGCCACCGATGACGGCGACCTCGGTGCCGTGCTCGGTCGCGGGTATCTGGCCGAGCCCGGCCGGGTGGGCCAGGAAGTCGTCGTACGCGTAGGGGAAGTCCGGACCGAACATGGTGATCGGCGGCTGGCCGTCGGTGTGCGGGACGGCGGTGGGCACCGTGGACGTCATGGGGTACGGACTCCTTGCACAGTACGAGGGGGGGGGTGGGGGCGGCCGGAAGGGGTCCGGGTCAGACGAGGGAGGTGTAGAGGCCGGGGCGGCGGTCCCGCAGATACGGGTTGTTCGCGCGCGAGGCGGCCAGGAACTCGGGGTCGGCGTCACCGACGACCAGTTCGGCCTCGCGGCCCGCGCGGGCCCGGGCGGTGCCGTCGGGCCCGGCCAGGCAGCTCAGCCCGACGAACTCGAACTCGCCCTCGGGGCCGGTCCGGTTGACGTACGCGATGTACATCTGGTTCTCGAAGGCGCGCACCGGCACCACGGACTCGGCGACGAACTGGAAGGGGTGCATCTGCGCGGTGGGCACCAGGAGGAGGTCGGTGCCGGCCAGCGCGTGCGCCCGGACGTTCTCGGGGAACTCCACGTCGTAGCAGATCATCATGCCCAGCCGCAGTCCGTTCAGCTCGGCCTGGACGACCTGCTGGTCGCCGGGGGTGAACCACTTCTGCTCGAAGCAGCCGAAGAGGTGGGTCTTGCGGTAGTTCGCCAGGCGCTGCCCGTCGGCGGCGACGAGCTGGGCCGAGTTGTAGACAGTCTCGCCGTCCCGCTCCGGGTAGCCGTAGAGGACCGCGAGGCCGTGGCGCACGGCGATCTCGGCGACGGCCCGGGCCCCGGGCCCGTCGGCGGCCTCGGCCAGCTTGGGCACGTCGTCGCCGATGGCGTAGCCGGTGAGGAACATCTCCGCGGTGACCAGCAGGCCCGCCCCGGTCGCCGCGGCCCGCTCGGCCGCCTCGTCCAGCACCTTCAGGTTCGCGGCGACGTCACCCGGACGGCCGGAGCTCTGGAGCAGGGCGGTACGCAGCGGGGGCATGGCGGTCCTCGGGGCGAAAGTGGTTGAAGGGGTCACCTAGACGGTACGTTCCGCCGCTCGACGCCGACAAGGCACGACTGTTGCGCGCCGGAGGAGGATTCGTTGCGCGTCGGGGGCCATCGGCGGCGATTCGTTGCGCGCCGGTGGACGCGGCCCGTACGCCCCCGCTTCCCGGGCGGGGGATCAGGCGGGCGAGCCCGAGGAGAAGCGCCTGAGCAGGGGCGAGAGCACGAGGACCGACTTGGTGCGCTCCACGTACGGCTCGCCCGCGATCCGTTCCAGGACGCGCTCGAAGTGGCGCATGTCCGAGGCGAAGACCTGGACGATCGCGTCCGCCTCACCGGTGACGGTGGAGGCGGACGCGACCTCGGGGTACCGCTCCAGGCCGCGCTTGATGGCGTCGGGCGAGGTGTTGCGGCGGCAGTAGAGCTCAATGAAGCCCTCGGTCTCCCAGCCGAGCGCCGCGGGGTCCACCCGGACGGTGAATCCGGTGATGGCCCCCTCGGCGCGCAGCCGGTCCACGCGCCGCTTCACGGCGGGCGCGGAGAGGCCGATCAGCGAGCCGATGTCGGCGTAGGAGCGGCGGGCGTCTTCAGCGAGCGCGTGGACGATGCGCTCGTCGAGGTCATTGAGTCGCACTGCGGGTGGATCACTTCTCTGCGGATGCGGTCTCCGTGGCCGGGGCCGAGGCCGTGGCCAGTCGGGAGCGGCGGATGCCGTATCCGAAGTAGATCACGAGACCGATGGCCATCCAGACTCCGAACACGGTCCAGGTCGACGTACCGAGGTCCTTCATCATGTAGCCGCAGAAGAAGAAGCCGAGGATCGGGCAGAGCCAACCGAGCGGGGCGCGGAAGGTGCGCGGCATGTCCGGGCGGGTCCTGCGCAGCACGACGACCGCGATGTTGACCAGCGCGAAGGCGAAGAGCGTGCCGATGCTGGTGGCGTCGACGAGGTCGCCGAGCGGGACGGCCGCGGCGAGCACACCGCAGAAGAGCGACACGATGACCGTGTTGGCGCGGGGGGTGCCGGTCTTGGGGTCGACCTTGCCGAAGATCTTGGGGACCAGGCCGTCGCGGGACATCGAGAACAGGATGCGGGTCTGGCCGTAGAGCACGGTCAGCACCACGCTGGCGATGGAGATGACGGCGCCGGCCGCGAGCAGCGTGCCCCAGAAGGTCTGGCCGCTGACGTCGTTCATGATCGCGGCGAGGGTCGCCTCGCTGCCCTCGAAGGTCTTCCACTGGCGGGCGCCCACGGCGACCGCGGCGACCAGGACGTACAGCGCGGTGACGATGATCAGCGAGAGCATGATCGCGCGCGGCAGGTCGCGCTGCGGGTTCTTGGCCTCCTCACCGGCGGTGGAGGCGGCGTCGAAGCCGATGTAGGAGAAGAAGAGCGAGGAGCCCGCGGCGCTGACACCGGCCATGCCGAGCGGCATGAAGTCGGAGTAGTTGCCGGACTTGAAGCCCATGATGCCGATGGAGCAGAAGAGCACCAGGGTGACGATCTTCACCGCCACCATGATGGTGTTGGCGCGGGCCGACTCACGGGCGCCCCCGAGCAGGAAGACCATCGCGAGCAGCACGACGATCAGCGCGGGCAGGTTGAATATCCCGCCGTCGCCGGGCGGCGCGGAGAGCGCGTCCGGGATGGTGACGCCGATGGTCCCGTCGAGCAGCTCGTTGAGGTACTGGCCCCAGCCGACGGCCACGGCCGCGACCGAGACGCCGTACTCGAGGATCAGACACCAGCCGCAGACCCAGGCGACGAGTTCGCCCAGCGTTGCGTACGCGTACGAGTACGAGGAACCCGCGACCGGGATGGAGCCCGCCAGCTCGGCGTAGGAGAGCGCGGAGAACAGCGCGGTGAGCCCGGCGAGGACGAACGACAGGGTGACCGCCGGTCCGGCCTTGGGGACGGCGGCGCCGAGGACGACGAAGATGCCGGTGCCGAGCGTGGCGCCGATGCTGATCATGGTGAGCTGCCACACGCCGAGGGTGCGGCGCAGAGTGCCGCCCTCGCCCTGGCCACCCTCGGCGACCAGCAGTTCTACCGGCTTGCGCCGCAGCAGCGGGTTGCCGGGGCGCTGCGCCCCGGTGGCCGGTGCTGCTGCGGTGGGGGGCGCTGTGCCGTGGTCCAACACTTCAGTGGGCTCCTTGTCGCTGCCTTCGGAAGCCGACGACCGCGACGGTCCGGCCCTTCCCGTACGAAGGGGCAATCCGGGCATGACTGAGCACACCGTGGCCGGTACCGCCGAGCAGGCGGTCGCCGCCACTCCACGTATCGCGAGAAGAGTAAAGGGTTCCGCTTCCCGCTCGTAATGCAGCAACCTTGCGCATCGCCGAATGATCATTGCGCACAACCGCGACGGATGGGTGTTTGTTGCGCATCAGCGTTCGATCCGTGCGTCAACGGTGTGCGCGACCCTCTCGCGGCGGGGTAGGAGTGAGGTCCCCGACACCTCCCCGAGACCCCGCCCGCCCCCACGATCGGAGGCCCGATGACCTGGCTGGACCCGGAACCGTTTCTGCGCGGAGTGGCGTGGCGGGACGCCAAGGGGAGGCCGGTGCGCGCCGACCCGGCCGACCTGGCCCGCCTGCCCTGGGACACCGCGGAACGGGCCGGACTGCCGATCGGGGTGCGCCTCGAATTCACCGCTGCCGGCGCGTCAGCCGTGGAGATCCGCTACCGCGCCGAGGTGCCCGCGCCCACCGAGAGGATGCGCGCGCTCGCCCACACCTTCGCGCTGTGGGCGGACGGCCGCCGCGTCCACGAGACGGCGGTGACACCGGCCGAGGAGGCGGTCGCGGTGCTCCGACTCCCGCCCGGCGGCGGCCCGTTCACGGTCCATCCGCCGCAGGACCGCTCGCCCCGGATCCTCGCCCTGCGCGGGGTCGGCGGCACGTTGGCGCCCGCCCCGCGCGGGCCGCGCTGGCTGGTCCACGGCGACTCGATCACCGAGGGCTGGTGGTCGACCCGCCCCGCCCACGCCTGGCCCGCGGCGGCCGGGCGCGCGCTCGGCCTGGACACCGTCAACCTCGGTTACGCGGGAGCGGCGCGCGGCGAACTCGCCACCGCCGAACAGCTCGCTTCCCTGCCCGCCGACGTCCTGACGCTCGCGTTCGGCACCAACTGCTGGTCGGGGGCGCCGAGTTCGGCGCCGCTGCTGTACGAGACGACGCGCGCGTTCCTGACCCTGGTGCGCGAGGGCCACCCGCACACCCCGCTCCTGCTGCTCTCCCCGCTGCTGCGCCCCGAGGCCGAGCAGACCCCGAACGCCCTGGGCGCCACGCTGAGCGCCCTGCGCGCCGCGATGGAGGCGGCGGCCCTGGACCGCGCCAAGAACGGCGACAGCCGCCTTCACGTCCTTCCTGGACGCGACCTGCTGACTCCGGCGGACCTGGCGGACGGGTTGCACCCGAACGACGGGGGCCACGAGAAGATCGCGGCGGCAGTAACAGATGCCCTGCGCCCCCACGTATGACGATGGGCCCCCGCGCAAAGCGCGGGGGCCCATCTTTTAGAGGCGCAGGGAACCGCGCGACCAGCCACAGCGGACCCGCAGACGACCAACCGCACCCCTCGCGGACGCCTAGCTCCAGCTCGCGTGCAGCGGCTTGCCCTCGGCGTAACCGGCAGCGGACTGAATGCCCACGACGGCCTTCTCCTCGAACTCCGCCAGCGAGCTCGCGCCCGCGTACGTGCACGAGGACCGCACACCCGCGATGATCGAGTCGATCAGGTCCTCGACGCCCGGCCGGGTCGGGTCGAGGAACATCCGCGACGTGGAGATGCCCTCCTCGAACAGGGCCTTGCGGGCCCGGTCGTACGCGGACTCCTCGCTCGTACGGTTGCGGACCGCGCGGGCCGAGGCCATGCCGAACGACTCCTTGTACAGACGGCCGTCGGCGGTCTGCTGGAGGTCGCCCGGGGACTCGTACGTACCGGCGAACCAGGAGCCGATCATGACGTTGGAGGCACCGGCGGCGAGCGCCATGGCGACATCGCGGGGGTGGCGCACGCCACCGTCGGCCCACACGTGCTTGCCGTACTTCTTCGCCTCGGCGGCGCACTCCAGGACCGCGGAGAACTGCGGGCGGCCCACGCCGGTCATCATCCGGGTGGTGCACATGGCGCCGGGGCCCACACCGACCTTGATGATGTCGGCGCCGGCCTCGATGAGGTCGCGCACGCCCTCGGCGGCGACGATGTTGCCCGCGACGATCGGGACCTGCGGGTCGAGGCCGCGGACGGCCTTGATCGCGGCGATCATCGACTCCTGGTGGCCGTGCGCGGTGTCCACGACGATCGTGTCCGCGCCGGCGTCCAAGAGCTGCTTGGCCTTGCCCGCCACGTCGCCGTTGATGCCGACGGCGGCGGCGACGCGCAGCTTGCCCTCGGCGTCGGTGGCCGGGCTGTACAGGGTCGCGCGCAGGGCGCCCTTGCGGGTCAGGATGCCGGCCAGGCGGCCGTCCTTGTCCACGGCCGGGGCGTAGCGGCGGTTGGCGTGGTCGAGCTTGTTGAACGCCTCGCGCGGGTCGATGTCCGCGTCGAGCAGCAGCAGGTCCCGGGACATGACCTCGGAGAGCTGCGTGAAGCGGTCGACGCCGGTCAGGTCCGCGTCGGTGACGACACCGACGGGCCGCCCTTCGCCGTCCACCACGACACCGGCGTTGTGGGCGCGCTTGGGCAGCAGCGCCAGCGCGTCGGCGACGGTCTGGCCCGGGGCGAGGACGATCGGGGTGTCGAGCACGTGGTGACGCGTCTTGACCCAGGTGATGACGTCGGTGACGACCTCGATCGGAATGTCCTGCGGGATGACGACGATGCCGCCGCGGCGCGCCACGGTCTCGGCCATCCGCCGTCCCGCGATCGCCGTCATGTTGGCGACGACGAGCGGGATCGTGGTGCCCGTGCCGTCGGGCGAGGCCAGGTCGACGCCCTGGCGGGAGCCCACCGCGGAGCGGCTGGGGACCATGAACACGTCGTCGTACGTCAGGTCGTACGGCGGCTTGATGTCATTGAGGAAACGCACGTGCAGAACATCCCAGTCGATCGGAGTGACCCCAGGCATTTCAGCCGGGGCTAAACGCACGTACTTCATTGTCCCATGTTCGGGTGATTGCGCCGCCCGGGCCGATCATCCAGGGCTTGGACACGGCCCTGGTGGGATCACACGAACGCCCTGCCCGGCACCCAGGCCGCGCCCGGCACCCAGGCCGCGACCGCCCCGGGCCGCGCTCACACCGAGGCGCCGAGCGCGAGCACCACGGCGAGGGTGCCGCCGTCGTGGCTGCCCGCCGCCGCGTCCAGTACGTCCCGCGCCGTCTCCCACTCGTCGGGCCTGGCCGCCGCGTACCCCTGCCAGTGCCGCACCACGAGGAGGCGGCCGGGGTCGGCCGGGCCCCAGTCGGGGTCGCCCAGACAGTCGGCGAGCGCGTCCCAGTTGCGGCCGAACCACTCCGGCAGGCGCAGTGCGCGGGCGCAACGGTCCATGAATCCGGCCTTCTCGGTGACTCCGGCGAGGTCGAGCACGTCGACCTGCCAGCCGGTGGCCCGTACGGCGTCGAACGGGTCGGCCGTCATCGCAGCACCGCCTTGAAGCTCTTGTAGTGGTCGCCGGTGTAGTAGATCTCGCCGCTCTGCCCGGTGACCAGCCGCCGGGCGCCGCGGTCGCGCGACTTCGGGGTGTTGACCGTGTACTCGTGGTAGTAGCCGCGCTTGTGCTGCGGCAGCGCCTTCTCGAAGTTCCCGAAGACCGTGCCGTCCTTGGCGTACGGGAAGGGGCCACCCTGGTCGATCAGCTTCAGCGTCTGCTGCGCCTCGGACGGCAGCTGGGAGGCGCGGACGGTGGCCGTGCCCTTGGCCCAGCCGGGGGTGGCGGCGGCGCCGGAAGCGGCGGCCCCGGACGGTTCCACGTCCTTCTTCGACGCGCCCCCGCACCCCGTGAGCAGGAGCGCCAGGCACGCCAGCAGGACGGAGACGGTCGTTCGGGCGGACCTGGTGAGCATGGGCCGATGCTGCCACCCAGAGCCTGCGGACGCGAACGCGCCGGGTGACGATGGAGCCATGCTCCTCGCCGATGTGGCCACCACCTCCCGGGAGATCGCGGCGACCTCCTCCCGTACGAAGAAGTCCGCCCTGCTCGCCGCGCTGTTCCGCGAGACCGCCCCGGACGAGGCGCCGCTGGTGGTCACCTACCTGGCGGGACGGCTGCCGCAGCGCCGTACGGGGCTCGGCTGGAGCACCCTCAAGGACCGTCCGCCGCCCGCCGCGGCCCCCTCCCTGACGGTTCGGGAGGTCGACGCGGCGCTCGACCGGATCGGCGCGCTGGCGGGCAAGGGCGCGCAGGGCGAACGCAGACGGCTGGCCGGGGAGCTGATGGCCGCCGCCACCGAGGAGGAGCAGCGCTTCCTCATCGGCCTGATCACCGGCGAGGTCCGCCAGGGCGCGCTCGACGCGGCCGCCGTGGAGGGCCTCGCCGAGGCGACCGGAGCTCCGGCGGCCGAGGTACGGCGGGCGGTGATGCTCGGCGGCTCGCTGGGGACGGTGGCTGAAGCGCTCCTCGGCGGCGGTACGGAGGCGCTGGCCGCCTTCCGGCTCGACGTGGGCCGGCCCGTGCTGCCGATGCTGGCGCACACCGCCAAGGACGTGGACGAGGCGCTGGACCGGCTGGGCCCGTGCGCGGTGGAGGAGAAGCTCGACGGCATCCGGGTCCAGGTGCACCGGGACGGCGACGAGGTGCGGGTCTTCACCCGTACGCTCGACGAGATCACCGTACGGCTGCCCGAAGTGGTCGCCGCCGCCCGGGAGCTGACGGCCGCGCGGGCGATCCTGGACGGCGAGGTGATCGCGCTCGACCAGGACGGGCGACCACGGCAGTTCCAGGACATCGCGGGCCGGGTCGGCTCGCGGCTGGACGTGGCCGGCGCACAGGGCCGGTTGCCACTGTTTCCGGTCTTTTTCGATCTGCTCTCGGTGGACGGCCGCGATCTGCTGGACCTGTCCGTACGGGAGCGCGGCGCGGAGCTCGTCCGGGTGGCGCCGGAGCCGCGCCGGGTGCGGCGGGTGACGGTCGAGGACCCGGACGACCCCGAACAGCGGGCGGCGGCACGGGAGTTCGCGGACCTGACGCTGGAGCGCGGCCACGAGGGCGTGGTGGTGAAGGCGCTGGACTCGGCGTACAGCGCGGGCCGCAGGGGCGCCTCCTGGCTGAAGGTCAAGCCGGTGCACACGCTCGACCTGGTGGTGCTCGCGGCCGAGTGGGGCCACGGCCGGCGCACCGGAACGCTCTCCAATCTGCACCTGGGCGCCCGCCGCCCGGACGGCTCGTTCGCCATGCTGGGCAAGACCTTCAAGGGGCTCACCGACGTCCTGCTGGCCTGGCAGACCGAGCGGCTGCGGGAGCTGGCGGTGGCCGAGGAGCCGTGGGGCGTGCGGGTGCGGCCGGAACTCGTCGTAGAGATCGCCTTCGACGGGGTGCAGAGATCGTCGCGCTACCCGGAGGGGGTGACACTGAGGTTCGCGCGGGTAGTGCGCTACCGCGAGGACAAGAGCGCCTCGGAGGCGGACACGGTCGCCACGGTGAAGGCACTGGGCGGCGGGAGGGACTGAACAAGTGCGGTCGGAGCAGGTGCGGGAGCGGGTACAGCGGGCCCGGCAGGAGGCGGCACGACTGGTCGCCGAGGGGGTGCACGCGGTGGCGCTGACCTCGGTGGACAACGCGGGCATCGCCCGGGTGAAGGCGGTGCCGGCGGCCCGCCTCCCCTCGGTCGTGGAGCGCGGGGTCGGCATGTCGCCGTGCTTCGACGCCTTCCTGGTGGACGACTCGGCCACGTCCAGCCGCTACAGCGGCGGCCCGGACGGCGATCTGCGGCTCTTCCCCGACCTGGACCGGCTGACCGTGCTGGCCGGGCAGCCCGGCTGGGCCTGGGCCCCGGTCGACCGCTACGACCAGCAGGGCGGTGAACACCCGGGCTGCCAGCGGCTGTTCGCCCGGCGGATGACGGACCGGGCCGCCGAGCGGGGCCTCTCGCTGCGGATGGGCTTCGAGACGGAGTGGACGGTCTCGCCCTCCCTGGAAGGCCCGGCGTATGGGATGGCACGGATCGTGGAGCGGTCCGCCTACGTGGGTGATGTGCTCGGCGCACTCCTGGAGCAGGGTGTGGATGTGCTCCAGATCCATCCCGAGTACACCGAGGGCCAGTTCGAGGTGTCGGTGGCCCCCACCGATCCGGTGGGCGCGGCGGATCTGGCGGTGCTGGTGCGCGAGACGATCCGCGCGGTCTCGGTACGGCACGGGCTCACCCCGTTCTTCGGCCCGGTCGTCACGGCGGGCGGCGTCGGCAACGGCGCCCACCTCCACCTCAGCCTCTGGCAGGAGGGCCGGAACCTGTGCGGGGGCGGGGACGGCCGGTTCGCCATGACGGCCGACGGCGAGTCGTTCCTCGCGGGCGTCCTGGCGGCCCTGCCCGCCCTCCTCGCCGTCGGCGCCCCCTCCCCCGCCAGCTACCTCCGCCTGGAACCCTCCCGCTGGGCCGGCGCGTTCCAATGCTGGGGGCTGGAGAACCGGGAGGCCGCCCTCCGCTTCATCACCGGCGCCCCCGACGACCCGGACGCCGCCAACGCCGAGGTCAAGTGCTTCGACCCGGCCGCCAACCCGTATCTGGCCGTGGGCGCGGTGATCGCGGCGGGCCTGGCGGGCCTGGACGCCAAGGCGATGCTGCCCGACCCGGTCTCCGGCGACCCGGCGGTGGTCGGCGGCAAGCCCCGGCTGCCCGCCTCCCTGCCCGAGGCGCTGCGCCACTTCACCGCCTCCGACGTCCTGCGCGAGGCGATGGGCGACCCGCTCTTCGAGGCGTTCGCGGCGGTCCGCCAGGCGGAGTCGGCCCTGTTCGAGGGCAAGTCCGCCCAGGAGATCGCGGACGCGACGCGGGGGCGGTACTGAGATGGCGGGCCAGGAGGGGGCGGCGGAGCACCGGACGGCGGCCGCCGGGCCCCGCCGCACACCCGTCGAGGTCCCCGCGGGCACACTCCTCGACCACCACTGTCATGGCGTGCTGCGCACCGACCCCGACCCGGCCGCCTTCGAGGCGTTCCTGACCGAGGCCGACGGGCCGGCGGCGCCCGGGACCAGTTTCTTCGACACCCAGCTCGGCTTCGCGGTGCGCCGCTGGTGCCCGCCGCTGCTCGGCCTGGAGCCGCACTGCACGCCCGAGCGCTATCTGGCCCGGCGCCACGAGCTGGGCGCCCGCGAGGCGACCCGGCTGCTGCTGCGGGGCAGCGGCATCGGCGCGTACGTCATGGACACGGGCCTGCCCGGAGACATCACCGGCCCCGACGAGCTCGCCGAGCTGAGCGGCGCCCCCGTCCACGAGATCGTGCGCCTGGAGCGCCTGGCCGAGCTGGCCGCCGACACGACCCGCGACGCGGACGCGTTCCTGGCGGAGCTGGCGGCGAGGATCCGTTCGGCGGCGGCCACGGCCGTGGGCTTCAAGTCGGTGGCCGCGTACCGGTACGGGCTCGACCTCGACCCCGAGCCGCCCGCGCTCCACGAGGTGCGCGAGGCGGCGGCGAATTGGCTGAAAAAACGGCCGACGGGCACCCCTCCGAGGGAGAAGGACGACCGCGTCAAGGACCCGGTCCTGCTGCGCCATCTGCTGTGGTCGGCGGTGGCCACCCGGCTCCCGCTCCAGCTGCACACCGGCTTCGGCGACCCGGACCTACGGCTGCACCGCTGCGACCCGCTGCTCCTGACCGACTTCATCCGCGCCACGCGCCGCTCCGGCACCCCGCTGATCCTGCTGCACGGCTACCCGTACCACCGCAACGCCGCCTACCTGGCGCACGTGTATCCGCACGTGTACGCGGACATGGGCCTCACCCTCAGCCACACGGGCGCCCGGGCCGGTGCCGTACTGGCCGAGATGCTGGAGCTCACCCCGTTCGGCAAGCTCCTGTTCTCGACGGACGCCTACGGCCTGCCGGAGCTGTACGTGGTGGGGGCGCGGCTCTTCAAGGAGGGCCTGGACGAACTGCTGGGGACCTGGACGGGTTCGGGGGCGTGGTCGCGGACGGACGCGGAGAGGGTGGCGGAACTCCTGGCGAGCAAGAACGCGGAGCGAATCTACAGAGCCCCTTGACCATGCGATGTGCAGCACTCCCGTCCCCCTTGGAGGCGCGGGGCTGTGACACTGTGCGGCTCCGCCGCGCGGGCGCGACCAGCCACAGCGGACCCGCAGACGAACGGGCTCGGGGCGCAGCCCCGCCTTCAGGGGCGCGGGGCTGTGACATTGTGCGGCTCCGCCGCGCGGGCGCGACCAGCCCACGACGGGCCGCAGACGAACGAGGCCGGGCGCAGCCCGAGAAGGGGACCCCGACGGGGCTCAGTCCCCGTCCGGGTCGGCCCGGTCCAGCGCGGGACGCGGCTGCACACCCGTCTCGTGCAGCAAGAAGTCCGCCGCGGCGGTATCCGTCACCAGGCTGGTGACAAGCCCGGACCGCAGCACCGCATCGATGGCGGAAGCCTTCCGCTGTCCGCCGGCGATCGCCACGACCTCCGGGATCCGCCGCAGCCGGTCCGCCTCGACGGTGATGCAGCGCTCCCCGAGGTCCCGGCCGACCCGTCGGCCCTCCGCGTCGAAGAGGTGCGCGGACATCTCGGCCGCGACGCCGAGCGAGGCGTAGTGCGCCCGCTCCTCGTCGGTCAGCATGTCGTGCACCGTGGAGATGCCCGGCTCCCACGAGCCGATGGAGACCGCCGCGACGGTCACCTTGTCGAAGTACTCGAAGGCCCGCGCGATCCCGGTCTGGTTGCGCAGCGCGGCCGCGGTGGCCGCGTCCGGCAGCAGCATCGGCGCGTAGATGGGGTGGGCGTCACCGCCGGAGACCTGGGCGGCGCGCCGCACGGCCTCCACCGAGCCGCGCTCGGCCGTGCCCGCGTCGTAGACCCCGGTGAGCTGCACGACCGTGCACGGCGGCAGCCGGTCGAGGGCCGCGGCCATGTGGATGGTGGACCGGCCCCAGGCCAGGCCCAGCACGTCGCCCTCGCTGACCAGCTCGCCGAGCAGATCCGCGGCGACCTCACCCAGGTTCTCCGGGTCGGGCGACGACTCGTCCTCGCCCGCCTCCGGGGACTCGACGACGACGGCGTGCCGCAGCCCGTACCGGGCGCGCAGCGCGTCCGAGCGCTCCGCGTCCAGCTCCGCCGGGACGCGGATCTCGATCCGCACCAGGTCGCGTTCGAGAGCGGTCTCCAGGACCCGGGCCACCTTGAAGCGGCTGACGCCGAACTCCTCGGCGATCTGGATCTTGGACTTGCCCTCCAGATAGAAGCGGCGGGCCATGGCCGCCGCCTGCACCAGCTCCGCGGGTCCCATCCGCAGGGCTGACCGACCCGCCGACATTGCAGACACCGCGATCTCCTCACTGCTGTTCACACTCTGGACTCGCTGTTCATCCTGTCAGATCCAACGGTCCTTGATCAGCCCCGGAGGGCCGCGTTCACCGAGCCGTGGCTCAGTGGCCGCATGCCCATGGGGCGCTCGCCGTGCTCCGTTCCGCCATGGAGCGCAGGGTACGCACCGCGTCGGCGGGGTCCTTCGCTCCGTAGACGGCCGACCCGGCCACGAAGACGTCCGCGCCCGCCTCCGCGCACCGCTCGATGGTCGTCGCGGAGACTCCGCCGTCCACCTGGAGCCACAGTTCGAGGCCGTGCTTGGAGATCAGCTCCCGGGTGCGGCGGATCTTGGGCAGCATCACGTCCAGGAACGGCTGGCCGCCGAAGCCCGGCTCCACGGTCATGATGAGCAGCATGTCCAGCTCGGGCAGCAGGTCCTCGTACGGCTCGATGGGCGTCGCTGGCCTGAGCGCCATCGACGCCCGTGCGCCCTTGGCCCGGATCTCCCGCGCGAGGCGGACCGGCGCCGCGGCGGCCTCCGCGTGGAAGGTGACCGATCCGGCCCCCGCCTCGACGTACTGCGGGGCCCAGCGGTCCGGGTCCTCGATCATCAGATGGCAGTCCAGCGGGGTCTCCGTCGCCCGGCGCAGGGATTCCACGATCGGCACGCCGAGGGTGAGGTTCGGCACGAAGTGGTTGTCCATGACGTCCACGTGCAGCCAGTCGGCACCTTCGACGGCCTTGGCCTCTTCGGCGAGGCGCGCGAAGTCGGCGGAGAGAATGCTGGGGTTGATCTGAGCCATGCCCCAAGCCTGCCATGCCTCGCACCACTTGCCTGCCACGGTACGGATTCGGGGCCCCCGGGACGGGAGACCTACGTCTCTCCTACGACTCGCCGGACCGGGAAGCTCCGTGTAATCCTGGTGTTTCAGGCCATTTCGGAAGGCTCTTCCGGAAGGCCGTTTTCGGGAGCGGCACCCCGCGCCGACCGCGGGCTCCTGGGGGACGTGATGTCCGACGCGCGCACTCACCCTGACCAGAGCGAAGAGCGCCCCGCGGCGACCGGGCAGGGCCCCGGCCCCCGCGGAGTCGCGTGGCTGGTCTGCGGACGCCGTACGAAGTGGCTGGTGCTGGTGGTCTGGCTGATCGTGGTCGCGGTCGCCTTCCCGCTCGCCCAGAAGCTCACCGACGCCCAGGACAACGACGCCACCTCGTGGCTGCCCGGCAGCGCCGAGTCCACCCAAGTCTTCGACTCCGCCAAGGCGTTCAGGCCGGAGGAGGTCCCGGCGATCGTCGTCTACGCGCGCGACGGCGGCCTCACCGTCACCGACAAGCAGAAGATCGGCGCCGACGCGGACGCGATGCGCGCGCTGAGCGCGGACGGGATCCAGGGTGCCCGCGTCCAGGGCCCGCTCTTCGACCCCGGCGCCACCGCCGCGCAGATCCTCGTGCCGATCAAGATGGACAAGAACGGCTGGAACCACATCGCGGACGCGGTGGACAGACTGCGCGACCGGTCCGGTACGAGCGACAGCGGGCTCCAGGTCCACATCACCGGCCCGGGCGGCACCTCGGCCGACTTCGCCAAGGCCTTCTCCGGCATCGACTCCACCCTGCTGTTCTCGGCGCTCGCGGTGGTCGTGGTGATGCTGCTGATCACGTACCGCAGTCCGACGCTTCTCCTGGTGCCGGTGATCTCCGTGGTCTGGGCGCTCTCCGCCGCGCAGGCGCTGATCTATCTGCTGGCCCGGCACGCGGGCCTGACCGTCAACGGCCAGAGCGCGGGCATCCTCACCGTGCTGGTCTTCGGAGCGGGCACCGACTACGCGCTGCTGCTCGTCTCCCGCTACCGCGAGGAGCTGCGCCGCCACGAGGACCGCCACGAGGCGATGGCGCTCGCCCTGCACCGGGCCGGGCCCGCGGTCCTCGCCAGCGGCGCCACGGTCGTCCTCGGCATGCTGGTCCTGATGGTGGCCGAGATGAACTCCACCAAGGGCCTCGGCCCGGTCGCGGCCATCGGCGTCGCGGTCGCGCTGCTAGCCATGCTCACGCTGTTCCCGGCGCTCCTGGTGATCTTCGGCCGCTGGATCTTCTGGCCGGCCAAGCCGGTCTTCGGATCTCCCGACCCGACCGCGCGCGGGGTCTGGGCCCACATCGGCCGTCGCATCGCCATCCGTCCCCGTACGGTCTGGGTGACGACGGCCGTGGTGCTCGCGGTGTGCTCGCTCGGCCTGCTCCAGCTGAAGGCGAACGGCCTGAGCAACGCGGACTCCTTCACCGGCAGACCCGACTCGATCGTGGGCGCCGAGGTGCAGGCGAAGCACTTCCCGGCGGGCAGCGGCGATCCCCTGGTGATCATTACGGCGGCGGACAAGGCGGCGGAGGTGCGCCGGGCCGTCGCGGCGACCGACGGCGTGGTGCCCGCCTCGATCGGGGTGCCGCCGGGCACCGCGGCCGAGCACGACGGCGAGGTCCTGCTCGAAGCCACCATGACGGCGAGACCGGACAGCGACGCCGCGCACGCGACCGTCGAGCGGGTACGGGACGCGGTCCACGCGGTGCCCGGCGCCCATGCCCGGGTGGGCGGCGGCACGGCCGCCGTACTGGACATGGAGAAGGCCACCACGCACGACAACAAGCTGGTCATCCCGCTGGTGCTGCTGGTGGTGCTGTGCGTCCTGGCGATCCTGCTGCGGGCGCTGGTCGCGCCGCTGCTGCTGATCACGACGGTCGTGCTGTCGTTCGCGGCGGCGCTGGGCATCAGCGCGCTCGCCTTCCGCCATCTCTTCGACTACGCGGGCGAGTCCACGGACTTCCCGCTCTTCGTCTTCGTCTTCCTGGTGGCCCTGGGCATCGACTACAACATCTTCCTGTCCACCCGGATCCGCGAGGAGGCGGCCCACCACGGCACCCGCCGGGGCGTGGTGACCGGCCTGGCCGCCACCGGCGCCGTGATCACCTCGGCGGGCCTGGTCCTGGCGGGCACCTTCGCGGTGCTCGGCACCCTGCCGATGGTGGCGTTCGCCGAAATCGGCTTCGCGGTGGCGCTGGGCGTCCTGCTCGACACCTTCATCGTCCGCTCGATCCTGGTGACGTCGCTGTTCCTGGACGTGGGGCGGCGGGTGTGGTGGCCACACCGGCTCTCGCGGGACCCGGAGGAGGGCCCGGCGGCGGTACCGGCGGGCGCCGGGACGGTCGGCCACCAGGACTGACAGGCCCTCAGACCCTCAGACCCTCAGCCCCTCAACCAGCCGGAAAGGGCCCGGAGTTGAGGCTCCGGGCCCTTGGCCCACGCCGTGCGCCGCAGCGTCACGCCGTGCGCCGCAGCAGCGCCAGGTACATCGCGTCCGTCCCGTGCAGATGCGGCCACAGCTGTACGTCGGGGCCCTCACCCAGACCCGCGACGCCCGGCATCAGCGGCCGTACGTCGATCCACTCGGCCTCGACGGGTTCCCCGCCCCGGCCCTTGAGTACGTCCTCCACCACGATCCGCGTCTCGGCGAGGTGCGGCGAGCAGGTCGCGTAGCCGACCACGCCGCCCACCCGGACCGCCGACAGCGCCTCGCGCAGCAGCCCGCGCTGGAGCGGAGCGAAGCCCTCCAGGTCCTCGGGGCGACGGCGCCAGCGGGCCTCGGGGCGACGGCGCAGCGCGCCGAGGCCGGAGCACGGCACGTCCATCAGGACCCGGTCGAAGGAACCCTCCCGCCACGGCGGCCGGGTGCCGTCGGCCGCGATCACCTGGTACGGGCCGGGGTTCCCGGCGAGCGCGCGCTCCACCAGGCGGGCCCGGTGGGGCTGCTTCTCGGAGGCGAGCAGGGCGGCCCCGCGTCCGGCGGCGAGCGCGGCGAGCAGCGCCGCCTTGCCGCCGGGACCCGCGCACCCGTCCAGCCAGCGCTCGTCCCGCCCCTCGATCGGTGCGTTCGCGAGTGCGACGGCCACCAGCTGGCTGCCCTCGTCCTGGACACCGGCCCGGCCGTCCTTCACGGCGTCGAGCGCGCCCGGCTCACCGCCTTCGACCATCCGTACCGCATAGGGCGACCAGCGGCCGGGCAGTGCGCCCTCCTCACCGAGAGCATCCATGAGCTCGTCTGTGGTCGACCGGCCGGGGCGCGCGACCAGGGTGACCTCGGGCCGCTCGTTGTCGGCCTCCAGGAGGTCCTCGATGCCCGCGCGGCCACCGCCCAGCGCGTCCCAGAGCGCCGAGACGACCCATCGCGGATGCGAATGCACGATCGCGAGATGGTCCTCGGCGTCCTGGTCGTACGGAGGCGCGACCTTCTCCAGCCAGCCGTCCAGGTCGTCCGCCGCGATCTTGCGCAGGACGGCGTTGACGAACCTGGCGCGGCCGTCGCCGAGCACCACACGGGCGAGCTCGACGCTGGCGGAGACCGCCGCGTGGCTGGGGATGCGGGTCCCGAGCAGCTGGTGCGCGCCGAGCGCGAGCACGTCGAGGACCGGTGGGTCCACCTCGCGCAGCGGCCGGTCGATGCAGGCCGCGATGATCGCGTCGTAGGTGCCCTGTCGGCGCAGCGTGCCGTAGACGAGCTCGGTGGCGAGCGCCGCGTCGCGGCCGTCGAAGTTGCCGCCCTCGCGGGCCTTGCGCAGCAGGGGCGGCAGGACGAGGTTGGCGTACGCGTCCCGCTCGTCGACGGCGCGCAGCGCCTCGAAGGCGAGGATGCGGACGGGGTCCTTCTTGGGGCGGCGGTACGGCTTGCCACCGCCCTTGCCGTCGCTGTTCCGGGGACGGCTGTGCGGCTGATCGTTCACGTGAAAGGTGCTCCGCTGGTCAGATGGTGCGAACCCGACCAGCCTACGACTGTTCGCCGCGCGCCCCCACCCGGGCCGGCGCCCCGCGTCGGCCGGGGCGCCCCCGGGCCGGGACCGGTCAGCCGACGTGCTCGTCCGGGGCGATGCGCACGCCCCGCGCCCAGTCCGCGCCCTTCATCGGCTTCTTGCCCTGGGGCTGGACCCAGAGCAGCTCGACGGCGTGCGAGCCGGTGCCGACGTACACGTTGTTCTTGCCGGCGGACAGCTCGCCCGGCGCCAGGTCCGTGTGGTCCGGGACGGGCACGGCCTGCACAAGCTTGAGCCGCTCGCCGCGGAAGAGGGTCCAGGCGCCGGGGGCCGGGGTGCAGCCGCGCACCACGCGGTCGACCCGGAGCGCCGGGGCGGACCAGTCGATCTGCGCGTCCTCCACGGTGATCTTCGGGGCGAGGCTGATGCCGTCGGCGGGCTGCGGGACGGCCTTGAGCGTGCCGTCCTCGATGCCGTCCATGGTCGCGGCGAGCAGCCCGGAACCGGCGAACGCGAGCCGGGTCAGCAGGTCGCCGCTGGTGTCGGTGGGACGGACGACCTCGGTGACCGTCCCGTACAGCGGACCGGAGTCGAGTCCGCGCTCGATCTGGAACGTCGAGGCTCCGGTGATCTCGTCGCCCGCCATCAGCGCGTGCTGGACGGGGGCGGCGCCGCGCCAGGCGGGGAGCAGCGAGAAGTGCAGGTTCACCCAGCCGTGGACCGGGATGTCGAGCGCCACCTGCGGGAGCAGCGCCCCGTAGGCGACGACCGGGCAGCAGTCGGGGGCGATCTCGCGCAGCCGCGCCAAGAAGTCCTCGTCGCGCGGCTTCACCGGCTTCAGCACCTCGATGCCGGCCTCCTCGGCGCGCTGGGCGACGGGGCTGGCCACCAGCCGACGGCCGCGTCCGGCGGGCGCGTCGGGCCGGGTCACCACGGCGGCGACCTCGTGCCGGCCGGAGGCGATCAGGGCGTCCAGGGCGGGAACGGCGACCTCGGGGGTGCCTGCGAAGACGAGCTTCACTGGGGAGTACCTCGCTTTGTAGAGAGCGATGCCCAGTCTATTGGGTGTCCCCGCCCGCCGGTTGGGTGTCCCTGCCGGACTGCCGGGTGTCCCGCCCGGCGGTTCCGTACCCGGTACGGGGGCAGGGGCGTACGCGGTGGCGTACGCCCCGTGCATAGGCCCATACGCCCCCGCAGCGTGACCACAACACCAGGTGGCGCGTTGGTCAAGAGAGATTGACCGAAACGGGCCGCGCGTGCGGCCCGATCCCTTTTCAACAACGCCGGTTCGAGAGGCTTGTTCATGGCCGACCACGCAACCCACGACGCCCAGGCACGGGCCAGTCTGCACCTGTTGG
Organism: Streptomyces sp. NPDC023838; assembly: GCF_040639555.1. NCBI lineage: Bacteria > Bacillati > Actinomycetota > Actinomycetes > Kitasatosporales > Streptomycetaceae > Streptomyces > Streptomyces sp. NPDC023838. Next base: position 71,151 of record NZ_JBFAAD010000030.1, read on the forward strand.
TGCGGGACATCGAGCGGGTCCGCCGGCAGGTGGACGCGCTGCGCACCCTCACCGCCCAGCTCGGCAACGTCTACCGTCCGCGCCGCTCCGGCCCGTCCACGGGCTTCGTCGTCTACGGCAGGGCTCCCGCCCCCACCGTCCGGCTCGCCCAGGAGCTGCGGGACAGCGTGGAGACCCTGGTGACCGCGGCGGTGGACTTCGACCGCTCCCTGGGCTTCTCGTGGGACGCGGTGGGTTCGGCGCTCGGCGTCACCAAGCAGGCGGTGCACCGGCGTTACGGGGCGCGGCGGGCCGCCGCCCAGACCGCCGAGGCCGAGCGCCCGGCCGAGGCGGCCGTGACGCGCACCCTTCCGGTCCCGGCCGGGATCCCCGCGGTGCCGGCCGCGCGCTCGATGCCGCCCCAGCCGACGGCGACGACGCAGTCGCTGCGCGAGGAGGCCCGCACGACGGCGTTCCCGGGCCCGCGCAACGGCTGACCGCGGCCCCTTTCCGTGCCCTCGTCGCACCTGACTGTGCGCCGGGGGCACCTGTCTGCGTGTGCGCGGGCCGGGCGTCTGGGCGGGCGGGGGCCCGGCTTCTGCATGTACGCGGCCCCGGCGTCTGGGTGGGCGCGGGCCCGGCTTCTGCATGTACGCGACCCCGGCGTCTGGGTGGACACGGCTCCGGCGTCTGCGTGGGCCCGGCCCCGAGGGGGTACGGGCCGGGGCACCCCGGATGCCAGGAGCCGGGCTCCCCACCCAACGGTCCCTCACCCGGCACCCCCTCAGCCGATGTCCGGCGGGTCCACCCTGATCCGCACCGGATCGCCGCCCCCGCGCGCCAGCCGTCGCGCCTGTGCGGTCTTGAGCGCGGCCGCCAGGGCCGAGCCGCTGCCGGGCGGCACCCGGACCAGGGCTCGCTCCCACGCCTCCCCCACCGGAGGGTCGCCGGGGCGCCGGGCCCGGCCCGGCTCGCTGAGCCGCATCGGGACCGGGCCGAGCACCTGCGCGTCGGGCGGCAGCTGAGTGCTCGTCAGGAACGTCGCCACCGCCTCCGCGCGGCCCAGGACCTCCGCCATCCGTGAGACCGGCGGGAAGCCCAGCTCGGCCCGCTCGGCCAGCTCGCGCAGGGCGTGGCCGACCGGGTCCCAGCGGACCAGGGCCTGGACCGGCCGCAGGGTCGGCTCGGCGACCACCACCACCGTGCCGCCCTCGTCCTGGCCGCGCACCAGCGAGGCCGCGCCGATCCAGCGCCGCAGCGCCTCCTCCCCGGCGCGCAGATCGGGCCGCCCGAGCATCGCCCAGCCGTCCAGGAGCAGCGCCGCCGCGTAACCGCCCTCGGCGACCGGCTCAGCGCCGGGCGTGGAGACCACGAGCGCGGGCCGCCCGGGCACGCTGTCCAGCACGTGGTCGCGCCCGGACGTGCGCACCGGCACCGCGGGAAACGCCCGGCCGAGCTCCTCGGCGGTGCGGCGCGCCCCCACGACCGCCGCCCTCAGCCGTACGCCCCCGCACTCCGCGCAGCGCCACTCCGGCTCGCCCCGCCCGCACCACCCGCACCGCAGGTCCCGCTCGTCCGGCGCCTCCAGGGGCCCGGAGCAGTGCCGGCAGCGCGCGGGCGTCCGGCACCGCTCGCAGGAGAGCCGGGGCACATATCCCCGCCGGGGCACCTGGACCAGCACCGGGCCGCTCTTCAACCCGTCCCGGACAACCTGCCAGGCGAGGCTTGGCAGCCGGGCGGCGCGGGCCGCCTCGTCCCGGGCCAGCTCGCCGTCCCCGACGGTACGCACCAGCGGCGCGGCCGCCCGTACGGTGGCGCGGTCGGCCACCAGCGGCGCCGCCCAGCCGCTCTCGACGAGCTGCGCGGCCTCGACCGTACAGCTCGTACTGCCCAGCAGGAACGCGCACTTGTCGTGGGTGGCGCGCAGTTCGAGGACTTCACGCACGTGCGGGAAGGGCGCGTGGTTGTCGCTGTGGCTGGAGTCGCCGTCCTCCCAGACGACCACCAGGCCGAGCCTGTCGACCGGGGCGAACATCGCGGCCCGGGTCCCGACCACGGCCCGCACAGAGCCCCGTCGCACGGCGAGCCACTGCCGGTAGCGCTTCTCCGGACCGGACTCGGCGGTCAGCAGCGCGTGCCGCCCCTCGCCGAGCAGCGCGGTGAGCGCGGCGTCGACCCGCCCGGCGCTGCGCCCGTCGGGCACCACGACCAGCGCGCCGCGCCCGCCCGCGAGCGTCGCCGCGACGGCCCGGGCGATCTCGTCGGCCCAGGACGGTCCGGGCAGCGTGGTCCACACCGCGCGCGGCGCCCCGCCCGCGGCCAGCGCGCGCAGGAACGCGCCCCCGTTCCCGTACCGCACCCACGTCCCCGCGTCCGGCACCGGCGGTGGCTCCAGTGGCTCGGGCGAGGGCTTCGCCTCGGCCCGCGCGTTCCTCGGTGGCACCGCGAGCTGCAGCACGTCCGCCAGGCTCCCCGCGTACCGGTCGGCGACCGCCCGGGCCAGGGCCAGCATCTCGGGGCTGAGGACGCGCTCGGGCGAGACGACGCCGGCGAGCGCGGCGAGCGGCCCCGAGTAGTCCGACTCGGCGAGGCGCTCGACCACGAACCCGTCGATCAGCCCGCCGCCCTCCCGGCGCCCCCCCTGCACGTTGCGCGCCCCGGCCCCGAACCGCACCCGCACCCGCACCCCCGGCTGGGCGTCCGCGTCCAGCTCCTCGGGCACCGCGTAGTCGAAGAACTTGTCGAGGTGGACGCCGCCCTTGTCGACCACGACCCTCGCCACGGGCAGCCCCTTGGCCAGAGCTGCCCCACGCCAGGTCCGCGGCTTGGCCTTGGGCACCTTGGCCTTGCGCACGGTCTCCCGAATGAGCGCGAGCTGCTCCGCCCCGCCCCCTTCGGCGCCCCCGCCCGCCTTCTCGTTCTCGCTGCTCACAGCCAAATTCCTACCAGACGCCACTGACAGCGGCCCGGGTCCGGGACGCGCGACGGCCCCGGACCGCAGGGGTCCGGGGCCGTCGGGAAGCCGGGCGGGTTACAGGCCCGCGGCCTTGCGCAGCGCGTCCACGCGGTCCGTGCGCTCCCAGGTGAAGTCGGGGAGCTCGCGGCCGAAGTGGCCGTACGCCGCGGTCTGGGCGTAGATCGGGCGGAGCAGGTCGAGGTCGCGGATGATCGCGGCCGGGCGGAGGTCGAAGACCTCGGCGATGGCGGTCTCGATCTTGTCCGGGTCGATCGTGGCGGTGCCGAAGGTCTCGACGAAGAGGCCGACCGGCTCGGCCTTGCCGATCGCGTACGCGACCTGGACCTCGCAGCGGGCCGCGAGGCCGGCTGCGACGACGTTCTTCGCCACCCAGCGCATCGCGTACGCCGCGGAGCGGTCGACCTTGGACGGGTCCTTGCCCGAGAAGGCGCCGCCGCCGTGGCGGGCCATGCCGCCGTAGGTGTCGATGATGATCTTGCGGCCGGTCAGACCGGCGTCGCCCATCGGGCCGCCGATCTCGAAGCGGCCGGTCGGGTTGACCAGCAGGCGGTAGCCGTCGGTGTCCAGCTTGATGCCGTCCTCGACGAGCTGCTTGAGCACGTGCTCGACGACGAACTCGCGGATGTCGGGGGCGAGCAGCGAGTCCAGGTCGATGTCGCTCGCGTGCTGCGAGGAGACGACGACGGTGTCGAGGCGGACGGCCTTGTCGCCGTCGTACTCGATGGTGACCTGGGTCTTGCCGTCGGGGCGCAGGTAGGGGATGGTCCCGTTCTTGCGCACCTCGGACAGCCGGCGCGAGAGGCGGTGCGCCAGGTGGATCGGGAGCGGCATCAGCTCGGGCGTCTCGTCGCACGCGTAGCCGAACATCAGGCCCTGGTCGCCGGCGCCCTGCTTGTCGAGCTCGTCCTCGTCGCCCTCGACCCGCTTCTCGTACGCGGTGTCGACGCCCTGCGCGATGTCGGGGGACTGCGCGCCGATGGAGACCGAGACGCCGCAGGAGGCGCCGTCGAAGCCCTTCTTCGACGAGTCGTAGCCGATCTCGAGGATCTTGTCGCGGACCAGCTGGGCGATCGGCGCGTACGCCTTGGTCGTGACCTCGCCCGCGACGTGGACCAGACCCGTGGTGATCAGGGTCTCCACGGCGACACGGGACGTCGGGTCCTCGCGCAGGAGCGCGTCGAGGATCGTGTCGCTGATCTGGTCAGCGATCTTGTCGGGGTGACCCTCGGTCACAGACTCCGAGGTGAACAGACGACGGGACACAACGCTCCCTGGGGTTGCAGCGGCTGCTGGCTGATCATGGGTGGGACGGGCCGGGGGCTGCGCCCGGCGTCGTTCCACGACCAGTTTATCGGTCGGTACCGGTCACGGGGCCACTTGTCTCGCACATTGAAAGCTCTGTGACCTGCGACACCGCATTTTGCGGTACGAAGATCGAGCTTCGGCAGAGGCCGTGGGACCGGATTTTGGCGGTTTTCGGGCGGCCGTACGGGCGAACGTGAATTCATGCGAAACGCGGGACGACGAGATCCCACACGATGTCCGCGAGCGCTTCTTTCGGCCCGTACGGAACCGGGGTCTCGGCTCCGTCGGCGGCCAGCACGACCGCCTCGTTCTCCTCGGAGCCGAAGGTCTTGCGCTCCCCGACCTCATTGACGACCAGCAGGTCACAGCCTTTTCGCCGCAGTTTCTGGCGGCCGTTGGCGAGGACGTCGTCGGTCTCGGCGGCGAAGCCGACGACGACCTGGCCGGGGCGCGGCCGGTCGGCGGAGAGCTCGGCGAGGACGTCGGGGTTGCGGACCAGGGCGAGCGGCGCGGGCTCCTGGCCGTCCTTCTTCTTGATCTTCCCGGCGGCGTACGACTCCGGCCGGAAATCGGCGACGGCGGCCGCCATGACCACCGCGTCCGCGTCCGAGGCGGCCTTCAGCACCGCCTCCCGCAGTTGAACCGCGGTGCCCACCCGGACGATGTCCACCCCGGCCGGGTCGGGCAGCCCGGTGTTGGCCTCGATCAGGGTGACCCGGGCGCCCCGGGCCACGGCGGTGCGGGCCAGGGCGTACCCCTGCTTCCCGGAGGAACGGTTCCCCAGGTAGCGGACCGGGTCCAGCGGCTCACGCGTGCCGCCCGCGCTGACCACCACGTGGCGGCCCTCCAGGTCCCGCTCGGCGGTGCCCCGGGCGAGCACCCTTCGGCAGACCTCGAAGATCTCGGCGGCTTCCGGCAGGCGTCCCTTGCCGGTGTCGACGCCGGTGAGGCGGCCGACGGCGGGCTCGATGACGACCGCGCCCCGGCGGCGCAGCGTCGCCACGTTCTCCTGGGTGGCGGGGTGCTCCCACATCTCGGTGTGCATCGCGGGCGCGAAGACGACCGGACAGCGGGCGGTGAGCAGGGTGTTGGTCAGCAGGTCGTCGGCGAGGCCGTGGGCCGCCTTGGCCAGCATGTCGGCGGTGGCGGGGGCGACCACCACGAGGTCGGCCTGCTGGCCGATCCGCACGTGCGGCACCTCGTGGACGTCGTTCCAGACCTCGGTGGAGACCGGGTGCCCGGAGAGCGCGGACCAGGTGGCCGCGCCCACGAAGTGCAGCGCCGAGGCGGTCGGCACCACGCGCGTGTCGTGCCCGGACTCGGTCAGCCGGCGCAGCAGCTCGCACGCCTTGTAGGCGGCGATCCCGCCGCTGACCCCCAGAACGACCTTCGGCTTGTCCACCGCGTCTCCCCGCATTCGGATACGTACACCCCTATGACACACCACAGGCCCGACAGTCGCGCTGCCGGGCCTGTGGTCAGACGAACGGAGGCCTTACTGGGCCGGGCCCTCGATGGCCTCGGAGGTCAGCAGACCCGCGTTGATCTCGCGAAGCGCGATAGAGAGCGGCTTCTCGTGGACGTGGGTGTCCACCAGGGGGCCGACGTACTCCAGCAGGCCCTCACCGAGCTGCGAGTAGTACGCGTTGATCTGGCGCGCGCGCTTGGCGGCGTAGATCACGAGGCTGTACTTCGAGTCGGTTGCTTCGAGCAGCTCATCAATCGGCGGGTTGATGATGCCCTCGGGCGTGGTGATGGAAGAGGACACGTCTGCCTTCCGAAGGGGATTAAAGATCAAACAACTTTCATCAAGGCTAGCAGCTCGCGCGCTACATCCTCGACGGAGGTATTGACCAGGGTCGTATCGAACTCCGACTCCGCGGCCAGTTCCACCTTCGCGGCGGCCAGCCGGCGCTCGATGACCTCGGGCGCCTCGGTCCCCCGGCCGGTGAGCCGGCGGACCAGCTCGTCCCAGCTCGGCGGGGCGAGGAACACCAGCAGGGCCTCGGGCATCGACTCGCGCACCAGCCGGGCACCCTGGAGGTCGATCTCCAGGAGGACCGGCTCGCCGGCCTCCAGGCGGTCCAGGACGGCACGGCGCGGTGTGCCGTAGCGGTTGCCCGCGAATTCGGCCCACTCGAGCAGTTCGCCGTTGGCGACCAGCTTGTCGAATTCCTCGTCGTCCACGAAGAAATAGTGAACGCCGTGGCGCTCGCCGGGGCGCGGCTTACGGGTCGTCGCCGACACCGAGAGCCAGACCTCGGGGTGAACCTTGCGCATATGAGCGACGACCGTGCTCTTGCCGACCCCGGAGGGGCCGGAGAGCACGGTCAGCCGCGGACGTGCGTCCGGGGGTACGGGGGATGACCCCCGGGGTGAAGCTGCCATGCACCGATTATTCCAGCTTCCCGGGGGTGCCCGGGACGTCAGGCCCCGGCGCCGCCGAACTCGCGCTCCAGGGATGCGATCTGGTTGGAGCCGAGACCCCGCACACGGCGGCTCTCGGAGATCCCCAGCCGCTCCATGATCTGCTTGGCCCGGACCTTGCCCACACCGGGCAGGGACTCAAGGAGGGCGGAGACCTTCATCTTGCCGATGACGTCGTTCTCCTGGCCCTGCTTGATGACCTCGTGGAGGGAGGCGCCGGAGTGCTTGAGTCGATTCTTGACCTCGGCCCGCTCCCGGCGAGCCGCGGCGGCCTTTTCGAGCGCGGCTGCGCGCTGTTCAGGGGTAAGGGGCGGAAGAGCCACGCCTACGTCACCTCGGATGTCGAACTGTCGGATACGGACCGGTGAGGAAGCTAGTCGCCCCACACCAGGCGAGCAACGAGCGACGCACAATGCCCGTTCGCTCGTCTCTGCTCTCGTCGGAGACTAGCGGCCAGGACCGCTCCCGTCAGCGAGAACAGACGAAAAGTCCTGGTCAGCCTCTGCCGACCAGGACATTCGCGACATAACACCCCGGTTTTGGGTAAGGAACGCGTCAACCTTTGGCGCGCGGACTCGCCCGCGGACTCCGATGACGAGCCGCGCACCGCTAGGCCGAGGCCACCGCGGTACGGATCTCGTCCGCGAAACGGGCCGCCGCGTCCTGAAGTCCCGTGAGGTCGGGACCGTGACGCAGAACACCCCGGCTGACGTTCGGGACGACGTTGCGGACGGCCGGTCCGAACACCGCGGGGAGGTCCGCGGCCGTCGCGCCCTGCGCCCCGATGCCCGGAGCGAGCAGCGGCCCGTTGATGTCGAGGTCGAAGGCCGACAGATCGCCGAGGGTCGCGCCCACGACGGCGCCGAAGGAGCCCATCGGGGTCGCGTCCGCGTTCTCGTCCGCCAGGTGCGCCAGCATGGTCGCGCCGACCGTGCGGCCGTCCTCGCGCACCGCGCGCTGCACCTCCGCGCCCTCCGGGTTGGAGGTCAGGGCGAGCACGAAGAGCCCGGAGCCGCTCTCGCGCGCCAGCTCCACGGCGGGCCGCAGCGAGCCGTAGCCGAGGTAGGGCGAGACGGTGAGCGCGTCGCAGAACAGCGGCGCGTCCTTGTGCAGGAAGGTCTCGGCGTACGCGGCCATGGTGGAGCCGATGTCGCCGCGCTTGGCGTCCATCAGGACCAGCGTGCCGGCCGCGCGGGCGTCCGCGACGGTCCGCTCCAGGACCGCGATGCCGCGCGAGCCGAAGCGCTCGAAGAACGCCGCCTGCGGCTTGAAGACGGCCACCCGCTCGGCCAGCGCCTCGACGACCGCGCGCGAGAACCGCTCCACGCCCGCGACGTCGTCGTTCAGGCCCCAGTCGGCCAGCAGCGAGGCGTGCGGGTCGATGCCGACGCAGAGCGGACCGCGCTCGTCCATGGCGTGGCGCAGCCGCGCGCCGAAGGGAAGAGTCACTACTTCACGGCCTTTCGGGTCTCGGCGCCGACGGCCTCGGCGAGGGTGGCGTACGGGGAGGCGGCGAGCCGGGCCGCGAGGCCCTTGTGGATCGCCCGGCCCCAGAAGGGGCCCTGGTAGATGAAGGCGCTGTAGCCCTGGACCAGGGTGGCCCCGGCGAGGATCCGCTGCCAGGCGTCCTCGGCCGTCTCGATGCCGCCGACGCCCACCAGGGTGATCGAGTCGCCCACGCGCGCGTAGAGGCGGCTCAGGACCTCCAGGGAGCGCTCCTTGAGCGGGGCGCCGGAGAGGCCGCCGGTCTCCTTGACGAGCGCGGGGTCCGACTTCAGGCCGAGGCCCTCGCGCGCGATGGTGGTGTTGGTGGCGATGATGCCGTCCAGGCCGAGCTCGACCGCGAGGTCGGCGACGGCGTCCACGTCCTCGTCCGCGAGGTCCGGGGCGATCTTGACGAGCAGCGGCACCCGCCGGGAGGTCACCGTGCGGTCGGCGGCCTCGCGGACCGCGGTGAGCAGCGGCCGCAGCGACTCGGTCGCCTGGAGGTTGCGCAGTCCGGGGGTGTTCGGCGAGGAGACGTTGACCACGAGGTAGTCGGCGTGCGCGGCGAGCCGCTCGGTCGACTTCACGTAGTCGGCGGCGGCGTCCGCCTCCGGGACGACCTTCGTCTTGCCGATGTTGACGCCGACGGTGGTACGGAACACGGCCCGGCGGGCCGCGAGCCGCTCGGCGACCGCCGCCGAGCCCTCGTTGTTGAAGCCCATGCGGTTGATCAGGGCGCGGTCCTGGACCAGCCGGAACAGCCGCTTCTTGGGGTTGCCGGGCTGGGCCTCGCCGGTGACCGTGCCGATCTCGATGTGGTCGAAGCCGAGCATCGACATGCCGTCGATCGCCACGGCGTTCTTGTCGAAGCCCGCGGCGAGGCCGAACGGGCCGTGCATCCGCAGGCCGAAGGCTTCGGTGCGCAGCTCCTCGTAGCGGGGCGCGAGCGCGGCCGCGACGAAGGTGCGCAGGACGGGGATCCGGGCGGCGAGGCGGATCCAGCGGAAGGCCAGGTGGTGGGCCTGCTCCGGGTCCATCCGCTTGAAGACCAGGTTGAAGAACAGCTTGTACATGTCGGTGTCCTCATGCGGAGGGGGACACCGGATTCCGGTGTCCCCCTCGGGCGGTTGCTAGTCGCGGGCCGCGGTCAGGTGTTCCGCGTGTTCCTGGAGCGAACGGACGCCCACGTCACCGTGGTTGAGGGCGTCGATGCCTTGGACGGCGGCTGCGAGGGCCTGGACGGTGGTCAGGCACGGGACGCTGCGCGCCACCGCCGCCGTACGGATCTCGTAGCCGTCGAGGCGGCCGCCGGTGCCGTAGGGGGTGTTGACGATGAGGTCGACCTGACCGTCATGGATGAGCTGGACGATCGTCTTCTCACCGCCCGGGCCCTCTCCCTCCGACTGCTTGCGTACCACGGTGGCGTTGATGCCGTTGCGCTTGAGGACCTCCGCGGTGCCGGAGGTCGCGAGGAGTTCGAAGCCGTGAGCGACGAGCTCACGCGCCGGGAAGATCATCGAGCGCTTGTCACGGTTGGCGACCGAGATGAACGCACGCCCCTTCGTCGGCAGCGGACCATAAGCCCCCGCCTGCGACTTGGCGTAGGCGGTGCCGAAGACCGAGTCGATGCCCATGACCTCACCGGTGGAGCGCATCTCCGGCCCGAGCACGGTGTCGACACCGCGGCCGTGGATGTCGCGGAAGCGGCTCCAGGGCATCACCGCCTCCTTCACCGAGATCGGCGCGTCCAGCGGCAGCGTGCCGCCGTCGCCGTTCTTCGGCAGCAGGCCCTCCGCCCGCAGCTCAGCAATGCTGGCACCCAGGCTGATACGGGCCGCGGCCTTGGCGAGCGGCACCGCGGTCGCCTTCGAGGTGAAGGGGACCGTGCGCGAGGCGCGCGGGTTGGCCTCCAGGACGTAGAGGATGTCGCCTGCCATCGCGAACTGGATGTTGATCAGGCCGCGTACGCCGACGCCCTTGGCAATCGCCTCGGTGGAGGCGCGCAGGCGCTTGATGTCGTGGCCGCCGAGCGTGATGGGGGGCAGGGCGCAGGCGGAGTCGCCGGAGTGGATGCCGGCTTCCTCGATGTGCTCCATGACGCCGCCGAGGTAGAGCTCGGTGCCGTCGTAGAGGGCGTCCACGTCGATCTCGATGGCGTCGTCCAGGAACCGGTCGACCAGGACCGGGCGGGTCGGGGAGATCTCGGTGGACTCCGCGATATACGCCTCAAGGCGCGCCTCGTCGTAGACGATCTCCATCCCGCGCCCGCCGAGCACGTACGAGGGGCGCACCAGCACGGGGTAGCCGATCTCGTCCGCGATGGCCTTCGCGCCCGCGAAGGTGGTGGCGGTGCCGTGCTTGGGGGCGGGCAGCCCCGCCTCGGCCAGGACCTGGCCGAAGGCGCCGCGGTCCTCGGCGGCGTGGATGGCCTCCGGCGGGGTGCCGACGACCGGGACGCCGTTGTCCTTGAGCGCCTGGGCCAGGCCCAGCGGGGTCTGACCGCCCAGCTGCACCACCACGCCCGCCACCGGGCCGGCCAGCGTCTCGGCGTGGACGATCTCCAGGACGTCTTCGAGGGTGAGCGGCTCGAAGTAGAGGCGGTCGGAGGTGTCGTAGTCGGTGGAAACCGTCTCCGGGTTGCAGTTGACCATCACCGTCTCATAGCCCGCCTCGCTCAGCGCGAACGAGGCGTGCACACAGGAGTAGTCGAACTCGATGCCCTGCCCGATACGGTTCGGGCCCGAGCCCAGGATGATCACCGCGGGCTTCTCGCGCGGCGCGACCTCGGACTCCTCGTCGTAGGACGAGTAGAAGTACGGGGTCTTCGCCGCGAACTCGGCGGCGCAGGTGTCGACCGTCTTGTAGACGGGGCGCACCCCCAGGGCGTGGCGCACCTCGCGCACCACGTCCTCGCGCAGGCCCCGGATCTCGGCGATCTGGGCGTCCGAGAAGCCGTGCCGCTTGGCCTCGGCCAGCAGCTCGGGCTCCAGCTTGGCGGCGGCCGCGAGCTCGTCCGCGATCTCCTTGATCAGGAAGAGCTGGTCCACGAACCACGGGTCGATCTTCGTGGCGTCGAAGACCTCCTCGGGCGTGGCACCCGCCCGGATCGCCTGCATGACCGTGTTGATCCGGCCGTCGGTCGGGCGCACCGCCTCGCGCAGCAGCTCGGCCTTGTCGCCGGTCTCGCCGGTGAAGGTGAACTGCGAGCCCTTCTTCTCCAGCGAGCGCAGCGCCTTCTGCAAAGCCTCGGTGAAGTTCCGGCCGATCGCCATCGCCTCGCCCACCGACTTCATGGTGGTGGTCAGCGTCGAGTCGGCGGAGGGGAACTTCTCGAAGGCGAAGCGGGGAGCCTTGACCACCACATAATCCAGGGTCGGCTCGAACGAGGCGGGGGTCTTCTCCGTGATGTCGTTCGGGATCTCGTCCAGCGTGTAACCGACGGCCAGCTTCGCGGCGATCTTCGCGATCGGGAAACCGGTCGCCTTCGAGGCGAGTGCGGAGGAGCGCGACACACGCGGGTTCATCTCGATCACAATGATCCGGCCGTCATCCGGGTTCACCGCGAACTGGATGTTGCAGCCACCCGTATCCACACCCACCTCACGGATGATCGCGATACCGATGTCACGCAGCCGCTGATACTCACGGTCGGTCAGCGTCATCGACGGCGCCACCGTGATCGAATCACCGGTGTGCACACCCATCGGGTCGAAGTTCTCAATCGAACAGACGACCACGACGTTGTCGTGCTTGTCCCGCATCAGCTCCAGCTCGTACTCCTTCCAGCCGAGGATGGACTCCTCCAGGAGCACCTCGGTGGTCGGCGACAGCGTCAGACCCTGGCCGGCGATACGGCGCAGCTCCTCCTCATCATGCGCGAAGCCGGAACCCGCACCGCCCATCGTGAACGAGGGCCGCACCACCACGGGGTAGCCGCCCAGGGTGTCGACGCCCGCGATCACGTCGTCCATCGAGTGGCAGATGACCGAGCGGGCCGACTCGCCGTAGCCGATCTTCGCCTTGACGGCCTCGACGACACCCTTGAACAGGTCGCGGTCCTCGCCCTTGTTGATCGCCTCGACGTTGGCGCCGATCAGCTCGACGCCGTACTTCTCCAGGACGCCCTGCTCGTGCATGGAGATCGCGGTGTTCAGCGCGGTCTGGCCGCCCAGCGTCGGCAGCAGCGCGTCGGGGCGCTCCTTCGCGATGATCTTCTCGACGAACTCCGGGGTGATCGGCTCGACATACGTGGCGTCGGCGATCTCCGGGTCGGTCATGATCGTGGCCGGGTTGGAGTTCACCAGGATGACCCGCAGGCCCTCGGCCTTCAGCACACGGCAGGCCTGGGTGCCGGAGTAGTCGAACTCCGCTGCCTGGCCGATGACGATCGGGCCGGAGCCGATGACCAGGACGGACTGGATATCGGTGCGCTTAGGCACGCTGGCCCTCCATGAGCTCTACGAAGCGGTCGAACAGGTAGGCGGCGTCGTGCGGGCCCGCTGCCGCCTCGGGGTGGTACTGGACGCTGAAGGCCGGCTGGTCGAGCAGCTGGAGGCCCTCCACCACGTTGTCGTTGAGGCAGACGTGGGAGACCTCGGCGCGGCCGAAGGGGGTGTCGGAGACCTTGTCGAGCGGGGCGTCGACGGCGAATCCGTGGTTGTGCGCGGTGACCTCGACCTTGCCGGTCGTGCGGTCCTGCACGGGCTGGTTGATGCCGCGGTGGCCGTACTTCAGCTTGTACGTGCCGAAGCCGAGCGCGCGGCCCAGGATCTGGTTGCCGAAGCAGATGCCGAACAGCGGGGTCTTCCGCTCCAGCACGGCCTTCATCACGGAGACCGGGCCGTCGGCGGTGGACGGGTCGCCCGGGCCGTTGGAGAAGAACACGCCGTCGGGGTTGACCGCGTACACGTCCTCGGCCGTGGCGGTCGCGGGCAGCACGTGCACCTCGATGCCGCGCTCGGCCATCCGGTGCGGGGTCATGCCCTTGATGCCGAGGTCGACGGCGGCGACGGTGAACTTCTTCTCACCGATCGCGGGGACGACGTACGTCTCCTTGGTGGCGACCTCCGCGGAGAGGTCCGCGCCCTGCATCTCGGGGGCCTGGCGGACCTCGGCGAGCATGGTGCCCGCGTCGGGCAGCGCGTTGCCGGAGAAGATGCCGACGCGCATCGCGCCGCGCTCGCGCAGATGGCGGGTGAGGGCGCGGGTGTCGATGCCGCTGATGCCGACGACGCCCTGCTGGCGCAGCTCCTCGTCGAGCGAGCGCTTGGCGCGCCAGTTGGAGGGCACGCGCGCGGGGTCGCGGACGACGTAACCGGCGACCCAGATCCGCTGCGACTCGGGGTCGTCGTCGTTGACGCCGGTGTTGCCGACGTGCGGCGCGGTCATCACGACGACCTGGCGGTGGTACGACGGGTCGGTGAGGGTCTCCTGGTAGCCGGTCATGCCGGTGGAGAACACGGCCTCGCCGAAGGTCACCCCCACGGCCCCGTAGGCGCGGCCGTGGAACGTGCGGCCGTCCTCCAGGACGAGTACTGCGGGAGCCTTGGCTCCTCTGGTGGAGGTCGTCATCGTGCGGCGCCTTCCGTCGTGGTGGTGGGGTGGTTCATGGAGTTGATGGCCTCGATCCAGGCGGCGTGCTCGGACGCCCGGTCGGAGCGGAAGCCGGAGTCGATCAGCTTGTCGCCGTGGGCCCAGGTGACGACCAGCAGGCCGCCCTCCGGGAGGACCTTTCCGGCGATGGCCTTCTCGGACCGGGCCTCTCGCAGGGCCTGGGCCGGGATGAAGAAGTCGTTCGCCCCGGGGCGTACGACGTTGACTCCCTCGGCCGTCAGGGTGAGCTCGGCCTTGCTGCGCACGCCCAGGCCGTGCGCGACGATCCGGTCGAGCCACTGCCCGGCCGTGGTGGAGCCGTGGTAGCGGCCGCTCATGCTCAGTGTCGCCGGGCCGGTCGCCTTGGGCACGGCGGGCAGCTCCGGCAGGTCCGACTGGAGGGTGCCGCGCCACTTCCAGCCCTGGCGCATCAGCCAGTACACGAAGCCGATGAAGATCAGCACGCCGACGACCCAGGCGATCCGGGCCCCCCAGTGCGTCACTTCGGCCGACTTCTGCTCGGCGGCCAGCGTCGATGCGCCGAGATTGAAGAGTGCAGGTGTCATGCCAGCTTCCCGTCCACGACCGTCGCCCTGCCCCGCAGGAAGGTGTGGGTGACGCGACCCGGCAGCTCACGGCCCTCGTACGGGGTGTTGCGGCTGCGGGAGGCGAAGCCCGCGGGGTTCACGGGACCACGGTATGCCGGATCCACCAGGGTCAGGTTGGCGGGCTCGCCTGCCGAGACGGGGCGGCCGTGGTCCTCGGCGCCGCCGATCCGGGCGGGCTTGAACGACATGCGGTCGGCGACGTCGGCCCAGTTCATCAGGCCGGAGTCGACCATCGTGTGCTGGACGACGGAGAGCGCGGTCTCCAGGCCCACCATGCCCATGGCGGCCGCGGCCCACTCGCAGTCCTTGTCCTCGTGCGGGTGCGGGGCGTGGTCGGTGGCGACGATGTCGATCGTGCCGTCGGCGAGCGCCTCGCGCAGCGCCATGACGTCGGCCTCGGTGCGCAGCGGCGGGTTCACCTTGTAGACCGGGTTGTACGAGCGGACCAGCTCGTCGGTGAGGAGCAGGTGGTGCGGGGTCACCTCGGCGGTGACGTCGATGCCGCGCGACTTGGCCCAGCGGACGATCTCGACCGAGCCGGCCGTGGAGAGGTGGCAGATGTGGACCCGGGAGCCGACGTGCTCGGCGAGCAGCACGTCGCGCGCGATGATCGACTCCTCGGCGACGGCGGGCCAGCCGCCCAGGCCGAGCTCGGCGGAGACGATGCCCTCGTTCATCTGGGCGCCCTCGGTGAGGCGGGGCTCCTGGGCGTGCTGGGCGACGACGCCGCCGAACGCCTTCACGTACTCCAGCGCGCGGCGCATGATCACGGCGTCGTCGACGCACTTGCCGTCGTCGGAGAAGACGGTGACCCCGGCAGCAGAGTCGTGCATCGCGCCGAGCTCGGCGAGCTGCTTGCCCTCCAGGCCGACGGTGACGGCGCCGATGGGCTGCACGTCGCAGTAGCCGTGCTCGCGGCCGAGCCGCCAGACCTGCTCGACGACGCCCGCGGTGTCGGCGACCGGGAAGGTGTTGGCCATGGCGAACACCGAGGTGTAGCCGCCGCGGGCGGCGGCCTGGGTGCCGGTCAGGACGGTCTCGGAGTCCTCGCGGCCCGGCTCGCGCAGATGGGTGTGGAGGTCGACGAGACCGGGGAGCAGGATCTGCCCGTCGGCCTCGATCACCTGGGCGCCCTCTTCGGAGAGCCCGCTACCGACGGCCGCGACCTTCTCGCCGTCGATCAGGACGTCCTGGACCTCGCCGCCCAGGACCTTCGCACCACGGATGAGGATCTTGCTCATGATTACTTGGTCTCCGAATCGACGGGGCGGGCGTGGCTGACGGCGGGCTCGTTGCCGCCCAGAAGCAGATAGAGGACCGCCATACGGGTGTGGACGCCGTTGGCGACCTGCTCGACGACGGTGCAGCGGTCGGAGTCGGCGACCTCGGCGGTGATCTCCATGCCCCGGACCATCGGGCCGGGGTGCATCACGATGCCGTGCTCGGGCATCTTCGCCATCCGTTCGCCGTCCAGGCCGTACCGCCGCGAGTACTCGCGCTCGGTCGGGAAGAAGGCGGCGTTCATCCGCTCGCGCTGCACACGAAGCATCATCACCGCGTCGGACTTCGGCAGCACGCTGTCGAGGTCGTAACTGACGTCGCAGGTCCAGTGGTCGACGCCGACCGGCAGCAGGGTGGGCGGGGCCACCAGGGTGACCTCGGCGCCCAGCGTGTGCAGCAGGTCCACGTTGGAGCGGGCCACCCGGCTGTGCAGCACGTCGCCGACGATGGTGATGCGCTTGCCGGCCAGGTCCTGGCCGAGCCCGGCGTCCCGGCCGACCAGGCGGCGGCGCATGGTGAAGGCGTCGAGGAGGGCCTGGGTGGGGTGCTGGTGGGTGCCGTCGCCGGCGTTGATGACGGCCGCGTCGATCCAGTCGGAGGTGGCGAGCCGGTAGGGCGCGCCGGAGGCGCCGTGCCGGATGACGACGGCGTCCACGCCCATGGCTTCCAGGGTCTGGGCGGTGTCCTTCAGGGACTCGCCCTTGGACACGCTCGACCCCTTGGCGGTGAAGTTGATGACGTCCGCGGACAGCCGCTTCTCGGCGGCCTCGAACGAGATCCGGGTGCGGGTCGAGTCCTCGAAGAAGAGGTTGACGACGGTACGGCCGCGCAGGGTGGGCAGCTTCTTGATCGGCCGGTCGGCGACCCGGGCCATCTCTTCGGTCGTGTCGAGGATGAGCACGGCGTCGTCGCGGGTGAGGTCGGCGGCCGAGATGAGGTGACGCTTCATCTGGTTTCTTCTCCAGGAGGGTGGAGGTTCGGGCGTGCGGGCGCGCAGAAGTACCGCACGGGCCGGTGCGACCCGTACTCCGTGCGGAAGGGAACTACTGCTCGCCGGCCGGGGAGGTCCGCTTGGCACCGAGCAGCACGGCGTCGCGGCCGTCCTCCTCGGCGAGCAGGACCTTGACCGTCTCCCGCAGCGACGTCGGGAGGTTCTTGCCGACGTAGTCGGCGCGGATCGGGAGTTCGCGGTGGCCGCGGTCGACGAGGACGGCGAGCTGCACGGCGCGCGGGCGGCCGAGGTCGTTCAGCGCGTCGAGCGCGGCGCGGATGGTGCGGCCGGAGAAGAGCACGTCGTCCACGAGGACCACCAGCTTGCCGTCGAGTCCGTCACCGGGGATCTCGGTGCGGGCCAGCGCGCGCGGCGGGTGCATCCGCAGGTCGTCGCGGTACATGGTGATGTCGAGCGAGCCGACCGGGATCTTGCCCGCGGTGATCTCTTCGAGCTTGTCGGCCAGCCTGCGGGCGAGGAAGACGCCACGGGTGGGAATGCCGAGCAGGACCACGTCGTCGGCGCCCTTGGCGCGTTCGACGATCTCGTGGGCGATACGGGTCAGTACCCGCGCGATGTCGGGACCCTCGAGAACGGGGCGCGCCGGATCGCTCTGATGCGTGTCCATACGAAACGGACCTCCTTCTCCGCCTCACGGGACGGACCTTAAAGGACGTCGGAATTACAGCGTCCACGGTACCAGGGCCTTTGCCCGTCTTCACACGGGGTCGTCACCCGTCTGGGGTGGGGGTGTGGACCATTCGGCTTGACGCGGGCAAGTAACGCTGCGTAACCTCACAGTGAGTTACCAGCCACGCGGCGGAGCCGCACGTTGTCACAGCGTCCGGGGAGCTATATGTCCAGCGAATACGCAAAACAGCTCGGGGCCAAGCTCCGCGCCATCCGCACCCAGCAGGGCCTGTCCCTCCATGGTGTGGAGGAGAAGTCCCAGGGCCGCTGGAAGGCCGTCGTGGTCGGGTCGTACGAGCGCGGCGACCGCGCCGTGACCGTACAGCGCCTTGCCGAGCTGGCGGACTTCTACGGGGTCCCGGTGCAGGAGCTGCTGCCCGGCACCACGCCCGGCGGCGCGGCCGAGCCGCCGCCGAAGCTCGTGCTCGACCTGGAGCGCCTCGCGCACGTCCCGCCGGAGAAGGCGGGCCCGCTGCAGAGGTATGCGGCCACGATCCAGTCGCAGCGCGGCGACTACAACGGCAAGGTGCTGTCGATCCGTCAGGACGACCTGCGCACCCTCGCCGTGATTTACGACCAGTCGCCCTCGGTCCTCACCGAGCAGTTGATCAGCTGGGGCGTCCTGGACGCGGACGCGCGCCGCGCGGTCGCCCACGAGGACAACTGAGCCCACGCCGCTTCAGCAGAAACGTGCCGCCGCCGGGCCGGCCGGGATCTTTCGGGGTCCTGGCCGGCCCGGCGGCTTTCTGCGCTCCCCGCACACCCGGGCGACCGTCCCGGCCAGGACATGACGAAGGGGCCCGCTGTACGCACGTACAGCGGGCCCCTTCGTGATGCCTGGCGCCTGGCCCCTCGGAGGCTAGGCGTCCCGGCGAAGACTCGGCTTGAGGTCCTTGAAGCGGGCCAGCAGCCCGTTCACGAAGGCCGGGGAGTCGTCCGTGGAGAACTCCTTCGCCAGCTGCACCGCCTCGTCGATCGCGACGGCGTCCGGCGTCTCGTCCTCCCAGACCAGCTCGTACGTCCCGAGCCGCAGGATGTTGCGGTCGACGACCGGCATGCGGTCGAGCGTCCAGTCGACGGAGTACGTGGAGATGAGGTCGTCGATGCGCGCCTCGTACTGCGCGTACCCCTCGACGAGCTGCATCGTGTACTCGTTGACCGGCGGCTGGCGGTCGTCGGACCGCGAGTGGCGCACCCAGTCCGCGAGGACCGTCTGCACGGACTCACCGCGCTGGTCGGCCTCGAAGAGGATCTGGAAGGCGCGCTTGCGCGCCTTGTTCCGGGCAGCCACGGTTAGCTGTTCACCCGGCCGAGGTAGTCGCTCGTGCGGGTGTCGACCTTGACCTTTTCACCGGTGGTGATGAAGAGCGGCACCTGGATCTGGTAGCCGGTCTCCAGGGTGGCGGGCTTGGTGCCACCCGTGGAGCGGTCGCCCTGGACACCCGGCTCGGTCTCCTGGATGACGAGCTCGACGGCGGCCGGCAGCTCCACGTAGAGCACCTCGCCCTCGTGCTGCGCCACCGAGGCGGTGAAGCCCTCGATCAGGAAGTTGGCGGCGTCGCCGACGGACTTGCGGTCGACCATGAGCTGGTCGTAGGTGTCCATGTCCATGAAGACGAAGTACTCGCCGTCCATGTACGAGAACTGCATGTCACGGCGGTCGATGGTGGCGGTCTCGACCTTCGTGCCGGCGTTGAAGGTCTTGTCGACGACCTTGCCGGAGAGCACGTGCTTGAGCTTGGTGCGCACGAAGGCCGGGCCCTTGCCGGGCTTGACGTGCTGGAACTCGACGACGGACCAGAGCTGGCCCCCGTCGAGCTTGAGCACCATGCCGTTCTTGAGGTCGTTCGTGGAAGCCACGGTTGCGGAATCTCCTGGACTGAAGCTGGTGGGACCGAGGGTGCGCGGCACAGCGGAGCTAGAGCGCGAGCAGTTCCTTGGTCGTAATGGTGAGTAGCTCTGGCCCGCCATCCGCCTCGGGGCGGACGACGAGCGTGTCATCGATTCGGACACCACCCCGGCCCGGGAGGTGGACCCCCGGTTCGACGGTGACCGGCACGCAAGCGTCCAGTTTACCCATGGCTCCAGGTGCGAGCTGCGGGTCCTCGCTGATTTCGAGGCCGACGCCGTGTCCGGTGCACGCTGCCAGGCCCTCCGCGTGGCCCGCCGCGTCCAGCACCTGGCGTGCCGCGCGGTCCACCGCACGGTACTCGGCACCCGGCGCCAGCGCCTCCCTCCCGGCCCGCTGAGCGGCGAAGACGACGTCGTACAGCTCGATCTGCCAGTCGGCCGGGGTGGTCCCGATGACGAAGGTGCGGCCGGTCTCGCAGCGGTAGCCGCGGTAGGTGGCGCCGAGGCAGACGGAGAGGAAATCGCCTTCCTCGACCCGCCGGTCGGAGGGCCGGTGGCCGCCGCGGCCGGAGTTGGGGCCGGTGCCGACGGAGGTGGCGAAGGCCGGGCCGTCGGCGCCGTGGTCCACCAGGCGGCGCTCCAGCTCCAGGGCGAGGTGGCGCTCGGTGCGGCCGACGAGGATCGACTCCAGGAGCTCACCGAGCGCCTGGTCGGCGATCTCGGCCGCGATGCGCAGACACGCGATCTCCTCCTCGTCCTTGACCAGCCGCTTCTGCTCGACCGCTCCCCCGAGATCGCCGAGGAGCAGCCGGGGCGCGACCGAGCCGATCGCGCGGTGCCGGGCGACGGTGAGGTCGTGCTCCTCCACGCTCAGCGAGTCGGCGCCGGACGCCTGCGCCAGGTCGGCCGCCGCGACCGCCGGGTCGCCGGAGGGGGTGGGCAGCACCGTGACGCGCAGCAGCTCGTCGAGCCGCCCCTCGACGAGGTCGCCGGTGGGCGTACGGGGGCAGAGCAGGACGTCCTCGGCCGGGCCCAGCAGCAGTACGGCACCGGGTGGGGCGCCGCCCGCGAGGTAGCGGACGTTGGCCGGGCGCGAGACCAGCGCGGCGGCGCTGCCGGCGGCCGCGCAGCGGTCCCGCAGCCAGCTGCGGCGGATCCCATACACCTCTGACATGCGTCGAGCGTATGAGCGGGGGCGGGCGTTGGCCGTTTCTGCGCGTCCTTCCGGGGGCCGTCCCGGTGGCCGGGTCGTCCTCAGTCGCCGGACCGGCTCTCTGGGCTTCGCCCCGGTTGTTTTTCCGCTGCGGGCCGTCCGTGGCTGTCGCGCAGTTCCCCACGCGCCCTACTAGGGCCTGTCGTCAAATTCCCGTCGTCGCCCGAAGGGCGGTCCGGCGGCGTCTGGTGCGTGCTCTCGGCGCGCCGGGCGAGAGCCCTCGTA
>NZ_JBFAAD010000031.1:0-78871 GCF_040639555.1 Streptomyces sp. NPDC023838
TCCGCCCGCCCGGCCCACCCAGCCCGGGTCCTGGGCACCGCTCGCCCCTCCCCGCTCGCCCCTTCGGGTGCCCCGGCCCCGCCCGGCCTGTGCCCCCGCCCTGCCCTGCCCGCCCCCGCCCGCCCCGCGCCGACCCCGCCCCCCCCATCCGCGTCCAGCGGACCTCACCCCCCGGAATCCCCCCGCCCCTGATCCCCCCGCCCCTGATCCGACCGCCCCTGCCGTGGCAGGTCCAGTGCCACCGTCACCGCCGAGTCGCAGTACTCCCGTACCGCGCTCGTCCGAGCCACCACCCGGCCGCGGTGGATGACGATGCGGCTGTACGCGAGGGACAGGACGCCCGCGATGCGTTCGCCGCGTACGGCCAGGAGCTCCGCCGGGAAGCCCGCCTCCACGCGGACCTCGGGCAGGCCCATCGCCTCCCGGGCCGCCGTGCTCACGGCGCCGTACGCGTCCTCCGGGCGCAGGCCCGCCTGGGAGGCGAGGAGGTACGCGGCCTCCAACGGGTCGCCCCGGCCCACCGGGTTGGCCAGGTCGCGCAGTGCGCCGCTGCCCGCCGCCACCCGCACCCCCGCCGCCTTCAGCATCCGTACGGGCGGCATGCCCTGACGGGACGTTCCCTGACGTTCCGTCATGCCGCAGCCGCCCTGCGGCAGGCAGACCACCGCGACGCCCGCCGCCGCGAGCTGGTCCGCCGCCCGCGCCGCCGTCTCGTAGGGCAGCCGGGACAGGCCGGCGCAGGGGCCGATCGCCACGCCCGGGCGCAGCCCGGCGGTCATCGCCGCGAGCCGGGCCACGCGCGCGGGGTCGTCGCCGTCCGTGTGGAGGTCGACCGCGCAGCCGTGCTCGGCGGCGACCTCCAGGACCGCCTCCGTGTACCCGGCCGGGTCCGGGTCGAGGTCCGGGCAGCCGCCGACCACCGCCGCGCCCATCTTCACCGCGTCCCGCAGCATCGCCAGCCCGTCCGCGCCCGCCGCGCCGGTCAGCAGCCGGGGCACCGCCACCACGTTCAGCTCGGCGAGTCCGCGCAGCGAGCGGCGGGTCTGCAGGGCGGCCTCCAGCGGTTCAAGCCCCCGTACGTCGTCGATCCGCACGTGCGAGCGCAGCGCCGTCGCGCCGTGGCCGAGCTGGAGCAGGGCGGCCTCGGTGGCGCGGCGCTGGACGTCCTCCGTCGCGTACGAGACCGGGCCCTCGGGGCCGAACGCGGTCAGCGCCGTGTCGCCGTGCGCGTGCGGCTCGGCGGGCGCCGGGAGCAGCAGGAAGCCGTTCAGGTCGACCTTGGAGAAGTGCGCGGCGAGGCTGCCCGCGGTCCCGACGGCCTCGATGCGGCCGCCGCCGAGCCGGACGTCCACGGTCCGGCCGTCGGCGAGCCGTGCGCCGGACAGCAGGAGCGTGGTGGCGGCCTCGGCGGGGCCGTCCCCGGTGCCGGGGGAGTGGGCCGGCTGCGACTGGCTGTCGGACATCGCGCTCCAGGTTCCTCGGGGCCCCGCGGGGCCTTCAGGGCAAGATCACGCAGCGTGATCCGAGCCTAGGGGCGCACCTCGCGCGCATCGAGGAGGAGCGCAATAGTCGTACCGGTGTGGCCACGAGTGGCGTACGGGACGCCTGGGGCCGGGCGTGTGGAAGTTGCCCCGGAAGCGGAAGGTGCGCGGAGGTCGCGCGGAAGCGGAAGGCGCACAGAAGCCGAGGGAAGCGGCCCGCGACCAGCTCGCGACCAGCTCGGGATCGACCGGCGGCCCGCTCGGGGACCGGCTCGCGGCCGGTTCGGGGATCGACCGGCGGCCGGGTCGAGGATCGGCTCGCGACCAGCTCGGGATCGACCGGCGACCGGCTCGCGACCAGCCCGGATCGGCTCCGGGCCATGCCCCGCCCCATGCCCCGCCGCCATGTCCCACCTGCCCCTCGACCCCCACGCGCCCCCACGGCGGCCGCCCTCACCACGGCCGTCCGACGGGTCCGCGACCGCGCGGCGAAACGGATTTGGGCGATCGGCAGCCGACCGTGTAATGTCTTCATCGCTCGCCCCAATAGCTCAGTCGGTAGAGCGTCTCCATGGTAAGGAGAAGGTCTACGGTTCGATTCCGTATTGGGGCTCTGGTGAGAGGGTCCCCGCCCACAAGCGGGGACCGGATCATCAAAGCGGTGTAGCTCAGTCGGTAGAGCAAGCGGCTCATAATCGCTGTGTCACCGGTTCAAGTCCGGTCACCGCTACTCAAAGTAGCACCAGTAGCCGATTGTGGGGTCGGTCTCCCGATCGGCTACTCTTTTATGCGTTCATCCGTCTAACCGTCCGTCCAAGGAGCACTCACGTGGCTGCCACCGACGTCCGCCCGAAGATCACGCTGGCCTGCGTGGAGTGCAAGGAGCGGAACTACATCACCAAGAAGAACCGGCGTAACAACCCGGACCGTCTTGAGATGAAGAAGCACTGCCCGCGCTGCAACTCGCACACCGCGCACCGCGAGACCCGCTAATCACGGGTTTAGCACTCAGGCTCGTACGAGAGGCCGTTCCCTGCACATGGGGAGCGGCCTCTCGTCGTACCCCGTTCGGTAGATCACCGTTCGGTGGATCATCGTTCTGTAGATCACCGTTCCGTTGATCACCCTTCCGTAGATCATCAAGCAGGAGGTTGCGAGCCCATGGCGCTCGACCAGTCCTTCGTGGGGCGGACCTATCCGCCCACCGCGCCGTACGAGGTCGGCCGGGAGAAGATCCGCGAATTCGCCGAGGCCGTGGGGGACGCCAACCCCGCGTACACGGACCCCGAGGCCGCCAAGGCGCTCGGGCACCCCGATGTGATCGCGCCGCCGACTTTTGTGTTTGCCATCACGTTCAAGGCGGCCGGCGACGTGATCCAGGACCCGCAGCTGGGCCTGGACTACAGCCGGGTCGTGCACGGCGACCAGAAGTTCGCGTACAAGCGCCCGGTGCGGGCGGGGGACCGGCTCACCGTGACCTCCACCATCGAGGCGATCAAGTCCCTCGCGGGCAACGACATCCTGGACATCCGCGGCGAGGTCCACGACGAGGCGGGCGAGCACGTCGTGACCGCCTTCACCAAGCTCGTGGCCCGCGCGGCCGAGGGGGAGTGACGATGAGCGCCAAGATCCGTTACGAGGACGTGGAGACCGGCACCGAGCTGCCGGCGCAGTCCTTCCCCGTGAGTCGCGCCACACTCGTGCAGTACGCGGGCGCCTCGGGCGACTTCAACCCGATCCACTGGAACGAGAAGTTCGCCAAGGAGGTCGGGCTGCCCGACGTCATCGCGCACGGCATGTTCACCATGGCCTCGGCGATCCGGGTGGTCACCGACTGGGTGGGCGACCCGGCTGCGGTCGTGGAGTACGGGGTGCGGTTCACCAAGCCGGTCGTCGTGCCGAACGACGAGACGGGAGCACTCGTCGAGGTCAGCGCCAAGGTCGCGGCCAAGCTGGACGACGAGGCGAGGACGGTCCGGGTTGACCTGACGGCCATGAGCGCGGGCCAGAAGGTGCTGGGGATGTCGCGCGCGGTGGTCGTGCTGGCGTGAGCCCACGGGCGGCCGCCGGGCCGGGAAGCCAGCGGCAGCAGCCCACGGGCGGCCACTGGGGCGGGTAACCAGCGGCAGCCCACGAGCGGCCGCCGGGGCGGGAGACCGGCGGCCGTTCTTCGGGGTCCCCAGGGGTTGCGAAGTTAGTTATTAGCCACTAACTTTATCTCCATGGTCAGGATGAGCGCGGAAGAGCGGCGCGAGAGCGTCGTACGGGCGGCGATGAGCGAGTTCGCTCACCGCGGCTACTACGGAACGTCCACCGAGGCGATCGCCAAGCGGGTGGGTGTCTCGCAGCCGTACCTGTTCCGGCTCTTCCCCAACAAGCCGGCGATCTTCCTCGCGGCGATGCACCGCTGCATGGAGGACACCGTCCGGATGTTCGCCGAGGCCTCGAAGGACCTGCGGGGCGAGGAGGCGGTGCACGCGATGGCGAACGCGTACACGCGGGTCATCGCGGAGGAGCCGGAGCGGCTGCTCATGCAGATGCAGGTGTACGTGGCGGTCGCCGCGGCAGAGGCGGCGGGGGACCACACCTTCGGTGAGGCCGTCCGGCGGGAGTGGATGGAGCTGTGGGACACGGTCTCCATCCCGCTGGAGGGCTACAAGGACACCACGACGTTCCTGGCCTACGGGATGCTGATCAACACGCTGGTGGCGATCGGGTTCCCTCCCGAGCATCGCGTGTGGGAGGAGATCTATCCATCCGCGCGGGTGAAGGGGCGGCTGGAGAAGTAGCCGCCGGGCGGTCCGGGGCGGTGCGGGGGGATCCGTATGCGCTCGAAAGTTAGTAACTGATAACTAACAACAGGGGAAAGAGATGTCCGAGCAGGTACACGAGCAGGCACACGAGCAGGAGAACGTGAGCGTGAACGTGAAGGATCACGCGGACGATCGCGGTACGGCCCGGCGCGGGGGCGCGGTCTGGGCACTCGTCATCACCAGCATCGCCGGGTTCATGGCGGCGCTCGACAACCTCGTCGTCACCACCGCCCTGCCGTCGATCCGCGAGGACCTGGGCGGAGCGCTGGACGATCTGGAGTGGACGGTCAGCGCGTACACCCTCACCTTCGCCGTCCTGCTGATGTTCGGGGCGGCGCTCGGCGACCGGTTCGGGCGCCGCAAGCTCTTCCTCATCGGGCTGACGATCTTCACCGGTGCGTCCGCCGCGGCGGCGCTGGCGCCCGGGATCGACGGACTGGTCGCGGCGCGGGCGGTCCAGGGCGTCGGCGCGGCGATCATGATGCCGCTGACGCTCACGCTGCTCACGGCGGCGGTACCGGCGGCGAAGCGGGGTCTGGCGTACGGGATATGGGGCGCGGTCAACGGGCTCGCCGTGGCCAGCGGGCCGCTGATCGGCGGGGCGCTGACCGAGCACTTCTCCTGGCAGTGGATCTTCTGGCTGAACGTTCCGCTCGGCGTGGCGGTGCTGCCGCTGG
Organism: Streptomyces sp. NPDC023838; assembly: GCF_040639555.1. Taxonomy (NCBI): domain Bacteria; kingdom Bacillati; phylum Actinomycetota; class Actinomycetes; order Kitasatosporales; family Streptomycetaceae; genus Streptomyces; species Streptomyces sp. NPDC023838. Next base: position 4,972 of record NZ_JBFAAD010000031.1, read on the forward strand.
CGCGACTGCGGCTGGCGGAGTCGTACGGGAGCGGGGCGCGGCTCGACATCCGTGGCACGGTGCTGGCCAGCTTGGGGCTCTTCGGGATCGTGTACAGCCTGATCCGGGGCAACGTGGACGGCTGGAACAGCCCGACGGTGCTGGCGGGGCTCGTGCTCGGTACGGCTCTGCTCGGCGCGTTCGTCTGGCACGGGAGCGTCAGCGAGGCGCCGGTGCTGCCGATGCGGCTGTTCCGGAGCCGGGCGTTCGCGGCGATCAACCTGTCCAGCCTGCTGATGTTCGTCGGGATGTTCGGCTCGATCTTCCTGCTCAGCCAGTTCCTGCAGGGCGTGCTCGGCTACTCGCCGACCGAGGCGGGGCTGCGGATGCTGCCGTGGACCGCCATGCCGCTCCTGGTCGCGCCGGTCGCGGGCATCCTGTCCGACCGGATCGGGGGACGGCCCGTGGTGACGGTGGGGCTCGCGCTCCAGGCGATCGGGCTCGCGTGGTTCGCCCTGATCGTGACGCCGGACGTGTCCTACGGGACGCAGCTGCCGGCGCTGGTGGTCAGCGGGGTCGGGATGGCGCTGTACTTCGCGCCGGCGGCGAACCTGGTGATGTCGAGCGTGCGGCCCTCCGAGCAGGGGATCGCGTCCGGGGCGAACAACGCGTTGCGGGAGGTGGGCGGGGCGCTGGGCGTCGCCGTCCTGGCGGCGGTGTTCTCCGCGTCGGGCGGGTACGGGTCGGCGTCCGCCTTCGTGGACGGGCTGCGGCCGGCGCTGTGGGTCGGGGCGGGGGTTGTGGCCCTGGCGGCGGTCAGTGCGGTGTGCCTGCCGCGGGCGTCTGTGGCGGGGGCGGCTTCGGCCGAGCCCGCGGCCGGGGCGGCTCGGGAGGACGCGCTGGTGGGGTGATGCGGCGTGTGGGGCGGGGGGTTTGTCCCCCACCCCGCCCCTTCCCGAAAGTCCTCCGGCGGACGGCCGGGAGGGGGCTTCGCCCCTGGCCCCCGTTCGTCTGCGGGCCGTCGGTGGCTGGTCGCGCCCACGCGGCGGAGCCGCAAAGGTCACAGCCCCGCGCCCCTGGGGGGTCGGGGTCGCCGGGGTTGCTGCGAGGATCGCCCCGCAGGGGCGCTTTCAGGGGCGCGGGGAACTGCGCGAGCAACCCACCACGGTCCGCAGACGAACGACGGCCGCCAGAAGGGCGCGGGGAACTGCGCGAGCAACCCACCACGGTCCGCAGACGAAGACCGGGCCCAAACAGGGGCGCGGGGAACTGCGCGACCAGCCACCCACCAGGCCGCGGACGAAGCCCCCGTACGCTAGAGCCGTGCACGTACTCCACGACACCCCCCTCGCCCCCCTCACCACCTTCCGGCTCGGTGGGCCGGCTGCGCGGCTGTTGACGGCCGGTACCGATGACGAGGTCATCGAGGCCGTGCGGGAGGCGGATGAGGCCAGGACGCCGCTGCTGGTCATCGGCGGCGGCAGCAATCTCGTCATCGGGGACAAGGGGTTCGCCGGGACCGCCCTGCGGATCGCCACCAGGGGGTTCACCCTCGACGGCACCCGGCTCGACGTGGCCGCGGGCGAGGTCTGGAGCGACGTCGTGGCCCGGACCGTGGAGGCCGGGCTCGCCGGGATCGAGTGCCTGGCCGGGATCCCCGGATCCGCCGGCGCCACCCCGATCCAGAACGTGGGCGCGTACGGCCAGGAGGTCTCCTCCACCATCCGCGAGGTCGTCGCGTACGACCGGGTCGAGCGGCATACCGTCGTCCTGGCGGCCGACGAGTGCGCGTTCTCCTATCGGCACAGCCGGTTCAAGGCCCGGCCCGACCGGTACGTCGTCCTGCGCGTCCGGTTCGAGCTGGAGGACGCCGGCGGGCTCTCCGCGCCCATCAAGTACGCCGAGACCGCCCGCGCCCTCGGCGTCGAGCCCGGCGACCGCGTCCCGGCCGCCACCGCCCGCGAGACCGTCCTCAAGCTCCGGGCCGGCAAGGGCATGGTGCTGGACCCGGACGATCACGACACCTGGTCCGCCGGCTCCTTTTTCACCAATCCGATCCTGGAGGAGAGCGAGTACCGGGCTTTCCTCGGGAAGGTCGAGCAGCGGCTCGGACGCGACGTCTCGCCGCCCGCCTGGGACCTCGGCGGCGGGCTCACCAAGACCTCCGCCGCCTGGCTCATCGACAAGGCCGGGTTCACCAAGGGGTACGGCTCCGGGCCCGCCCGGATCTCCACCAAGCACACCCTCGCCCTCACCAACCGCGGCGGCGCCACCACCGAGGACCTGCTCGCGCTCGCCCGCGAGGTCGTCGCGGGCGTGGAGCAGGCCTTCGGGGTGACCCTCGTCAACGAGCCGGTGACCGTCAACGCCGAGATCTGACCCCACCCGGCGGGGGTCAGTACGCCACGCAGACTCCCTGCTTCACCGTCGCCTGGTTGTCGATCATCCCCAGCATCGCGTCCGCCACATCGGCCCGCCCGATCGTGCGCGCGCTGCGCGGCGTCGCCCCGACGGCCGTGCGGTAGGTGCCCGTCCTCGGCTTGTTGACCAGGCGGACCGGGCGTACCGCCGTCCAGTCCAGCGCAGAGTCGGCCAGCACGGCCTCCGTACGCCGCAGGTCCTCGTAGACGTCCTTGAGGACGCGCGTGACGATCGTCAGCGTCAGGCGGTCAAGGAACGGGTCGTCGGGGGCCTCCGGGCCCACCGGGCCCGCGCTCACCACCAGCAGGCGGCGGGTCCCCTCCGCGTCCATCGCCTTCACGATCGAGCCGGTCAGCCGGGCCGTGATGCCCGCCGCCGCGTCCGCCCGCTTGTTCGCGCCGAGCCCCGAGAGCACCGCGTCCCGGCCCGCCACCGCCGGGCGCAGGGAGTCGGGGGAGGCCAGATCACCCCGGACCACCTCCAGGCCCGGCCCCGTCGCCGTGAACCGCGCCGGGTCCCGTACCACGGCCGTCACCTGGTGGCCCGCGGTCAGCGCCTGGCGGACCACCTCCGAGCCGATCCTGCCCGTCGCACCAAAAACCGTCAGCTTCATGTGCGTCACCCTCCCCTGGTGGATAGGTACTTACTCAGCCAGCAGTAGCCAAGGGTGCCTGACGTCTCACGCGGCCAGCCATGCGTCCACCCCCGCGAGCAGCTTCGCCTTCACCTCTTCCGGCGCCGCCGAACCCCGTACCGACTGCCGCGCCAGCTCGGCCAGTTCGGCGTCGGTGAAGCCGTGGTGGCGGCGGGCGATCTCGTACTGGGCGGCCAGCCGGGAGCCGAACAGGAGCGGGTCGTCGGCGCCCAGCGCCAGCGGCACGCCCGCCTCGAACAGCGTGCGCAGCGGGACGTCCTCGGGCTTCTCGTAGACGCCCAGGGCGACGTTGGAGGCGGGGCAGACCTCGCAGGTGATCCCGCGCTCGGCCAGCCGCTTCAGCAGCCGCGGGTCCTCGGCGGCGCGCACCCCGTGGCCGACGCGGGTGGCGTACAGGTCGTCCAGGCAGTCCCGCACCGACGCCGGGCCGGTCAGCTCGCCGCCGTGCGGCGCGGCCAGCAGACCGCCCTCCCGGGCGATCGCGAAGGCGCGGTCGAAGTCGCGTGCCATGCCCCGGCGCTCGTCGTTGGAGAGCCCGAAGCCGACGACGCCCCGGTCCGCGTACCGCACGGCGAGGCGGGCCAGGGTGCGGGCGTCCAGGGGGTGCTTCATCCGGTTCGCCGCGACCAGGACCCGCATACCGAGTCCGGTCTCGCGCGCGGCCGACTCGACCGCGTCCAGGATGATCTCCAGGGCCGGGATGAGCCCGCCGAGCATCGGCGCGTACGACGTGGGGTCGACCTGGATCTCCAGCCAGCCCGAGCCGTCCCGCACGTCCTCCTCGGCGGCCTCGCGCACCAGCCGCTGGATGTCCTCGGGGGCGCGCAGACACGAGCGCGCGATGTCGTACAGCCGCTGGAAGCGGAACCAGCCGCGCTCGTCGGTGGCCCGGAGCTTGGGCGGCTCGCCGCTGGTCAGCGCGTCGGGGAGGTGCACCCCGTACTTGTCGGCGAGCTCCAGCAGGGTCGTGGGGCGCATCGACCCCGTGAAGTGCAGGTGCAGATGGGCCTTCGGCAGGTCAGTTACGTCGCGAACGTGCTCCATTGAAGGATCTTGCCGCACCCCGGGCCCGTCCGACAGCCCCTTTCCCCGATCGGGACCTTGCCCGAACGCGGGAACGGCCACCGACTCATGTGAGCCGGTGGCCGTTCCTCGCGGGCGCGGGTGAGCGGGTGCGCGTCAGTCGCGCGCTTCCGCCAGCAGCTTCTGGATCCGGGAGACGCCCTCCACCAGGTCCTCGTCGCCCAGCGCGTACGAGAGGCGCAGGTAGCCCGGGGTGCCGAAGGCCTCGCCCGGGACGACCGCGACCTCGGCCTCGTCCAGGATCAGCGCGGCGAGCTCGACGGAGGTCTGCGGGCGCTTGCCACGGATCTCCTTGCCGAGCAGGCCCTTCACCGAGGGGTACGCGTAGAACGCGCCCTCGGGGGTCGGGCAGACCACGCCGTCGATCTCGCTGAGCATCCGCACGATGGTCTGGCGGCGGCGGTCGAAGGCCTCGCGCATCTTGGCGACCGCGTCGAGGTCGCCGGAGACCGCGGCGAGCGCCGCCACCTGGGAGACGTTGGCCACGTTGGAGGTGGCGTGCGACTGGAGGTTGGTCGCGGCCTTGATGACGTCCTTGGGGCCGACGATCCACCCGACCCGCCAGCCGGTCATCGCGTACGTCTTGGCGACGCCGTTGACCACGATGCACTTGTCGCGCAGCTCGGGCAGGAGCGCGGGCAGCGACACGGAGACGGCGTCCCCGTAGACCAGGTGCTCGTAGATCTCGTCGGTCAGCACCCACAGGCCGTGCTCGACGGCCCAGCGGCCGATCGCCTCGGTCTCGGCCTCGGTGTAGACCGAGCCGGTCGGGTTGGACGGGGAGACGAAGAGGACGACCTTGGTCTTCTCCGTACGAGCGGCCTCCAGCTGCTCGACCGAGACCCGGTAGCCGGTGGTCTCGTCGGCGACGACCTCGACCGGGACGCCGCCCGCGAGGCGGATCGACTCCGGGTAGGTGGTCCAGTACGGCGCCGGGACGATGACCTCGTCGCCCGGGTCGAGGATCGCCGCGAACGCCTCGTAGATCGCCTGCTTGCCGCCGTTGGTCACCAGGATCTGGGACGGGTCGACCTCGTAGCCGGAGTCGCGCAGGGTCTTCTCGGCGATGGCCTTCTTGAGCTCGGGCAGGCCGCCGGCCGGCGTGTAGCGGTGGTACTTCGGGTCGCGGCAGGCGGCGGCGGCCGCCTCGACGATGTAGTCCGGAGTGGGGAAGTCGGGCTCACCGGCGCCGAAGCCGATCACCGGGCGCCCGGCGGCCTTGAGGGCCTTGGCCTTGGCGTCGACGGCGAGGGTCGCGGACTCGGAGATCGCGCCGATGCGCGCGGACACCCGGCGCTCGGTCGGAGGAGTTGCAGCGCTCATACGGCCCATCGTCGCAGACCTGCCGCGCCCCGGGCACACCGGTTTCATGGACCGGACGGGGCGGTCGCACAGGCTGTCCGGCGCATCCGCGCGGAGCTGTCAGGAGCTATCTGTTCGACGCCGGGCGCCGGACCACGTACACTCACCTGTCGTTGGCCTCCACCAACCGATCCACTCCGGGCACTCGGTGCACTCGGGCGGATGCGGTAGGTTGGGGAAACCACAAAGGGTCGTAGCTCAATTGGTAGAGCACTGGTCTCCAAAACCAGCGGTTGGGGGTTCAAGTCCCTCCGGCCCTGCTACACACACCTTCGCCAGGATGTGTGCGCATGTACGTACTTCTATGCACCGCCGTGCGGCTCCACCGGGCGCGGCACGGCCACGACCCGGAATCAGGTGAGAAGCGTGACGGACGCCGTGGGCTCCATCGACATGCCTGATGCCCAGGACGAAGCAGCCGAGTCCCAGGACTCGAAGAAGAAGGCCCGCAAGGGCGGCAAGCGCGGCAAGAAGGGCCCTCTGGGCCGTCTCGCGCTCTTCTACCGCCAGGTCGTCGCCGAGCTCCGCAAGGTGGTCTGGCCGAGCCGGAACCAGCTGTCGACGTACACCACCGTGGTGATCGTGTTCGTCGTCATCATGATCGGCATCGTGACCGTGATCGACACCGGATTCCAGCACGTCGTCAAGTACGTCTTCGGCTGATCCGCTGCGTAAGGGCGCCCACCCGGCGCCTTTTTCGCATTGTTCCACCCATCTGTAGCCAGGAAGAAGCAGCCACGTGTCTGACCCGAACCTGAACGACGCCGTTGAGCCTCGCGCTGAACACGCGGAGTCCGTGGAGGACCAGCTCGACATCGTCGAGGCGGCGGACGCCGTGGACCCGGACCAGGCCGAGGCTGCCGACGCCGATGCGGGCGAGGCGGCCGAGCAGGCGGCGCTCCACGTCGAGGACGAGGACGAGCTGGAGGCCGCCGAGTCCGAGGACGAGAGCGACATCGAGGTCGCTGACGCGGACGCCGACGAGGCCGAGGCCGCCGAGTCCGACGAGGACGCCGAGGAGGCTCCCGAGGAGCCTGCCGCGCCCGTCGACCCGGTCGAGGCGCTCCGCCAGGAGCTGCGCGGCCTGCCCGGCGAGTGGTACGTCATCCACACCTACGCGGGCTACGAGAAGCGCGTGAAGGCGAACCTCGAACAGCGTGCCGTCTCGCTGAACGTCGAGGAGTTCATCTACCAGGCCGAGGTCCCCGAAGAGGAGATCGTCCAGATCAAGAACGGCGAGCGCAAGAACGTCCGGCAGAACAAGCTGCCCGGTTACGTTCTCGTCCGCATGGATCTGACGAACGAGTCCTGGGGCGTCGTCCGCAACACCCCCGGCGTCACCGGCTTCGTGGGCAACGCCTACGACCCGTACCCGCTGACCCTGGACGAGATCGTCAAGATGCTCGCCCCGGAGGCCGAGGAGAAGGCCGCCCGCGAGGCCGCCGAGGCCGAGGGCAAGCCGGCTCCGGCCCGCAAGGTCGAGGTCCAGGTGCTCGACTTCGAGGTCGGCGACTCGGTCACCGTCACGGACGGCCCGTTCGCCACGCTCCAGGCGACCATCAACGAGATCAACGCCGACTCGAAGAAGGTCAAGGGCCTCGTCGAGATCTTCGGCCGCGAGACCCCGGTCGAGCTGAGCTTCGACCAGATCCAGAAGAACTAGTTCTTCCGGACCACACGTCTTCCGAACAGGTCAGATGGGCTCTTCAAAGCCTGTCTGACCTGCTCGGTTTTTAGCCGCACGGGGATACCCGTTATCGTTGTGCGGTATGCCTCCATCCGGATGATCGGATGCCAGGCGGTTCACTCTCACTAGGACCCGGAGAGAGCAATGCCTCCCAAGAAGAAGAAGGTCACGGGGCTTATCAAGCTCCAGATCAACGCCGGTGCGGCGAACCCGGCCCCGCCGGTCGGCCCCGCGCTCGGTCAGCACGGCGTCAACATCATGGAGTTCTGCAAGGCCTACAACGCGGCGACCGAGTCGCAGCGTGGCTGGGTGATCCCGGTGGAGATCACGGTCTACGAGGACCGCTCCTTCACCTTCATCACCAAGACTCCGCCGGCCGCGAAGATGATCCTCAAGGCCGCGGGTGTGGAGAAGGGCTCCGGCGAGCCGCACAAGACCAAGGTCGCGAAGATCACCGAGGCCCAGGTCCGCGAGATCGCCACGACGAAGCTCGCCGACCTGAACGCCAACGACCTGGACGCCGCGTCCAAGATCATCGCTGGCACCGCCCGTTCCATGGGCATCACGGTCGAGGGCTGATCTCAGCCTTCCCCGCCACGCGGCGGTAGCCGCAGGGCGAAACAGCCCCAGTGGTAGGGCCAAGCGCTGGTCCGTACCACGACTCCATGACTGCCACGCGGCGTCAGCCGCATGGTGTTACTGCACACAGGAGCAGAAGTGAAGCGCAGCAAGACTCTCCGCGCTGCGGACGCCAAGGTCAACGCGGACAAGCTCTACGCCCCGCTCGAGGCCGTCCGTCTCGCCAAGGAGACCTCCGCGACCAAGTTCGACGGCACCGTCGAGGTCGCCTTCCGCCTGGGTGTCGACCCGCGCAAGGCCGACCAGATGGTCCGTGGCACCGTGAACCTCCCGCACGGCACCGGTAAGACCGCCCGGGTCCTGGTCTTCGCGACCGGTGACCGTGCCGAGGCCGCGCGTGCCGCGGGCGCCGACATCGTCGGCTCCGACGAGCTCATCGACGAGGTCGCCAAGGGCCGTCTGGACTTCGACGCCGTCGTCTCCACCCCGGACCTCATGGGCAAGGTCGGCCGCCTCGGCCGCGTGCTCGGTCCGCGTGGTCTGATGCCGAACCCGAAGACCGGCACGGTCACCCCCGACGTCGCCAAGGCGGTCGAGGAGATCAAGGGCGGCAAGATCGAGTTCCGCGTCGACAAGCACTCGAACCTGCACTTCATCATCGGCAAGGTGTCCTTCGACGACGCCAAGCTGGTGGAGAACTACGGCGCCGCTCTGGAGGAGATCCTCCGACTGAAGCCGTCCGCCGCCAAGGGCCGGTACATCAAGAAGGCCACCATCACCACCACGATGGGCCCCGGCATCCCGGTCGACTCCAACCGCACCCGGAACCTCCTCGTCGAGGAGGACCCGGCCGCGGTCTGAGCCTGACAGCTCGCATCGGCCAGTCCAGAAGCCGGGCCCCGCACCTCTCCGGAGGTGCGGGGCCCGGCTTCTTTGTAGCAACCGCGTCCCAACAGCCCCGGGCGGGCGCGGTGTTGTCGGACCCCTGCGCTACCGTCGAAGAGCAAGGGAATGGGTATTCGAGGGGGAACGCATGAACACCAGGTCCGTACGGCGTACGGGGATCTCGCTGATCGCGATCGGCGCGGCGCTCGCGGGCGTGGCAGCCTGCGGCGGGTCGGACAGCGGGAGCAGCAAGGGCGCGCCCGCCAAGGAGCAGCACAAGGCCGGGTCGGACTTCAGCCCGGTCGCGGCCCTCCAGGCGGTGCAGAAGAAGACCGACGGGGCGGGCTCCGCCAAGGTCGAGATGACGATGTCCATGGGCTCTGTGATGGGCCTGCAGGGCGGCGGCGCCCTGGCGTGGGGCGACGGGACGACCGGCACCATGCGGATGAAGTACACCCAGGGCACCATGGCGCAGACCATGCGGCAGATGGGCGCCGAGAGCATCGACGCCCGCTATCTGCGCGACGCGTACTTCGCGAACATGGGCCCCCAGTTCGCCCAGTCCCTCGGCGGCAAGCACTGGATCCGGTACGGCTACGACGACATGGCCAAGCTGATGGGCCCCGCCGGCGCCGTCATGAAGGACCAGATGCAGAACTCGACGCCCCAGCAGGGCGTGAAGGCGCTGCTGGCCTCGGGCGACGTCAAGAAGGTCGGCACCGAGGACGTCAGGGGCGTCCAGGCCACGCACTACTCGGGCACGGTCGACGTGGCCAAGGTGGTGGGCGGCAGCTCGGGCCTGGACGCGAAGACGCTGGAGGCCTTCAAGGCCCAGATGACCCAGAGCGGCATCACCACCGACACGGTCGACATCTGGGTGGACAAGGACGACCTCCTGGTGAAGAAGACCGAGCGCGCCGCGACGAAGAACGGCGAGATGAACACCACGGCCTTCTACGCGGACTACGGCGTCAAGGTCTCCGCCGAGGCCCCGGCGGCCTCCGACACCGTGGACTTCACCTCGCTGATCAAGCCGAAGGCGTCGCAGCAGCCGTCATAATCCGTCCCGCCCGTCACAGCGTTGGGTTACCGTGCACGTGATCGAGAACGGGCACGGGGGAATCAAGGGGTGGGGTACATGAGCAGGTCCGGATGGACGCGGGCGGCGCTGTCGATGGCGACGGCCGCCGTGGTGGTGGCCGGGGCCGCGGGCTGCGGCGGGGACGACGGCAAGAAGGCCGACGGCGCCCAGGGCGCCAAGAAGGCCGGCGCGCCGCAGTCCCGCAGTGCCGCCTCCCAGGTGCTCTCGGCGGCGTACAAGAAGACCGCCGCCGCCAAGTCCGCGAAGGTCCGGATGACCATGTCGGCGCCCGCGTCCATGGGGCAGGACGCGGGGAAGACCGAGACCAGCGGCGTCATGGCCTGGAACCCGACGGCCATGGACCTCACCGTGACCTCCTCGGTGGCCAAGGGCATGGCGGGCGCCGCCGAGAAGACCCGCATGCTCTGGGTCGACAACGTCATGTACATGGACATGGGCGCCCTGGGCGAGTCCGCCAAGGAGTTCGGCGGCAAGCGCTGGGTCAAGTTCGACCTGACCTCGCTGGCCAAGCAGTCCGGCAAGGACGAGCTGGTCAAGCAGATGACCGCCGGCATGGAGAACATGAACCAGGACCCGGCCCAGCAGCTCGCCCTGCTGCTGGACTCGCCGAACCTGAAGCACCTGGGCGCCGAGCAGATCGACGGCGTCTCCTCCGAGCACTACAAGGGCACGCTCACCATCGACGAGATGGCGAAGAACAACAAGATGCTCGACACCCTGAAGCCCCAGGAGCGCGAGCGGCTCCTGGCCAACATGAAGAAGAGCGGCATCCAGGGCTACGACACCGAGGTCTGGGTCAACGCGGACGGCTACCCGGTCCGGATGGACGTCGGGATCAACAGCCCCCAGGGCAAGGTCACCACGTCCGCGCACTACTCGGACTACGGCACCAAGGCCCAGGTCACGGCCCCGCCCGCGGGCGAGACCACCGACCTGCTGGAGATGCTGAAGGGCCTGGGAGACCTGGCCAAGGACGGCGGCGCGGGCGGCCTCGGCGGCGCCTGACGGTCCCCTCCGGGCGGTCCCGTACGACCGCCCGGGCGACCGCCCTCACGACGTCCCGTACGACCGGATTTGCTCGATCCGCAACCCGTCACGTACGCTTCTCCAGAAGCCAAAGACCGCTGGTCGTTGCCGCGCCTTCATCAGAAGGGGTGGCGGCCGAAGGTTCCGCTGCATGCGGACGACCCGCGCAGGTGACTGTGGAAAGTTCCCGGACTCGTTCCGGTCGAGCTACGCCCCGTGCACTTGCGCCGGGGCGTTTTTTATGTCGCGGCCCCTTTTGAGCGGTCCTCATCACCCGGAAGGAGGCCGACGCACTATGCCGACGCCCAACAAGGCTGCCGACGTAGCCGAGCTCGAGGACAAGTTCCGCAGCTCCAACGCCGTCGTGCTGACCGAGTACCGGGGTCTCACCGTGGCGCAGCTCAAGACGCTGCGTCGTTCGCTCGGTGAGAACGCCCAGTACGCCGTGGTGAAGAACACGCTGACCAAGATTGCGGCCAACAACGCCGGGATCACCTCGCTCGACGACCAGTTCACTGGTCCGACGGGTGCCGCCTTCATCACCGGTGACCCGGTGGAGTCGGCCAAGGGTCTTCGTGACTTCGCCAAGGAGAACCCCAACCTGATCATCAAGGGCGGTGTCCTTGATGGCAAGGCGCTGTCCGCCGATGAGATCAAGAAGCTTGCGGACCTCGAGTCCCGCGAGGTTCTGCTCAGCAAGCTGGCCGGCGCGTTCAAGGGCAAGCAGTCCCAGGCTGCCTCGCTCTTCCAGGCGCTGCCGTCGAAGTTCGTCCGCACCGCGGAGGCGCTTCGCGTCAAGCTCGCCGAGCAGGGCGGTGCCGAGTAATTCGGCTCGCGCATTGATCCGCGCCGCCTAGTGCGCGGGTCGTAGCGGGCCGTAACGCCCGCCATTCGATACATCTCGGCATTGCCGAATTAGTGGAAGGATCGCCCATCATGGCGAAGCTCTCTCAGGACGACCTCCTCGCCCAGTTCGAGGAGATGACCCTCATCGAGCTCTCCGAGTTCGTGAAGGCCTTCGAGGAGAAGTTCGACGTCACCGCCGCCGCCGCGGTCGCCGTTGCCGGCCCCGCCGGCCCGGGCGCCGTTGCCGAGGCCGAGGAGGAGAAGGACGAGTTCGACGTCATCCTCACCGGTGCGGGCGACAAGAAGATCCAGGTCATCAAGGTCGTGCGTGAGCTGACCTCGCTGGGTCTGAAGGAGGCCAAGGACCTCGTCGACGGCACCCCGAAGCCGGTCCTCGAGAAGGTCAACAAGGAGGCCGCTGACAAGGCTGCCGAGTCCCTCAAGGCTGCCGGTGCGGCCGTCGAGGTCAAGTGACCTTGTGAGTCTTCTGACTCTTCGCGTGTGACGCCCACGGGCGTGTAACGCGCACACACCAAAGGGCGATCATCCATCCGGGTGGTCGCCCTTCGGCGTACCCGGGAGTCGCCGTGACGGCCGCTTGCGCGGGAGGCGTCAGGGAGTATGGTGATCTTCGCCGTACGCCCCGTGTACGCCTCGTAGCCGTAGCAGCCGTAACGGAGCGATCTCCGCGGAGCTGAGGGGTCTTGACGAACCGCACGCAGCGCGCAATTCTCAGGACGCGTCGTCACATCGATCCGGATCCGAGGCATGGATCGAAGGCGAAGAGGGCAGTATCGATGTGCGCCTCACAGCGCGTGGCTTGCGAGGTACTGAGAAGAACAATGAGGGTCGCGAAAATTCCGCCCTGGACATCAGTGAGCCGAGTGGCTACACTGACCCTTTGCGCTGCCTGTTAGCTGCCCCCTGCCCGTCACCAGGGGCATGCCCTCGCTTGAGCATCTTGGATTGAACTGCCCTGACCTGGCCTTTCAGCCTCAATCAGGAAACGTCTCTCTCTGTGCCCTCGTGGGACCGGTACGCGCGTAGTGAGTCCGAGCCCTCGGAAGGACCCCCTCTTGGCCGCCTCGCGCAACGCCTCGACCGCCAATACGAACAACGGCGCCAGCACCGCCCCGCTGCGCATCTCCTTTGCAAAGATCAAGGAGCCCCTCGAGGTTCCGAACCTCCTTGCGCTGCAAACCGAGAGCTTTGACTGGCTGCTCGGCAACGCCGCTTGGAAGGCTCGCGTCGAGGCGGCTCTGGAGAACGGACAGGACGTTCCCACCAAGTCCGGTCTGGAGGAGATCTTCGAGGAGATCTCCCCGATCGAGGACTTCAGCGGGTCGATGTCGCTGACCTTCCGCGACCACCGCTTCGAGCCGCCGAAGAACTCGATCGACGAGTGCAAGGAGCGCGACTTCACGTTCGCGGCCCCGCTCTTCGTCACGGCCGAGTTCACCAACAACGAGACCGGCGAGATCAAGTCCCAGACGGTCTTCATGGGCGACTTCCCGCTCATGACCAACAAGGGCACCTTCGTCATCAACGGCACCGAGCGTGTCGTCGTGTCGCAGCTCGTCCGCTCGCCGGGTGTCTACTTCGACTCCAACATCGACAAGACGTCCGACAAGGACATCTACACGGCCAAGATCATCCCGTCCCGGGGTGCCTGGCTCGAGATGGAGATCGACAAGCGTGACATGGTCGGTGTCCGCATCGACCGCAAGCGCAAGCAGTCCGTCACCGTCCTCCTGAAGGCTCTCGGCTGGACCACCGAGCAGATCCTGGAGGAGTTCGGCGAGTACGAGTCCATGCGCGCCACCCTGGAGAAGGACCACACCCAGGGCCAGGACGACGCGCTGCTCGACATCTACCGCAAGCTGCGCCCGGGCGAGCCGCCGACGCGCGAGGCCGCTCAGACGCTGCTCGAGAACCTCTACTTCAACCCGAAGCGCTACGACCTCGCGAAGGTCGGCCGCTACAAGGTGAACAAGAAGCTCGGCGCGGACGAGCCGCTGGACGCCGGCGTCCTCACCACGGACGACGTCATCGCGACCATCAAGTACCTGGTCAAGCTGCACGCGGGCGAGACCGAGACCACCGGTGAGTCGGGTCGGAGCATCGTCGTCGAGACCGACGACATCGACCACTTCGGCAACCGTCGTCTGCGCAACGTCGGCGAGCTCATCCAGAACCAGGTCCGTACGGGTCTGGCGCGTATGGAGCGAGTCGTCCGCGAGCGGATGACGACCCAGGACGTCGAGGCGATCACGCCGCAGACCCTGATCAACATCCGGCCGGTCGTCGCCTCCATCAAGGAGTTCTTCGGCACCAGCCAGCTGTCGCAGTTCATGGACCAGAACAACCCGCTGTCGGGTCTCACCCACAAGCGCCGTCTGTCGGCGCTTGGCCCGGGTGGTCTCTCCCGTGAGCGGGCCGGCTTCGAGGTCCGTGACGTGCACCCGTCCCACTACGGCCGCATGTGCCCGATCGAGACCCCCGAAGGCCCGAACATCGGTCTGATCGGTTCGCTCGCCTCGTACGGCCGCGTCAACGCGTTCGGCTTCATCGAGACGCCGTACCGCAAGGTCGTCGACGGCCAGGTCACCGACGAGGTCGACTACGTCACGGCCGACGAGGAAGACCGCTTCGTCATCGCCCAGGCGAACGCCGCGCTCAACGAGGAGCTCCAGCTCACCGAGGCCCGCGTCCTGGTCCGCCGCCGTGGCGGCGAGGTCGACTACGTGCCGCCGGCCGAGGTGGACTACATCGACGTCTCGCCGCGCCAGATGGTGTCGGTCGCGACCGCGATGATCCCCTTCCTGGAGCACGACGACGCCAACCGTGCCCTCATGGGCGCGAACATGATGCGTCAGGCGGTGCCGCTGATTAAGTCCGAGGCGCCGCTGGTCGGCACCGGCATGGAGTACCGCTGCGCCACCGACGCCGGTGACGTGCTCAAGGCCGAGAAGGACGGTGTGGTCCAGGAGGTCTCCGCGGACTACATCACCATCGCCAACGACGACGGCACGTACACCACGTACCGCCTGGCGAAGTTCTCCCGCTCCAACCAGGGCACCTCGGTGAACCAGAAGGTCATCGTGGACGAGGGCGCGCGGATCATCGCGGGCCAGGTCCTGGCCGACGGTCCGGCGACCGAGAACGGCGAGATGGCGCTGGGCAAGAACCTGCTCGTGGCGTTCATGCCGTGGGAGGGTCACAACTACGAGGACGCGATCATCCTGTCGCAGCGCCTCGTGCAGGACGACGTCCTCTCCTCGATCCACATCGAGGAGCACGAGGTCGACGCCCGTGACACCAAGCTCGGCCCCGAGGAGATCACCCGGGACATCCCGAACGTCTCCGAGGAGGTCCTCGCCGACCTCGACGAGCGCGGCATCATCCGTATCGGTGCCGAGGTCGTCGCCGGCGACATCCTCGTCGGCAAGGTCACGCCCAAGGGTGAGACCGAGCTGACGCCGGAGGAGCGCCTGCTGCGCGCGATCTTCGGTGAGAAGGCCCGCGAGGTCCGTGACACCTCGCTGAAGGTGCCGCACGGCGAGACCGGCAAGGTCATCGGCGTCCGCGTCTTCGACCGTGAAGAGGGCGACGAGCTGCCGCCGGGCGTGAACCAGCTGGTTCGTGTCTACGTGGCGCAGAAGCGCAAGATCACGGACGGTGACAAGCTCGCCGGCCGTCACGGCAACAAGGGTGTCATCTCCAAGATCCTGCCCATCGAGGACATGCCGTTCCTCGAGGACGGGACCCCGGTCGACATCATCCTCAACCCGCTCGGCGTGCCGTCCCGAATGAACCCGGGACAGGTCCTCGAGATCCACCTCGGCTGGCTCGCCAGCCGCGGCTGGGATGTCTCCGGTCTGGCCGACGAGTGGGCCCAGCGCCTGCAGGTCATCGGCGCCGACCAGGTCGCCCCCGGCACCAACGTCGCGACCCCGGTCTTCGACGGTGCCCGCGAGGACGAGATCGCCGGTCTCTTCGAGGCCACGATCCCGAACCGCGACGGCGACCGCCTGGTCCAGCCGTCCGGCAAGGCCAACCTGTTCGACGGCCGCTCCGGCGAGCCGTTCCCGGACCCGATCTCGGTCGGGTACATGTACATCCTGAAGCTGCACCACCTGGTCGACGACAAGCTGCACGCGCGTTCGACCGGTCCGTACTCGATGATCACCCAGCAGCCGCTGGGTGGTAAGGCCCAGTTCGGTGGCCAGCGCTTCGGTGAGATGGAGGTGTGGGCGCTGGAGGCATACGGCGCCGCGTACGCCCTCCAGGAGCTGCTGACCATCAAGTCCGACGACGTGACCGGCCGCGTGAAGGTCTACGAGGCCATCGTCAAGGGCGAGAACATCCCTGAGCCCGGCATTCCCGAGTCCTTCAAGGTGCTCATCAAGGAAATGCAGTCGCTCTGCCTCAACGTGGAGGTGCTGTCCTCGGACGGCATGTCCATCGAGATGCGCGACACGGACGAGGACGTCTTCCGCGCTGCGGAGGAGCTCGGTATCGACCTGTCCCGGCGCGAGCCGAGCAGCGTCGAAGAGGTCTGACGGGTCTGGTGGGGGGCTCTCCCTAGAGCCCCCCACCGTCCCCGGACCCCCCTCAGACCATCTTGAAGAATCGACCCCGAAAGAGGGATTGACGACAAGTGCTCGACGTCAACTTCTTCGACGAGCTGCGGATCGGCCTCGCCACTGCTGACGACATCCGTCAGTGGTCCCACGGTGAGGTCAAGAAGCCGGAGACCATCAACTACCGCACCCTCAAGCCCGAAAAGGACGGACTCTTCTGCGAGAAGATCTTCGGTCCGACCCGGGACTGGGAGTGCTACTGCGGCAAGTACAAGCGCGTCCGCTTCAAGGGCATCATCTGTGAGCGCTGTGGCGTCGAGGTCACGCGCGCCAAGGTGCGCCGTGAGCGGATGGGCCACATCGAGCTTGCCGCCCCTGTCACCCACATCTGGTACTTCAAGGGCGTCCCGTCGCGCCTTGGCTACCTGCTGGACCTCGCGCCGAAGGACCTCGAGAAGGTCATCTACTTCGCCGCGTACATGATCACGTTCGTGGACGAGGAGCGCCGTACGCGCGACCTGCCGTCGCTGGAGGCGCACGTCTCCGTCGAGCGTCAGCAGATCGAGAACCGCCGCGACGCCGACCTCGAAGCCCGCGCCAAGAAGCTCGAGACGGACCTCGCCGAGCTTGAGGCCGAGGGTGCCAAGGCCGATGTGCGCCGCAAGGTGCGCGAGGGTGCCGAGCGCGAGATGAAGCAGCTGCGCGACCGTGCGCAGCGCGAGATCGACCGTCTGGACGAGGTCTGGTCGCGCTTCAAGAACCTCAAGGTCCAGGACCTCGAGGGCGACGAGCTGCTCTACCGCGAGCTGCGTGACCGCTTCGGCACGTACTTCGACGGCTCGATGGGTGCCGCTGCCCTGCAGAAGCGCCTGGAGACCTTCGACCTCGACGAGGAGGCCGAACGCCTCCGCGAGATCATCCGTACCGGCAAGGGCCAGAAGAAGACCCGCGCGCTCAAGCGCCTCAAGGTCGTCTCGGCGTTCCTGCAGACCAGCAACAGCCCCAAGGGCATGGTGCTGGACTGCGTCCCGGTCATCCCGCCGGACCTTCGCCCGATGGTGCAGCTGGACGGTGGCCGCTTCGCGACCTCCGACCTGAACGACCTGTACCGCCGTGTGATCAACCGCAACAACCGTCTGAAGCGTCTGCTCGACCTCGGTGCCCCCGAGATCATCGTGAACAACGAGAAGCGGATGCTCCAGGAGGCGGTCGACGCCCTCTTCGACAACGGCCGTCGTGGTCGCCCGGTCACGGGCCCCGGCAACCGTCCGCTGAAGTCCCTGAGCGACATGCTCAAGGGCAAGCAGGGTCGTTTCCGTCAGAACCTTCTCGGTAAGCGTGTGGACTACTCCGCGCGTTCCGTGATCGTCGTCGGTCCGCAGCTGAAGCTGCACCAGTGTGGTCTGCCGAAGGCCATGGCGCTGGAGCTCTTCAAGCCGTTCGTGATGAAGCGCCTGGTCGACCTGAACCACGCGCAGAACATCAAGAGCGCCAAGCGGATGGTCGAGCGCGGCCGCACGGTCGTCTACGACGTCCTCGAAGAGGTCATCGCCGAGCACCCGGTTCTGCTGAACCGTGCGCCGACGCTGCACCGCCTCGGCATCCAGGCCTTCGAGCCCCAGCTGGTCGAGGGCAAGGCCATCCAGATCCACCCGCTCGTCTGCACCGCGTTCAACGCGGACTTCGACGGTGACCAGATGGCCGTCCACCTGCCGCTCTCCGCGGAGGCGCAGGCCGAGGCCCGCATCCTGATGCTGTCCTCGAACAACATCCTGAAGCCGGCCGACGGTCGTCCCGTCACCATGCCGACCCAGGACATGGTGCTCGGCCTCTTCTTCCTCACCACGGACGAAGAGGAGCGCGAGGTGAAGGGCGCCGGCCGCGCCTTCAACTCGACCGCCGAGGCGATCATGGCGTTCGACGCCCGGGAGCTCTCGCTCCAGGCGAAGGTCGACATCCGCTTCCCCATCGGCACCGTCCCGCCGCGTGGCTGGACCCCGCCGGTCGAGGAGGAGGGCGAGACGACCTGGCAGCAGGGCGACTCGTTCCGTCTGCGTACGTCGCTGGGCCGCGCGCTCTTCAACGAGCTGCTGCCCGAGGACTACCCGTTCGTCGACTACTCGGTGGGCAAGAAGCAGCTCTCCGAGATCGTCAACGACCTGGCCGAGCGCTACCCCAAGGTCATCGTGGCGGCGACGCTCGACAACCTGAAGGCGGCGGGCTTCTTCTGGGCGACCCGTTCCGGTGTCACCGTGGCCATCTCCGACGTCGTGGTCCCCGAGGCCAAGAAGGCGATCGTCGCGGGCTACGAGGCGCAGGACGAGAAGGTCCAGAAGCAGTACGAGCGCGGTCTGATCACCAAGGACGAGCGCACGCAGGAGCTCATCGCGATCTGGACCAAGGCGACCAACGAGGTTGCCGAGGCGATGAACGCGAACTTCCCGAAGACGAACCCCATCTTCATGATGGTTGACTCGGGTGCCCGAGGAAACATGATGCAGATGCGTCAGATCGCGGGTATGCGTGGTCTGGTGTCGAACGCGAAGAACGAGACCATCCCGCGTCCGATCAAGGCGTCCTTCCGTGAGGGCCTCACCGTTCTGGAGTACTTCATCTCCACGCACGGTGCCCGTAAGGGTCTGGCGGACACCGCCCTGCGTACCGCCGACTCGGGTTACCTGACCCGTCGTCTGGTGGACGTCTCGCAGGACGTGATCATCCGCGAGGAGGACTGCGGCACCGACCGCGGCCTGAAGCTGAAGATCGCGGTCAAGGGCGAGGACGGTGTGCTCCGCAAGACGGAGGACGTCGAGACCTCGGTCTACGCCCGCATGCTCGCCGAGGACGTCGTCGTCGACGGCAAGGTCATCGCGCCGGCCAACGTGGACCTCGGTGACGTGCTCATCGACGCGCTGGTCAACGCGGGCGTCGAGGAGGTCAAGACCCGCTCGGTCCTGACCTGTGAGTCGGCCGTCGGCACCTGTGCCTTCTGCTACGGCCGCTCGCTGGCCACCGGCAAGCTGGTCGACATCGGTGAGGCGGTCGGCATCATCGCCGCCCAGTCCATCGGTGAGCCCGGTACCCAGCTGACGATGCGTACCTTCCACACCGGTGGTGTGGCCGGTGACGACATCACCCAGGGTCTGCCCCGTGTCGTCGAGCTTTTCGAGGCTCGTACGCCCAAGGGTGTCGCCCCGATCTCGGAAGCGGCCGGCCGCATCCGGATCGAGGAGACCGAGAAGACCAAGAAGATCGTCGTCACCCCGGACGACGGCAGCGACGAGACGGCGTTCCCGATCTCGAAGCGTGCCCGTCTGCTGGTGGGCGAGGGCGACCACGTCGAGGTGGGCCAGAAGCTCACCGTGGGTGCCACCAACCCGCACGACGTGCTCCGGATCCTCGGTCAGCGCGCGGTCCAGGTCCACCTGGTCGGCGAAGTCCAGAAGGTCTACAACTCGCAGGGCGTGTCGATCCACGACAAGCACATCGAGATCATCATCCGGCAGATGCTGCGCCGTGTGACGATCATCGAGTCCGGCGACGCGGAGCTGCTGCCGGGCGAGCTCGTCGAGCGCTCGAAGTTCGAGACCGAGAACCGTCGTGTGGTCACGGAAGGCGGCCACCCGGCCTCCGGCCGTCCGCAGCTGATGGGTATCACCAAGGCCTCGCTGGCGACGGAGTCCTGGCTGTCGGCCGCCTCCTTCCAGGAGACGACCCGAGTCCTGACGGATGCGGCGATCAACGCCAAGTCCGACAGCCTCATCGGCCTCAAGGAGAACGTCATCATCGGTAAGCTCATCCCGGCCGGTACGGGTCTGTCCCGCTACCGCAACATCCGGGTCGAGCCCACCGAGGAGGCCAAGGCCGCGATGTACTCGGCCGTCGGCTACGACGACATCGACTACTCGCCGTTCGGCACCGGCTCCGGCCAGGCCGTTCCGCTGGAGGACTACGACTACGGTCCGTACAACCAGTAAGGCGTACGTCTGAACCGAAGGGCGCCCACTCCGTTGCACACGGGGTGGGCGCCCTTCGGCGTATCGCCGCAAGCGTCAGCGGCCGGGCCGCAGGTAGGGCTGCAGTCGGAGCAGCCGGGTCGGGTAGTCGGGGTGTTCGCAGAGCAGCCTGGCCAGTGGGCCGGAACGGGGGTGCGAACCTCCGGCGGGGAGTGCCGCGCGGAGCGTCCGCTGTTCCATGCTGTGCATGGTCTGGAGCACTTCCGCGAGTTTCGGTCCGAAGCCGTGCACCGCGGCGTATTCATCGGCCCGCAGTTCGGAGCGGCGTCCGACGGCGGCCATCAGATAAGGCAGGGCGAGCAGGAGCAGTGGCAGTCCGTAGAACTCGGTGACCGTGGCCACCGTGATGGCGCCGATCACCGCGATCAGTACGGTCGTCGCGAGCCACGACACGTAACTGGCGAAGGCGACGGTGAAGACGACGACGGTACGGAGCGCCCGCCAGGCGAGCCGACCGGGCAGCGCGTACCAGTACCCCAGCAGCGAAGCCCAGGCGTGGCCACCGGTGTGGTGGCCGAGTTCATGGGCGAGTACGGCGGCGAGCTGGGCGCTCGGCAAGTGCTCCAGCGCGTACCGGGTGACGCCGACGATATGGCCCGCCGCCGCGTAGGCATTGAGGTCCTGGCTGTTCTCGACCCACAGCTCGTACCTGCGCCCGTCCACACCGGCCCTGGCCGTGACCTCCCGCCACACCGGGGCGAGCCGGGCCATCTCCCCAGGCATGGGGCGCTGCAACCCCAGGAGGTAGCGGGCGAAGAAGCCCTCGGTGGGCCGATGGAAGACGAGGGCGCCGGAAAGCACCCAGACCAGGGTGGGGATCCAGTAGGGAAGCCCGATGAACTCGTCGAGCAGCCAGGTGGCCAATACCACCACCAGCAGGCTGATCAGAAAGCCGGGGACGTGCAGGGCGAGCTGCCCCAGAGCGGTGGCGTCCGTACCGCGCTGGTGCGCCTTGAGGTGGATGCGGTTGCCCGGTGCGTTCTGGTAGTCCAAATCGTCCGGGGCGGGTGGCGGCTGAGCAGGGCCGGTCCCGGGATACCCGGGCGGGGTCGGCTGGGTGCCTGGCTGCTGGGGCTCGGGTGATGTGGCCATCGTGATCCTTCGCTGAGCGGGGTGGGGCGGGGCGTCAGCCGATGAGCCGGGAGAGCGGAAGCAGCGCTGCCCCGGCGCAGAAGGCGAGCAGCCCGCCG
This sequence comes from Streptomyces sp. NPDC023838, assembly GCF_040639555.1. NCBI lineage: Bacteria > Bacillati > Actinomycetota > Actinomycetes > Kitasatosporales > Streptomycetaceae > Streptomyces > Streptomyces sp. NPDC023838. The sequence goes on from NZ_JBFAAD010000031.1 coordinate 26,386, forward strand.
CGTATCCACTGGTGCTTGCGGGCGGCGATCCGGCTGGTCTCCGTGAGAGAGGCGATGAGCGAGGCGGCCGGAGCGCGTTCGGTGTCGGCGAGGGCCTGCGCCAACCGGCCCTGCCGCACGGCCTGCCGGATGTCGCCGAAGTGGGAGAGGGGTGTCCCGGGCGTCCAGCCGTCCGCCCCGAAGCGCGGCATCACCGCCATGAGCAGAGCCAGCAGGGCGAGAGCGAGGAGGAAGGTGCCGCCCCACCAGGTGACCGCGCCGGGCCGGGAGAGCGAGCCGGGACTCCAGCCGCACCCGGCGAGGAGCCCGCTCACGACGCCCGCCGTGATGCCGAGCGCGGCGACGAGGACGGATGCCTTGCTGTCGGCGCGGGCGATCTCCGCCCGCACGTCGGCCAGAAGGCGGGTGGCGGCTTCGGTGCCCGGGGCGGCAGCCGGCGGCTGGGGAGCGGGCCGCGTCATGGGATCGGCGGTCACGGGGCACCGTTCTCCGGCGGTGCGTCCTCCACGCCGGGCGAGTCAGGGGCTTCCCGGGCGGGCTCCGGCTCGGCGGCGGGTGCGTCCGCTGCGGGCATCGTCGGAGTGCTGCCGTATCCCGGCGGCGGTTGCCAGCCTGCGAAGGTGGCGTGCTGGATCGGCGGGGCCGGGGGCGTGGAGGGCTTCGGGGGCCGAGTCGGCTGCTCCGCTGCCAGGGGCTGTGGAGCGGTGGGCGGAGGGTCCTGGGGTGCCGGTCCCAGCAGCTGGACCTGGTGGGGCACGGAGGCCGGAGCTTCCCCCCACCCCGGTTCGGCATGTCCGAGAAGGCGCTGGTTGAGGATCTCGCTGAACCTCTTGAAGGCCAGTTGCTTGGGGCCTTCCAATTCGTAGCTCTCCGCGGTGTCACCGCCGAGCACCTGGCCGACCAGGTCCTTCTGGACTTCCAGCAGGCTGAGCTGGTCCTCCCGCATGCTGTTGATGGCGAGGACCGTGTCCTCGGGGTGCTCGGCAAGGTGCATGGCCCAGGCGCGGATCCCGCCCTGTTCGAGTTGTGCCTGGTAGATGGCGATCTTCTCGGCCTTGAGCCTCTGCAGTTCCACCTGCTGCTGGGTCTCCAGGACCGCCCGCTCGTGCTGCCACCGCTGCTGCTGAAGTACGAGGTCCTGCTCCTGATGGCCGTACTCGCGCTGGCGGGCCACCGTCAGTGCGTCCTGCTGCCGCTGGCGCCGGTCCAGCTCGATGTCGAACGCCATGCCGCGCTGCTGTGCGAGGATCTGCTCGGTGGCGTCATGGTCGATGGCCTGGAGTCGCACCTGGTGGTCGATGTTCTCCTGGTCCCGGCGCAGCCTCACGGTCCAGGTGACGTTCAGGCCCGCGTGCGAACCGAGGGGGCCGGAGGCCGTCACCGCCGCCAGGATCGCCTGTTCGGCAGCAGCGCTGTCGGCTATCGCGAAGCGGCGGGCCACTGGACGCGCCGCCTCCTCCAGCTCGCCCAGGAGCAGCCGGGGCACGTTCCGGTGGCCGCTCGCCACGAACCGGCCCGGCTCGGCCACCTGCCACGACAGGTCGAGGACCACGCCGAACTCGAAGGCGTCGTTGTCGCTCGGCAGCTTGAACTCGGCCTGGACGGGGTGGACGCCCATGTCGACTTCGTACACCGCGGTGTACCGCTTCGCGGCGACCTCGGCGCGGGTGGGCCGCACGGGGGGTAGATAGGTGTCGTAGGAGCCCTTCGGGGTCGAGAAGACCAGGGCGTGGTCGATGCGGGTGAGTGACCTGCGGGCGAACTCGAACCGTGACAGCTGCCGCACCGTGATCACCGGATCGACCAACTCGCTGTGCCGGTCTGCCGGCTGTTCCCAGTCGGTAGTACGGATCATGCTTCCGATCTCCTTGAGAAGTGCGGGTTCAGCGGGGTGACAGGACGGTCCGCAGCCTGCTCGCGACGAGGGGCGGGGCCGCCCCGTCCTCGCCCGGCATGGTGCGGAGCAGGTGGTCGAGGCGCTGGTACTCGGATGTCGAGCCGGTCAGCGCGGGCAGGAGGGCGGCCAGTGCCCACTCGGTGGTGTCGGGCGAGTGCTCGGCGATCAGCACCCAGCGGCGCAGCACTTCGAGTGCCTGCCTGGTGTGGTCGGGGTCCCTGAGCGCGGCTCGCCACAACGCGGCGATGTGCCCGGCCGCCGGGCTTCCCTCCTGAAGCGCTCGTGTGTACCGGTCCAAGACCAGTGGAGATCCGTACGGCTCGTCCTGCTCGGTTCGCTTGCAAGCGCTGAGAAAGCCCCGCAGCGCGAGGTCGAAGACGGCGCGGTCGTCGTGGAGCGTGCGGTACAGGTCGGCGAGGACCTGGTCGTCGGCAGGGGAGAGGATCAAGAGCTCTACGGACTCGGCGAGTTCGGCGATCAGTAGCTCCTGAGGCTCGTCCCGATCGTGCTGGCGGCGGGCCGCGCCGCGCAGGGCGACGAGCGTCTCCAGAGGTCGCTCGGGTCCGATGAGGCCGTGGGCCCGGATCGCCACCCAGGACAGCTTCCAGTCGTCGCTGACGCACCAGGAGTCGATGATGCGCGACACGTTCGCGAGGCCGATCAGGTGCGCGAGGACGAGTGCGTTGACGGTGACCTGGCGGTGCCGGAACCCCGAGGACGTGGCCCACGGCTCGATGACGAGCGCCATCGCGGATGGCAGGTCGGCACGGGCCAGGACCGCGGCCGTGGCAGCGGCCCGGGTGCGTACAAGCGGACGGCCGTCGCCGGCGAGCCGCCGCAGCCAATCGACCAGGGCGGGCCGGGCGGACGGATGCCCGGTCCACACCTCGCGCAGAAGGATCAGTGCCGCGCGCTCGTCCTGGAAGGCCGCCTTGAGCTGGGTGACCGGGCCCCACTCGGTGTTCTCCTCCTCTTCGTACGGGATCGCCCGTGCGACTTGGAGGCGCTTCCCCATGTGGGTGCCGAAGACGGGGACGCGGGGCATCAGACCGGGGTTGTCGGTCTTCTGCAGAAGGCCGTACAGCAGATCGCTGAGCTCGGCCGTCAGGGCGTACGGGCCGCCGTCGAAGGCGGCCAGGGCGACCAGGAACGCCTTGTCGCGCAGGTGCAGCGAGGCCTCGTCCTCCTCGAACCACTCCTGTATCTGGCGCTCCAGGGCGGTTTGCGAGAACCGCTCGATCTCCTGGGCACCCGTTTCCCCCAGGGCGTACCTCACCAGCTCCTTCGCGTATGTGGCGGCCTCCCGTAGCTGGTGGTTGCGGCCGAGGAACTCGGTGACGGCGGGCAGCGTCAGCAGCTTCTCCACCGTCTCGGGGTCGACGGCCGCCCGCAGATGCGCCTGCAGAACGGCCACGGGGGCGGGCGGCTCCCACTTGGCGGCCTGGATGCCGTCGAGGGCCGCCAGGGGATCCACCGTGATCACGAGGTGGCCGCCCTTCTCCGCCAGCCGGTCGCGTGCCGCCAGCACGTCCGCCTCCCGCAGCGGACGGCCGCGTTCGGTGATCAGGTCGCAGAGCACATGGCCGTCGCCGCCCAGCTGCTGGGCGAGCGCACTGGGCGCGGTCGTCCGGTCCAGCATGCGCACGGGAGTGGCGCCCAGACGGCGCAGCAACATGAGCGCCGCGGTCCGACGTCCGGAGAAGTGCGGCCCGGAGATCACCAGCACGCGGTCGGTGCGCAGCCGCTCGGCCAGCGTGGCGAAGTGGGCTTCGCCGGCGACGAAGTGTGCGGCGATGCGTTCCAGCACCGCCGCCGGTACCTCGCCCGAGGAGTGGGCGGCGCCGCCGAACTGGTAGTAGATCTCCGTCTTGGTACCGGTGATCACATCGCCGACGATCTGGCCCGCGCTGACGCCGTGGTTGTCGCCGCCGACCCGGCCGCTGGTGAATCGCGTGCGGGCCCCGTACCTCATGGTCCTGGGGGTGTGGTCCTCCAGATCCCGGCGCGCCGCCCAGGCGTCCTGGGGCTGATCGTCTACGCCGGACTCGGCGTCGTCCTGGGATTCGTCGGATTCGGCGGGCTGCTCCGGCTTCTCGTCGTCGCTCTGCTGCGGTGCGGCCTCAGGGGTGTCCGCGGTCATCGTTGGTCACCCCGGCCGCCGAAGGAGATGTCGCCGACGATCTGCCCGGCCGACACCCCGTTGTTGTCGCCCTTGACGGTGCCGCTGGTGAACCGGGGGCCCGGGGGCACGGTTCTGTGGTCGGAGTCGTCCTCGTGCTCGGGCGCCAGGTTTCCCCTCGCGACACCGGGGCTCTGGGGCGGATCGACCGGTACGGGCCCGTGCAGCCATGCGGCGAGCGGCCCGTTCTTGCTGTCCACGGTGACTCGGGCGAATTCCTCGGCCGGGAGTCCCATGTGGTTGTGCCGGACGATCCCCGCGTACACCGACTCCGAGATGCAGAGGGCCAAGTCCTGGCCCGGCCGCTCCCGCAGCGCCGCCCGAAGCACCGAGGCGTCGAGCAGTCGGCAGGCGTGGTTGAGGTCGGAGCCGACCCAGCCGTCGAGGTCGTCGGTAGCCACGAAGCCAGTCGCGACCACGGCCCGCAGCCGCATCTGCGCGGAGCTGGACGCCATCCGGTTCACCGCCCGCAGCTGGGCCGGCACATCGGTCAGCAGGGCGCGCAGGAGCGCGGGGAGCGAGGCCTTGGCATCGATCAGCTCCATGACCGAGTCCCCCCGGTCGGCGCGCCTGCGCAGTGTTTCGTCGATGCCCGCGGCCAGCAGGGCATGGTCGGCGACGTTGTACAGCATCCGGCGCAGATAGGCCTGCTCGACGTCGTCGCGGTCGCTGAACTTCTCGATGTCGAACAGCAGGATGGTGCCGCTCACGGGGTCAGTCATGGTCGCCTCTCGTGGGATGTGGTGCTGGAAAGAGAGTCACGAGGGCGAGTGACCAGTGGTGAGGGCGGATGACGCACTCGAAGTGTGACCGTGTGCACAGAGCCACTCCAGGAGGCCGGGCGACCGCGAAGCGTCAGAAGTGAGCGAGCGGCCCTCCGAGGTCCGTGCCGGCGATCCGCCGCAGCACATCCGGCCGTAAGATCACTAGCTCCCTCCGCCCGGTATGCACCGCCCCGCGATCGCGCAGCTCCTTGAGGAGCCGCTGCACCATCTCCCGGGAGGCGCCCACCGCCCCGGCCAGCTCCTGTTTGCTCAGCGGTACGCCGAGCTCGATGCCCTCGTCGGTGCGGCGGGCATGGGTGCGGGCCAGGTCGAGCAGCAGGACCGCGAACCGCTCGCGCACGCTCATCGACCCGAATTCGAGTCGGCGCTGGTCCGCTGCGCGCGTGCGGTCGGCGGTGAGCCCGAGCAGCTTGAGGGCGACGGCGGGGGAGCCTGCCAGGAACTCCTTGAATTTCTCGTGTTCGATGGCGACCGCCTTGAGCGGCTCCAGGGCGCTCACCGTCGCCGAGCGGGGTCGCCCGGTCAGCGCGGCGGACTCGCCGACGATGTCACCGGGCCCGCGCAGGGCGAGCAGTGCCTCATAGCCGTTGGCGGCGGCGGCCGTCACCTTTGTCCAGCCGTGCAGGATCAGCAGCACGTGCGAGGACGGTTCGTGCTGGTGGATCAGCGGAGCGCGGGAGGCGAAGGCCAGTTCGCGGCCGAGCGCGAGCAGCGCCGCCCTGTCCTCCTTCTCCAGCCGGGCAAGAAAAGGCACCCGGTCGTCGAGCCCCCCGCCGCCGGGTCCGTAGGGCGCCGCCATGGAGTCCCCCCGATCGTCAATGGCGGAGTTCAATCTACTGAGAACGCCGATTGGCCAAGCCCTGAACGGCAGGATTGCGGCTGCCGCACGCGCGTTTCGCGCTCCGCCACCCGGGGGTGAGACGCGTCTCACCGGCCCCGACCATGTCCCGCGTGTGGGTATTTGTTTTGACCCAAGTCGATGAGGTAGGTACGCTCAGACCTTGTGCCTGGGGTGTGCCTGGGCTCCCCTGCGTGCCTACGTCCGCAGGACGAGCCAGATACGGCCACCGCAATCTGCGCCCTCTCCGTTTCCGTACGGCGAGATCCCGCAGTATTCGACACACCCGACCGCGTGGGTCGGTGACGTTCCAGGTTAGTTTCACCAACGGCACACAGAAACCGGAGAAGTAGTGCCTACGATCCAGCAGCTGGTCCGGAAGGGCCGGCAGGACAAGGTCGAGAAGACGAAGACGCCCGCGCTTGAGGCCTCGCCCCAGCGTCGCGGCGTCTGCACGCGTGTGTTCACGACCACCCCGAAGAAGCCGAACTCGGCGCTGCGGAAGGTCGCGCGTGTGCGTCTGACCTCCGGCATCGAGGTCACGGCCTACATTCCGGGTGAGGGACACAACCTGCAGGAGCACTCGATCGTGCTCGTGCGTGGTGGCCGTGTGAAGGACCTGCCGGGTGTTCGTTACAAGATCATCCGCGGTGCGCTTGACACCCAGGCTGTCAAGAACCGCAAGCAGGCCCGCAGCCGCTACGGCGCCAAGAAGGAGAAGTAAGAATGCCTCGTAAGGGCCCCGCCCCGAAGCGCCCGGTCATCATCGACCCGGTCTACCAGTCTCCTCTTGTCACGTCGCTGATCAACAAGATCCTGCTGGACGGCAAGCGCTCCACCGCCGAGCGCATCGTCTACGGCGCCATGGAAGGCCTCCGCGAGAAGACGGGCAACGACCCGGTCATCACGCTGAAGCGCGCGCTGGAGAACGTCAAGCCGTCCCTCGAGGTCAAGTCCCGCCGTGTCGGTGGCGCGACCTACCAGGTCCCCGTCGAGGTCAAGCCGGGTCGCCAGTCGACCCTGGCCCTCCGCTGGCTCGTGGGTTACTCCCGCGCCCGCCGTGAGAAGACCATGACCGAGCGCCTCATGAACGAGCTCCTCGACGCCTCCAACGGCCTCGGTGCGGCCGTCAAGAAGCGCGAGGACACGCACAAGATGGCCGAGTCCAACAAGGCCTTCGCGCACTACCGCTGGTAGTCGCAACCCACATCGAGACCGAGAGAAGACTGAGCCTTATGGCCACCACTTCGCTTGACCTGGCCAAGGTCCGCAACATTGGGATCATGGCCCACATCGACGCGGGCAAGACGACCACCACTGAGCGGATCCTGTTCTACACCGGCGTTTCGTACAAGATCGGTGAAGTCCACGACGGCGCTGCCACGATGGACTGGATGGAGCAGGAGCAGGAGCGCGGCATCACCATCACGTCCGCCGCGACGACCTGCCACTGGCCGCTCGAGGACGTCGACCACACCATCAACATCATCGACACCCCGGGTCACGTGGACTTCACGGTCGAGGTGGAGCGTTCGCTCCGCGTCCTCGACGGTGCCGTCACCGTGTTCGACGGTGTCGCCGGTGTGGAGCCGCAGTCCGAGACGGTGTGGCGTCAGGCCGACCGTTACGGCGTGCCGCGCATCTGCTTCGTCAACAAGCTCGACCGCACCGGCGCCGAGTTCCACCGCTGCGTGGACATGATCGTGGACCGCCTCGGCGCGACCCCGATCGTCATGCAGCTGCCGATCGGTGCCGAGGCCGACTTCAAGGGCGTTGTGGACCTGGTCCGCATGAAGGCCCTGGTCTGGTCCGCGGAAGCGACCAAGGGCGAGATGTACGACGTCGTCGACATCCCGGCCACGCACACCGAGGCCGCTGAAGAGTGGCGCGGCAAGCTGGTCGAGACCGTCGCGGAGAACGACGAAGAGATCATGGAGCTCTTCCTCGAGGGCGTCGAGCCCACCGAGGAGCAGCTGTACGCCGCGGTCCGTCGTATCACCATCGCGTCCGGCAAGGGCGGGGAGACCACGGTCACCCCCGTCTTCTGTGGCACCGCGTTCAAGAACAAGGGCGTCCAGCCCCTGCTCGACGCGGTCGTGCGCTACCTGCCGTCGCCCCTGGACGTCGAGGCCATCGAGGGCCACGACGTCAAGGACGCCGAGGTCGTCGTGAAGCGCAAGCCCTCGGACGACGAGCCGCTCGCCGCGCTCGCGTTCAAGATCGCGAGCGACCCGCACCTCGGCAAGCTCACCTTCATCCGGATCTACTCCGGTCGCCTGGAGGCCGGCACCTCGGTGCTGAACTCCGTCAAGGGCAAGAAGGAGCGCATCGGCAAGATCTACCGCATGCACGCGAACAAGCGTGAGGAGATCGACGCGGTGGGTGCCGGCGACATCGTCGCCGTCATGGGCCTGAAGCAGACCACCACCGGTGAGACGCTGTGCGACGAGAAGAACCCGGTCATCCTGGAGTCCATGGACTTCCCGGCCCCGGTCATTCAGGTCGCCATCGAGCCCAAGTCCAAGGGTGACCAGGAGAAGCTGGGTGTCGCCATCCAGCGTCTCGCGGAGGAGGACCCCTCCTTCCAGGTGCACTCGGACGAGGAGACCGGCCAGACCATCATCGGTGGTATGGGCGAGCTCCACCTCGACGTCCTCGTCGACCGTATGCGTCGCGAGTTCAAGGTCGAGGCGAACGTCGGCAAGCCGCAGGTCGCGTACCGCGAGACGATCCGCAAGACCGTCGAGCGTCACGACTACACCCACAAGAAGCAGACCGGTGGTACCGGTCAGTTCGCCAAGGTGCAGATCGCGATCGAGCCCATCGAGGGCGGCGAGGCGTCGTACGAGTTCGTGAACAAGGTCACCGGTGGCCGCATCCCCCGGGAGTACATCCCGTCGGTGGACGCGGGTGCGCAGGAGGCCATGCAGTTCGGCATCCTGGCCGGCTACGAGATGACTGGCGTCCGCGTCATCCTTCTCGACGGTGGCTACCACGAGGTCGACTCCTCCGAGCTCGCGTTCAAGATCGCCGGCTCGCAGGCCTTCAAGGAGGCCGCGCGCAAGGCTTCCCCGGTGCTCCTTGAGCCGATGATGTCCGTCGAGGTCACCACGCCCGAGGACTACATGGGTGAAGTCATCGGTGACATCAACTCCCGCCGTGGCCAGATCCAGGCCATGGAGGAGCGCAGCGGCGCTCGCGTCGTGAAGGGCCTCGTGCCCCTCTCGGAGATGTTCGGCTACGTCGGAGACCTCCGCAGCAAGACCTCGGGTCGCGCAAGCTACTCGATGCAGTTCGACTCCTACGCCGAGGTTCCGCGGAACGTCGCCGAGGAGATCATCGCGAAGGCCAAGGGCGAGTAACTCTTCCGAGTTCGATCGCTTTAGGCTTGTCACCGGAGTCCGGCGGGGCATTCGCCGCAATGCGAGAGTATTGCGGCGAATGCCCCCGGCCCCGGCATCCCAGCAAAGATCACCTGGCGCCGATGAAGCAAGGCGTACAGAACCACTCCACAGGAGGACCCAGTGGCGAAGGCGAAGTTCGAGCGGACTAAGCCGCACGTCAACATCGGCACCATCGGTCACATTGACCACGGTAAGACGACCCTCACGGCCGCCATTACCAAGGTGCTGCATGACGCGTACCCGGACCTGAACGAGGCCTCGGCCTTCGACCAGATCGACAAGGCTCCCGAGGAGCGCCAGCGCGGTATCACGATCTCGATCGCGCACGTCGAGTACCAGACGGAGTCGCGTCACTACGCGCACGTCGACTGCCCGGGTCACGCCGACTACATCAAGAACATGATCACGGGTGCGGCGCAGATGGACGGCGCCATCCTCGTGGTCGCCGCCACCGACGGCCCGATGCCGCAGACCAAGGAGCACGTGCTCCTGGCCCGCCAGGTCGGCGTTCCGTACATCGTCGTCGCCCTGAACAAGGCCGACATGGTGGACGACGAGGAGATCCTGGAGCTCGTCGAGCTCGAGGTCCGTGAGCTCCTCTCCGAGTACGAGTTCCCGGGCGACGACCTTCCGGTCGTCAAGGTCTCGGCGCTCAAGGCCCTTGAGGGCGACGCCGAGTGGGGCCAGACCGTCCTCGACCTGATGAAGGCCGTCGACGAGTCCATCCCGCAGCCCGAGCGTGACGTCGACAAGCCGTTCCTGATGCCGATCGAGGACGTCTTCACGATCACCGGTCGTGGCACCGTCGTCACCGGTCGTATCGAGCGTGGTGTCCTGAAGGTCAACGAGACCGTTGACATCATCGGCATCAAGACCGAGAAGACCACCACCACGGTCACCGGCATCGAGATGTTCCGCAAGCTGCTCGACGAGGGCCAGGCCGGTGAGAACGTCGGTCTGCTCCTCCGTGGCATCAAGCGCGAGGACGTCGAGCGCGGCCAGGTCATCATCAAGCCGGGCTCGGTCACCCCGCACACGGAGTTCGAGGCGCAGGCGTACATCCTGTCGAAGGACGAGGGTGGCCGTCACACCCCGTTCTTCAACAACTACCGCCCGCAGTTCTACTTCCGTACCACGGACGTGACCGGCGTCGTGACCCTCCCCGAGGGCACCGAGATGGTCATGCCGGGCGACAACACCGCCATGACGGTCGCGCTGATCCAGCCGGTCGCCATGGAGGAGGGCCTCAAGTTCGCCATCCGTGAGGGTGGCCGGACCGTGGGCGCCGGCCAGGTCGTCAAGATCACGAAGTAATTCGTGTTCTGACCTGGTAGCTCGCAGCTGAGCACCAAGAGAGGGCCCCGCACCGAAAGGTGCGGGGCCTTCTCGCGTTGTCGGCCCTTCAGCCGGCCCTTCAGCCGGCCCTTCAGCCGGCCCCTCAGCCGGCGGCTCGGACCGACGGCTCCCCGGCCGGCCCCAGCGCCCACACCCACGGCGCCCCGTCGACGCCGAGGCCGACGGCGACGGGCCCGCGAGCGGTGAGGTGCAGGGTGGGGGCGTCGACGGGGACGACTCCCTGCGTACGGGTACGCCGCTCGCCCCCGACGAGGGCCTGCACACGCCCCTTCTGGTCCTTGCCGAGCACGACGAGCCCGTCCTTGGGGGACAGGAGCGCGCCGACGGGCCCGTACCCGTCGAAGGCCGCTTCCGGGGCGCGGCCCGGCGCGTCGACGCGTACGGAGACGAGCCGGGGGTCGGCCGGGGCGAGCCCCTTGCCCTTGGTCTTGCGGGGGTCGGTGAGGGTCCGGTAGAGCAGCTGTACGCCGCCGTCGGGCAGGCCTACGGCGGCGGGCGCGTCGACGGCGAGCGGCAGCCGGGGCCCGCCCTTCACATAGGCGAGGGGCTCTTCGGCCGAGTCCTGCGTCCAGTGGTGGACGAAGTCGTATCCGGGCGCGAAGAGATGCACGCGCCCGTGGGCGTCCACGGCCGCGCCCAGCCCGTCCTGCACGATCTCACCGCCGAGGGAGACCCAGGGCCCCCAGGAGCCGCCGGTCTCGCGTACGCGCGTGCTGACGCTGTTGTCGGCGTTGCGTACGAAGAGGTGGACGCGGCCGTCGGGGGCGGTGACGGCGACGGGCGAACCGATCCTTCGCCCCCGGTCGTCACCGGCCTCCGGATTGCCGAGCCCGCGCCAGGCCCGGAAGGGCCCGCCGGGGGAGGCCTGCTCCAGGAGGACGACCTCCCGGGTGTTGGCGCCGGCCCGTCCGGCTATCGCGGCGAACCGCACCCCGAAGAGCAACTGCCGCCCGTCCCTGAGCGCGGCCCCGCCGAGCACGGGCGCGAGCGGCCCGCCGCCGAGGTCGTCCGCCGCCCCGAACCGCCCGCTGCCGGGCGCGGTCTCCCGCCACCGCACGGCCCGCAGCCCCAGCACCCCGTACGCGGCGAGCCGCCCGTCGGGCTCGTTGCCGACGACGGGCCGGGGCCCCGGGAAGCGGTAGTGGGTGGAGCGCACCCACCCCTTCCAGTTGGTGAGCGGCCGCTTCCCGCCGACGTTGTAGTCCCCGCAGCCGCCGGGGTTGCCGCACCGCCAGTCGGGGGCGCCGCCGTACGGCTTGAGGTGGGCGGCCTTCTCGGCGAGGACGGCGGGCGGGAGGTTCTTGGGCCAGTGCCGGTTGTAGTAGGCGCGGTAGGAGGTGACGGCGAACCCGGGCACGCCCTTCCCGGCGCTGGCGGCCCGGTCGACGTACCGCACCATCCCCGCCCAGGCGAAGGAGGCGGCGGCGGTGTGATCGGCGTGGTCGGCGTACCCCGGCTGCTCGCTGTCGTGCTGGCGGGCCTTCTCGGTGCTGTGCTGGATGTCCGGGTCGGGGTCGAGGGTCTGGACGAGGGTGGGCGCGTACGCGTCGAGCAGCCCGGCCACGGCGTCGACGAGTTCGTCGTACGTGTACGGGGCGGCGGCGGTCAGCGGCGACCCCTCGGCGATGACGACGGGCAGGGAGAGCGCCCGGTCCTCCCAGAGGCTGGGCAGCCCCATGCGGCCGCTGCGCAGGGTGTGCATGGCGGTGTTGACGAAGACGAGCTCGACGTGTCGCCCGTTGTGGCTAAGCGTGTTGCGCTCGGCGCGGTGCCGTCCTCCGAGTTCCAGGACGGACTTCTCCCACGGGGTGAAGAGGGGCAGCCCGAGGAGGGAGGCGTAGGCCTGCCGGAGCCCCTGGTGGCGGGCGGATGAATAGGCGGCCTTGTCGTAGACCCGGTCGGAGGGATCGCTGACGACGCGGTTGTCCCCGTTGGCCTCACCCCCGGTCAGGTACACGCTGACGATCCTGGCCCCGCCGTCGAGGGCGTGCTGGGTGTCCGGGTTCATGAAGTACAGGTCGTCGTCGGGGTGCGCCACGATCTGCATCACCACGGCCCGCCGCCCGGCGGAGACGGGTTGGCCGGGGGCGGCGGCGGGGGTGTCGCCGCGGTGCCGGGGGCTGTTCGGTACGGAGCACGCCCCGAGGGCGGCGGCGAGGCCGGTGGTGGCGGTGGCGGCGAGGACGGCGCGTCTGGTGGGGGGCCGCTGCCGCTGCCTGAATGCTCCGAACACGTGGGTTCCCCGTTCCCGTTCCCTGAAATTGCCCGATCTCTGATTTCCGGTCGCCGGAGTAGACGGGGAGATGGGGGGAGCGGTTGCCCGGGGGAATTCGATTGGGTGTTGATTTACGGGGCGGTCGAATTGTTTTTGAGTGGAGTTTTCTTTGAGGTCACTTTCTCTTTGTCGGCGGGGCGAAGTGGGGTGCGGGGGTGGCGAGTCGGGTGGGGAGGCTCGCCCTCACGCGTACCGGGGCAGCCCGGCCGTCGGGTTCGTCCAGTCGGCGATGGTCACGTCCTCGCCGTACGCGGAGTCCTTGCGGGGATCGAAGGAGCCCTGGCCTTCCATGTCGGCGCGGGGGATCACGATGGCATCGGGGAGCCGCAGGATGCTCTCCGGCTCGTTCTCCACGTCAGGCGCTCCTGTGTGGGCCGCCAGTCCTCTGGCATGACCTTCTCAAGCCGTTTCCACAGGCGTAGAGCGGTCAGCTCATGAGGCCGACTCGGGAACGTCATGGCGCGGGCGTCGCCGCCCGCGCCGGCTGTGCCTACTTGTCCGCGAAGACCTCTTCGATGGCTGTGGCGGTGATGGCCCGGTCGAACCACAGACTGAGGGCGTCGAGGTCGTCACAGGCCGAGATCCGCTCGCGGGCCTCGTCGGAGACCTCGACTCCACGACGGTCCAGGAGGCGCAGGATGTCCTCGGCGCGGCCCTCGGCGCGGCCTTCGTCCCGGATTTCCTCCGAGATCGGCGACTTGAAGAACGAGAGGTCGGCGGCCATCAGATTCCTCCACAGGTGAGAGGCCGGGCGCTTGCCCAGGCCCTGCGCGGTGAGTTCGGCGAGGATGAACGACATGTCTTGGGGTGCGTCCCGCAGCGCCGCGGAGAGTGTTTTCAGTATGGCATCGATGTCCGGACTGGCCGCGTGGGTGATCGCGGACAGGGTGGCCAGCCCGAGGTCCTGGCGGGCCTCGTCGAGATCGGTGATCACCGGCATGTTGTGGGGCCCGACGACGGACGGTCTCAGGGTGAGGGGTGGGCGCGCCGGATGTGGGCTGCCGCGTCCTCGCCCCGCCTCTGAGTAGGGGTACTCATGCTGTCGCCAAAGCGGCCTCAGTACGGTTGCCGGGTGGGTGCCGACATAGTGGGGTTAGCGGAGCGACTGGGTGAGTTTCGGCGTACGGCCGTGCTCGTGCCGCTCGTCGACGGGGGTCTCTGGACGGCGGACTGGGGCGGGGTCCGGTGGATCTGCGCCTTCTCCGACGAGGCCGCGCTCGCGCGGTTCGCGGTCGTACGGGGTGAGGGCTCGCGCGAGTGGGCGTATCAACGGATCCTCGGCGCACGGCTGTTGGACGCCGCCGTGCCCGCCCTCGGCGTTCCCGGCGGGGTCGCCCTCGACGTCGGCAGTGAACACGGCACGGTGTTTCCGCCCGTCGCCGGGATCGTGCCGGACAGCGCGGTGGTGTCGGCATGAGCGGCGAGAACCCGGACCTCGCGGCCCCGAAGGCCGCCCTCGCGTCGATCACGGACGGCATCAACAAGACGCTCGGTGAGCTCAAGGACATCGGCATGGTGGGGGAGGGCTCGCTCGGCCGGGGCTTCTCCGGGCTCGCCCTGTCGGACATGGAGCTCGGCCACTCCGGGCTGACCGCCGAGTTCAAGGCGTTCTGCGACCGCTGGGAGTGGGGCATACGCGGCCTCGTCCACGAGGGCAACGGCTTTGCGCACCGCGTCGGCCTGTCGGCGGGCGTCATCTACGAGCAGGAGCACTACGTCGGCGACAGCTTCAAGGTGCTGGCCAACTCCGTCAACGGCAACCCCAACCTGAGCGAGGAGGAGGTCGCCAAGAAGAGCTGGGGCGACCTGGCCACGCAGACCCCGTTCGACGGCGCGGACTACAGCGTCGACTCGTTCAAGGACGCGCAGAAGGAGATCAACCGGACCTGGGACAACACCGCGTACGACGTACAGGCGGGCGTGATGGACCAGCTGAACGACTTCGGCGTCATCGATGAGCGCACGCGCGCGGAACTGGACGAGGCGTCCCGTCGGGCCACCGACCCCGACCAGGACGTCGTCGACCGGGCGCACTGGGGGCGCGACTGATGCCCGACTGGGGGAAGCTGGCCAACTCCGGGCTCGGCAAGATCGAGCACGGCATCGACTGGAGCAAGAAGAAGGTCGGCGAGGGCGTCGACTGGGCCGCCCACAAGACGGGTGACGCGCTCGAATACGTCGGCGCCGACGGGATCGCCGACGCCGTCGAGGACTGGGCCGACGACTTCGCGTCCGGCATGGGCGCGCACGTCGCGGAGCAGCAGCTGGGCCAGACCGAAGAGGCGAACGAGCTGGTCCACGGCGACCCGGACAAGATCCGTGGGACCGCCCAGCACCTCGCCACCTTCAAGGGCGCCTTCGAACGGGTCGGCGAGGGCATGAGGGCCCTGGACTCGTCGCACTGGAAGGGCGAGGCGGGCGACGCGTTCCGGGCCAAGTTCGCCACCCATCCCGTGAACTGGCTGCACGCGGCGGACGCCTGCGAGAAGGCGGCCGCCGCGCTGGACGCGTACGCCACCACGGTCACCTGGGCACAGAGCAGGGCCAAGGAAGCCGTCATCCTCCACAAGGAGGGCAAGAAGGCCTCGGAGGACGCCCGCGACGA
The DNA here is from genome assembly GCF_040639555.1 of Streptomyces sp. NPDC023838. Lineage (NCBI taxonomy): Bacteria > Bacillati > Actinomycetota > Actinomycetes > Kitasatosporales > Streptomycetaceae > Streptomyces > Streptomyces sp. NPDC023838. The sequence continues at coordinate 41,725 of NZ_JBFAAD010000031.1, forward strand.
CTACAACACGAAGGCCAAGACCTTCAACGCCAAGCTGAAGGAGGGGGAGGACCCCGGCCCGCGGCCCGCGTCCTTCAGCGATCCCGGCAAGGCGCAGCGGGAGCGGGCCGCCGAGATCCTGCGCGACGCCCGCCGGCAACGCGACGAGGCGGCCGAGACCGCCAAGGCCGCCGTGGCTTCGGCGCTCGCGCACGCCCCGAAGGCGCCTCCGCCGCTCGCCCGCGCCAAGGCCGACGTCATGGACTCGGTCGTCGGCGAGGGCATCGAGCTGGCCCACTTCGGCGGAGGCCTCGCCAAGGGGACCGGAGGCCTGCTGAACTTCGTCCGCGGCCTGGACCCGTTGGACCCGTACAACATCACGCACCCCGCCGACTACTACAAGCACGTCAACATGACCCTCGCGGGCCTGGCGTCGGCGGCTGCCCATCCGGACCGCACGTTCGACGACATGTGGGAGTCGGCCAAGAAGGACCCGAGCGAGTTCGCGGGACGGATGGTGCCCGAGCTCGTCGGGGGCAAGGGCAGCGGGCTGCTCAAGGGGGCGGTGCGGGCGGGAGCTAAGGAGGGGGCGGAGGGGGCCGCAGGAGCACTTGCCCGCCCGGGTGAGGGCCCTGTCCACCCCGAGGCCGCAGCGGCCCCGAAGGACTGGAGTGGTCTGGCGGAGGAAGCACCCGGCATTTCCGAAAAGGCGATCCACGCCGACTCGGTTCCTGCGCACCTGGCGGACGAGTTCATCGACGATCAGTACCCTTGGCTCCGGGACATCAACAACACGGGACAGCCCGGATACCTGCAGAATTGCTCCCACAATGTGGTCGCAGTGGATAAGCGGCTCGACGGTATCGAGGTATCGGCTGCTCCGCGGGAGTTTCCTGATCATCCGCCGCCGGAGGCGTTAGGGATAGGCGATCGTGGTCCCGGCGTCTACGACGAGGTGGGTAGCTATGATGAGCTGATCAAAGATCTCAAGGATCGCGGTGTGGGCGCGAGGAGCATCGTTTACATAGGGCGGCCGGATCGTAGCGCCCATGTATTCAATGCGGTAAATACGACCAGTGGCATAGTATTTCTGGATGGGCAGCCCGGATATCTAGCACGACTTGAGCCGGGGGTGTCGATCGGTCATATCCCCTATCGGAGCCCGTGAGGATCCGGCGTCATAGATTCTGATCGAATCGAACGGAGGGTAAGTCGTGATGGACAGAGAAGCAGCGGTTGATGCTGCATTGGAATTTCTTGCGGCCACGCCGATTGCGGATCAGTGCACAATAGTAGCGCTGTCGGAGATTAGTATTGAGCACAGCAAGGCTTGGGCTGTTGCGTTCGACTCACAGGAGCACATTGACACCCAAGACCCCTCGCGTGCTCCATTTATGCGGGTGGTGATCGTGCCGAAGGATGGCTCCCGCCCGCACTTTCCGCCCTCGCATATTCCCGTACGGGATTACGTCGAGCAGCTTTGAGGAACGCGTTCAACTCTGCAGGAGGCTGAAATTCCGTGAGTGTGTCGCCCCATCGATCGGCGATGGCATGGCTCGACCGGACCTATCGAGGGCTCGTGGAACTCGCTGATCAGTTTCCGGTTTTCGAGGACGCGCATGTCTGGGTCTTCCCGTGCCGCTCCCTGCGGCAGCCGGGCTACCCCGAGACGCCCATGCTGGCGGCGTCGGTCATCGTGCCCAAGGACGGGAGGCCGCCGTTCCACCCGGCCTCCGGCCGACCTGCGGAGGACATCGCCGACTTCGGTGGCTCGTCGTTGCGACACACACTCGCCTCGCAGGCCCGGAAGCTCAATGCCCGCGGATGTGTGATCTCCCTCAATGCGCGGATGAACGGTGGCGTTGCAACTCCCCTTCCATGGTCTCCGGCTCACGAAGCTCCGGGCTGGTGGCAGCTCATGATCCGGCGCTATTTCCCGCGAGCTCAGCAGAGGGAATGCTCGGACTGGGACAGCGTGATCGCGGCCGCGAAGCGCTCTGGGGAAGGTACGCGCGGCGTCGTATGGGTTCGCCGCGAGATGGGTGGATATGAGGCCAGCGGGCATCTGCTCTTCGTGCACCACAATCAGGGGAGTGTGGTGGTTCTCGATGCGCTGGCCGGAGGCCTCGGGCGCCTGGAGGTCGAGGGCGTCAGGTCTCTGACCTTCGCGCACTACCAGCCCTTGGTCCCCGCGGTCCAGCCTGCCGCGGCTGATCCGGATCTTCGGGCGGCCGACTTCCGTAATGCGCTGGACAAGGCACGCGAATGGCTGCGCCTTACATACGGCGATGCCGTGGAACTCGTGAACCCGGGCCTTGCCGACGAGATGGCGCGGGGGTGGTTGTTCTCCTGCAACACCAAGCAGTACCTGACCGGAGGCGACTGGCGTCACGGGATGGTTGACGCGGCGATCGTCGTGCCCAAGAGCGCGGACGCCCCTTTCTGTCTTCCCCATGCGAGCCCTTGGGAGTGGCTGGCCCGCTGGAACCGGGGCGACGTCCCGGGGACAGGTGACCTGCCCCTGCCGCAAAGTCCGGGGGACCCGGCGTGGCTGCCAGGTGTGCTGCGCTCGCTCGGACCGGTCCTGGCTGCCACGGAGCACGCAGGGTGGGAATCCGCGCTCGACGCCTTGCAGAGCCTGCCGACACGAGGACGTGCGCTGGTGTGGGTACGGCGGCGTGACGAGCGAGGGCGGGAGACCACCGGGCTCGTACTCAACGCGACGCGTGACGAGAAGGGGGTCCGGCTCCTTGACGGGCGGGACGCCGGGGCGCCCGTGGCAGGCCTTCCGGACGCCTGGAAGCTGCATGTCCTCCGCTATCGCTGACTCATGGACCTCCGGCGAGGGGCACTCGCGGGAGACGTGATGGAGGCGGCCGGTGGACGTGGAAAAGTGAGGGGGCGTGGGCCGGCAGTGAGATCGAGGATTCACTGCCGACGGGCCGGGCTGGTGCTGGAGGGGCGTACGGCGGCGACGACGGGCCGACGGTCGAGGAGGCCTTCCGCCTGGTGGTGAACGTGGACGTCGAGCCGAGGGAGAGGCCTTCCCGACCGAGCGATGAGGCCGCCGACGCAGTGGGTGGGCTGTGGCTGCGCCGCGCGAAGGAGCCAGCGCTGATCAGCCCCGAGGGGCGTTTTCTTGTGGCCGACGGCCTCAAGGTGGGGGTGGATCCTGGTTCGGGTCACTCCGGAAACCGTTATTTCCCGAATCATTCGGAACGACGGGAATAAGGACGCGGCCGGGGTGGTCACGACGTACGAGTACGACCTCTCCGAGCGCCTCGCGCTCGCGGCGAACCCGGACGCGACGGTGACGTGGCTGCGGGACCGGGCGGGGCGGCTGAAGGCGGAGACGGTCAACGGCCGCCGGCTGTCGTTCTCGTACGACGAGCTGGGGCGGCGTACGGGGCGTCGGACGCCCGGGGGCGCTGACAGCACGTGGGTGTACGACGCGGCGGGGCGCCGGACCGGGCTGACGACGTCGGGGCGGGAGCTGGCGTTCTCGTATGACGCGGCGGGGCAGGAACTGAACCGCCGTGTGGGCCGCGCGGTCGAGCTCTCACACGTGTTCGACGCGATGGGCCGGCTGACGGAGCAGTCGGTGACGGGTGCGGGGGGCCGGCGGGTCCAGCGCCGGGCGTACGAGTACCGCCACGACGGCAACCTGGTCGCGGTCGACGACCAGCTGTCGGGCCCGCGCCGCTTCGACCTCGACGCGGCGGGCCGGGTGAGGGGGGTCCACGCCCGTGACTGGACCGAGCGGTACGCGTACGACGAGGCGGGCAACCAGACGGAGGCGGCCTGGCCGGCGACGCACCCCGGGCAGGAGGCGACGGGCGCGCGGGCGTACGCGGGCACCCGGATCACGCGGGCCGGGGGCGTCCGCTACGAGCACGACGCGCAGGGCCGGGTGGTGGTGCGCCGCAGGAGTCGGCTGTCCCGCAAGCCGGACACCTGGCGGTACGCGTGGGACGCCGAGGACCGCCTCACGTCGGTGACGACACCGGACGGCACGGTCTGGCACTACCGGTACGACCCGCTGGGCCGCCGCATCGCGAAGGAGTCGGCGGCGGGGGAGCGGGTGCTCTTCACCTGGGACGGCCCGACCCTGTGCGAGCAGACCACGACGGGTCCGGGGGCGCCGAACCCGGTCACGCTGACCTGGGACCACGACGGCGTGCGCCCGCTGGCCCAGACGGAACGCATCGGCGCGACGCCCCAGGAGGCGATCGACGAACGCTTCTTCGCCATCGTCACGGACCTGGTGGGCACCCCGAGCGAACTGATCGACGAGTCCGGCGAGATCGCGTGGCGCACGAGGTCGACCCTGTGGGGCACGACGACGTGGACGTCGGACGCGACCGCGTATACCCCGCTGCGGTTCCCGGGCCAGTATTTCGACCCTGAGACGGGGCTGCATCACAACTGCTTCCGGTATTACGAACCGGCGGTGGGGCGGTATCTGTCCGCGGACCCGCTCGGGTTGGATCCCAGTCCGAGCCCGGTCGCCTATGTGCATAACCCGCACACCTGGGTCGACCCGCTGGGGCTTTCGCCCTACCCGCCGAGGGTCCCGGACGGCGGCTGGGACCTGCGTGATGCGAACCCCATGGACATCGTTCCGCCGGACGCGGACGTGCGACGGCTGACGCCCGACGCCAACGGCGGCGCTCAGACAGGCGTGGAATACAAGTGGACGGATCCGCACACGGGGAACGTGGTGCGAATGCGCGTCCACGGTCCGGACGGGAAGGCTCCTGCCGGTTCACATGCGGCGCTGGGTGATGTGTATCGGATCTCCATAGGCGGTAAATATCAGGACCTCTCGGGGAATCTCTGTCATCGCCAGGTCCATAATTCGAATAGTCCGCACTATAATCCTGATGCGGCCAATGATACGCACATTCCCTGGCCGTCAGCTTTTCCCTTGCCCTATTGATCGGTCAACTAGCATGCGAGGCTTCGGTGTCGGTAAATTCGAACCAGTTGATGGAGCTGATCCGCGACCTGGTCTCCTCGAACCCCCTGGACCGCGAGAGGAGTGCCGACAGATCCACCGATTGGGCATCTGTGTATTCCGAGGTCGACGGAAAAATGTTGGCAGCGGTCCTGTCTGTCTGTGCAGCCTCCGAGTCGAACCATTCCGCTCTGGAGGCGCAACTGAACGCGTTGCTGGCGCTCGGGGCGGGTGGGTTCACGGACGGGAAGACCCTGGAGCGTCTCCGGGCCATTGATCGGGATTCCGCCCCCGGGCCGCTTCGCGAGTACCTCGACGATCTGCTTGAGGGTGCGTGATGAGCCCCGAGGCCCTCCGGGGTGCCATCCGTCGCGCGCCCCATGCATGCCCCACTGTGACGTGGGGAACGATCCTCCGCTGACGGAGCAGTCGGTGACGGGCGCGGGGCCGTCGGGTCCAGCACAGGGTGTACGTGTACCGCCACGAGGGCAATCTGGTCGCGTCGACGACCAGCTGTCGGGTCCGTGCCGCTTCGGCGTCGACGCGGCGGGCCCGGTGACGGGGGTCCACGCCCGCGAGTGGACCGAGGCGCACGAGGACGACCCTGTGGGGAACGACGATGTGGACCTCGGCCGCGACCGCCTATACCCCGCGCCCGTACGACGACACGCGGAACGGGCAGATTCCCGGCGCGGAAGAACATTACTACTACGACCGGGACTGACTTCCTTGACCTGGGCTGATTCTCTTGCAAATTCCGAGGTGTTCGCGCCGTTCTATCAAGCCGTTCCGGATCTGGTGGATGTGCGGGTGCGCTCGGTCCACCTCGATCGGCGCGGCCCGACGGTGACCCTGCGGCTGGACCTGCCGGGACCGGATCGGCTCCCGGACGGGTGGGAGGTCGGCGGCGGAGGTGCGGTGCAGTGCCATGTCCAGTTCCTCGCGGTCGAAGACCTCGTGCTGGCGCACTGGGAACCCCCGGCGGTCGCGCGCGTCGAGCTCCGTCCGCTGGAGGGGCACCGCTTGGCTGTGACGATTGTCGGTGAGGGTGTCGATCTGACGTTCGGCAGCAGTGCGTCCCTTGTCGCCGGGCATGTCAGCGTCTTCACGCCGGGCGACGACGGGTCCGATGCGGGCGCTCATCGGTATGCCCGCAGGATTGATGCGATCCGATATGAGTCCGTACCCGCGACCTATGAGAAAGCCTTCTTCGAGCGTGTCTGACTGGACTGAATTCCTGACGGTTCCCGGTGCGGTGAAGGAACTCTACGAGGTCCCTCCGGGGCTGGATGTGTGCGACCTCTTCTATTTCCATGTGGATGAACGTCTCGAGTCCGTGACCCTGGGGTTCGATACTCGAAACCTTCCCACGAACCCTCGTGAGGATTGGCTGGGCGCAGAGTTCAATACGTTCGAATTCTATGTACAATTCGTCGGCGTGACCGAGCTGCGGATCTCGGGGTGGACGGGGCAGCCGCACCACGACTTCTCGCTGGCACGGACGGTGGGCGGACGCCTCGTCGTGACGATCTCCGGCGCGGACGCAGGGCAGGGCGCAAGGTTCCTGGCGACCGAGGCGTCGCTCGTGAAGAGCCGCGTCTACCTTGCGGGAGGCCAGTAGGCCCGTGTGGGGAGGCTCCGGCGCCGAATCCGTTGTCCTGCGTGCTCCACGGGAACCATTGGCCCGATCTTCCCCACGTTCACTTCGAGATATTCGAGCCCGGGCGGGAAAGGCAGCGGCAAACAATCAGGTCTCATTGATTGAGCAGGCTGTAAGGATTCGAGCCCGGGCTGCTTTGGAGGACTGGTGATCGAGGTGGGTAGGGTCGGATGGATCCGATCCGGGGATGACGCGGGGAAGTATGTGAAGGTGCAAGAGCTTCCGGATTCGCCGCCGAGCTTCTTGATCCTCCTGGCGCACGACTCGGATTTCGCTCGAGGGTGCGGGGACTACTGGGTGGAGGACCGTGAGTCGCTGGAGGCATTCTTCGCTGAAGGGCAGTGGGTCGTGGAATGGGGCCAGGACGGTCAGTGAGGGGGATCCCGCCCATCGCGACAGGTCGCTGGAGGACCTGGAAGGCAATCGGTGGCCGGATCCTCCGGAAGGTGCCACCGGGCTCGTCAAGGCCGTGCACAGCCTCAGGCGGCGACCGGTCGGGTCCCTCGACGTGGAAGAGCTGCGCCGCCTGATCGGGCAGGACGTCGGGCTTCCCTGGCTTCTGCCCTTGGCCCTGGAGATTCTGCGCGACACGGCGCCCCACCAGGCGGCCGGCGGCTTCTACGACGATGATCTGTTGTCGGCGGTGCTGACGCGGAAACCGTCATTGTGGGAGGCGATGCCGGAGTCGGCGCGTGAGCTGAGGGAGATCCTCGGCACGCTGACCGGCTTGTCCTCGTACATCCAGCCGGAAGCCGATGCCTTCCTGGCCTCTGCGCCGGACTGACGGTCGATCGTGCCCGCTACGCCGGTGGCCCCCACCCCGTGGCGTGCCCCGCACCCCGTGCACCCCCCACTGTGACGTGGGGTACGATCCTCCGCTCGATTGGCCAGGCCAGGCCACCGTATGGCAGACTGTCGGGGTTGCTCGGTTGAGTGCCGATGCTGCGCGCCTCCCGCCGGGAGGACCGGAAGCGAGTCCCACAGTACTCGTCGCCTTATCTGTCGCCTGCGGCAGCGCTGGGGCGGACGTACGGGAATCTTCCGGGAAGTGTCAGCGGGGCTCCAGCCAGGCGCCCGGTGGGTGTTCTGCCCCCGTTCGCGAGGTCCACGGCCCGCATCCCCTTGGTTGGGAAATCCCTATGGGATTTCTGCGTAGAGGGAGTGCGACACGCCCGACCGCGTGGGTCGGAGACAGAGTCGGTAGAACCCCCGGGTTCCAGAGCGTTACGAGACAAAGGACTACTAGGTAGCCATGGCGGGACAGAAGATCCGCATCCGGCTCAAGGCCTACGACCACGAGGTCATCGACTCCTCGGCGAAGAAGATCGTCGAGACGGTGACCCGCACTGGTGCGTCGGTCGCGGGCCCGGTGCCGCTGCCCACTGAGAAGAACGTGTACTGCGTCATCAAGTCGCCGCACAAGTACAAGGACTCTCGCGAGCACTTCGAGATGCGCACGCACAAGCGGCTCATCGACATCCTCGACCCCACGCCGAAGACGGTTGACTCGCTGATGCGCCTCGACCTTCCGGCCGGTGTCGACATCGAGATCAAGCTCTGAAGGGACGGGCCGAGATGAGCAAGAACATCAAGGGCGTCCTGGGCGAGAAGCTCGGCATGACGCAGGTGTGGGACGAGAACAACCGCGTTGTTCCGGTCACCGTCGTCAAGGCCGGGCCGTGCGTCGTGACGCAGGTTCGCACCAACGACGTCGACGGCTACGAGTCGGTCCAGATCGCCTTCGGCGAGATCGACCCGCGCAAGGTGAACAAGCCCCTCAAGGGCCACTTCGCCAAGGCCGACGTGACCCCGCGCCGCCACCTGGTGGAGCTCCGCACCCCTGACGCCAGCGAGTACACGCTGGGCCAGGAGATCACTGCCGAGGTGTTCGAGTCCGGCGTCAAGGTCGACGTCACGGGCAAGAGCAAGGGCAAGGGCTTCGCCGGTGTCATGAAGCGTCACAACTTCAAGGGCCTGGGCGCCGGTCACGGTACCCAGCGCAAGCACCGCTCGCCCGGTTCCATCGGTGGCTGCGCCACCCCTGGCCGTGTGTTCAAGGGCCTCCGCATGGCGGGTCGCATGGGCAACGAGCGTGTGACCACCCAGAACCTGACCGTCCACGCCGTTGACGCCGAGAAGGGTCTGCTGCTCATCAAGGGCGCCGTCCCCGGCCCCAACGGTGGCCTCGTCCTGGTCCGTACTGCGGCCAAGGGGGTTTGAGGAACCGATGAGCACCATTGACATCCTTTCGCCGGCTGGCGACAAGGCCGGGACCGTCGAGCTCCCCGCGGAGATCTTCGACGCGAAGACCAGCGTTCCGCTGATCCACCAGGTCGTCGTCGCTCAGCTGGCCGCTGCCCGCCAGGGCACGCACAAGACCAAGACCCGCGGTGAAGTCCGTGGTGGTGGCAAGAAGCCTTACCGCCAGAAGGGCACCGGCCGCGCCCGTCAGGGTTCGACCCGCGCGCCGCAGTTCGCCGGCGGTGGCGTCGTCCACGGCCCGCAGCCGCGTGACTACTCGCAGCGCACCCCCAAGAAGATGAAGGCCGCCGCCCTGCGCGGTGCCCTCTCCGACCGGGCGCGCCACAGCCGTATCCACGTCGTCACCGGCGTGGTCGACGGTGCGGTGTCCACCAAGGCCGCCAAGACGCTGTTCGGCAAGATCTCGGAGCGCAAGAACCTGCTCCTGGTCGTCGACCGCGCCGACGAGGCCGCGTGGCTGTCCGCCCGCAACCTGCCCCAGGTGCACATCCTGGAGCCGGGCCAGCTGAACACGTACGACGTGATCGTCTCCGACGACGTGGTCTTCACTCAGGCCGCTTTCGAGTCCTTCGTGTCTGGCCCCCAGACCGCTGAGACCGAAGGGAGCGACGCCTGATGTCGGCGACCGTTACCAGCAAGACCTTCACGGACCCGCGCGACCTGCTGATCAAGCCGGTCGTCTCCGAGAAGAGCTACGCGCTGCTGGACGAGAACAAGTACACGTTCATCGTCGCGCCCGGCGCCAACAAGACCCAGATCAAGCAGGCCGTCGAGGCGGTCTTCTCGGTCAAGGTCACCGGGGTCAACACGATCAACCGTCAGGGTAAGCGCAAGCGCACCAAGACCGGTTTCGGCAAGCGCGCCAACACCAAGCGCGCCATCGTGACCCTCGCTGAGGGCGACCGTATCGACATCTTCGGCCAGGCCTCCTAACGGAGCGCCCTGGTCCGAATATCGGACGAGGACTGAGAAATGGGTATCCGCAAGTACAAGCCGACGACTCCGGGCCGTCGTGGCTCCAGCGTCGCCGACTTTGTCGAGATCACGCGGTCCACGCCGGAGAAGTCGCTGGTCCGCCCCCTGCACAGCAAGGGCGGCCGTAACAACACCGGTCGTGTGACCGTCCGCCACCAGGGCGGTGGCCACAAGCGCGCCTACCGAGTGATCGACTTCCGTCGTCACGACAAGGACGGCGTGCCGGCGAAGGTCGCTCACATCGAGTACGACCCCAACCGCACCGCGCGCATCGCGCTCCTGCACTACGCGGACGGCGAGAAGCGCTACATCATCGCCCCCCGTGGCCTGAGCCAGGGCGACCGTGTCGAGAACGGCCCGGCCGCCGACATCAAGCCCGGTAACAACCTGGCCCTTCGCAACATCCCGGTCGGTACCACGATCCACGCGATCGAGCTCCGTCCCGGTGGTGGCGCGAAGTTCGCCCGCTCCGCCGGTGCCTCCGTGCAGCTGCTGGCGAAGGAGGGCACGATGGCCCACCTTCGTATGCCGTCCGGCGAGATCCGTCTGGTCGACGCCCGCTGCCGCGCCACGATCGGCGAGGTCGGCAACGCCGAGCAGTCGAACATCAACTGGGGCAAGGCCGGCCGTATGCGCTGGAAGGGCGTTCGCCCGACCGTCCGCGGTGTCGCGATGAACCCGGTTGACCACCCGCACGGTGGTGGTGAAGGCAAGACCTCCGGTGGTCGTCACCCGGTCTCGCCGTGGGGTCAGAAGGAGGGTCGTACTCGCTCGCCGAAGAAGGCATCGAGCAAGTACATCGTCCGCCGCCGCAAGACGAACAAGAAGCGCTAGGAGCGGGTTTAGATGCCGCGCAGTCTCAAGAAGGGGCCCTTCGTCGACGGACACCTCATCAAGAAGGTGGACGTACAGAACGAGGCAGGCACCAAGAACGTCATCAAGACCTGGTCCCGTCGCTCGATGATCATCCCCAGCATGCTGGGTCACACGATCGCGGTGCACAACGGCAAGACCCACGTCCCGGTGTTCGTCACCGAGTCGATGGTCGGCCACAAGCTCGGCGAGTTCTCGCCGACTCGCACCTTCCGCGGCCACGTCAAGGACGACCGGAAGTCGAAGCGCCGCTAACGCGGGGTGGAAACGACTATGACTTACACCGAAGGGACAACCATGGAAGCCAGGGCCCAGGCGCGGTACATCCGCGTCACGCCCATGAAGGCCCGCCGCGTGGTGGACCTCATCCGTGGCATGGATGCCACGGAGGCTCAGGCGGTCCTGCGTTTCGCCCCGCAGGCCGCGAGCGTGCCGGTTGGCAAGGTGCTGGACAGCGCCATTGCCAACGCCGCGCACAACTACGACCACACGGACGCCTCTTCGCTGTTCATCAGCGAGGCGTTTGTGGACGAGGGTCCGACCCTGAAGCGGTTCCGTCCGCGTGCTCAGGGCCGGGCCTACCGGATCCGTAAGCGGACCAGCCACATCACCGTGGTCGTCAGCAGCAAGGAAGGAACCCGGTAATGGGCCAGAAGGTTAACCCGCATGGGTTCCGGCTCGGCATCACCACGGACTTCAAGTCCCGTTGGTACGCCGACAAGCTGTACAAGGACTACGTCAAGGAAGACGTCGCCATCCGTCGGATGATGACGTCCGGCATGGAGCGCGCCGGCATCTCGAAGGTTGAGATCGAGCGCACCCGTGACCGCGTGCGGGTGGACATCCACACCGCGCGTCCCGGCATCGTCATCGGCCGCCGTGGCGCCGAGGCCGACCGCATCCGCGGCGACCTCGAGAAGCTCACGGGCAAGCAGGTCCAGCTGAACATCCTCGAGGTCAAGAACCCCGAGATGGACGCTCAGCTGGTCGCGCAGGCCGTCGCCGAGCAGCTCTCCTCCCGCGTCTCCTTCCGTCGCGCCATGCGTAAGAGCATGCAGGGCACGATGAAGGCCGGCGCCAAGGGCATCAAGATCCAGTGCGGTGGCCGCCTCGGCGGCGCCGAGATGTCCCGCTCGGAGTTCTACCGCGAGGGCCGTGTGCCCCTGCACACGCTCCGCGCGAACGTGGACTACGGCTTCTTCGAGGCCAAGACGACCTTCGGCCGCATCGGCGTGAAGGTCTGGATCTACAAGGGCGATGTCAAGAACATCGCCGAGGTCCGCGCCGAGAACGCCGCGGCCCGTGCGGGTAACCGCCCGGCCCGTGGTGGCAACGAGCGTCCGGCCGGCCGTGGTGGCCGCGGTGGCGAGCGTGGCGGTCGCGGCCGCAAGCCGCAGCAGGCTGTTGCTGCCGAGGCCCCCAAGGCCGAGGCCGCTGCCGCCGCTCCGGCTGAGAGCACCGGAACGGAGGCCTGACCGAAATGCTGATCCCCCGTAGGGTCAAGCACCGCAAGCAGCACCACCCCAAGCGCCGCGGTATGGCCAAGGGTGGTACGACGGTTGCGTTCGGCGAGTACGGCATTCAGGCCCTCACGCCGGCGTACGTGACCAACCGCCAGATCGAGGCGGCTCGTATCGCGATGACCCGCCACATCAAGCGTGGCGGCAAGGTCTGGATCAACATCTACCCGGACCGCCCCCTGACGAAGAAGCCCGCCGAGACCCGCATGGGTTCCGGTAAGGGTTCTCCGGAGTGGTGGGTCGCGAACGTTCACCCGGGCCGGGTGATGTTCGAGCTGTCCTACCCGAACGAGAAGATTGCTCGTGAGGCGCTCACCCGCGCTGCTCACAAGCTCCCGATGAAGTGCCGCATCGTTCGGCGCGAGGCAGGTGAGGCGTGATGTCGGCCGGAACCAAGGCGTCCGAGCTGCGCGAGCTGGGCAACGAGGAGCTTGTTGCCAAGCTCAGCGAGGCCAAGGAAGAGCTGTTCAACCTCCGCTTCCAGGCGGCGACCGGCCAGCTCGAGAACCACGGTCGGCTCAAGTCCGTCCGTAAGGACATCGCCCGGATCTACACCCTGATGCGCGAGCGCGAGCTGGGCATCGAGACGGTGGAGAGCGCCTGATGAGCGAGAAGAATGTGACTGAGACGACTGAGCAGCGCGGTTTCCGCAAGACCCGTGAGGGTCTGGTCGTCAGCGACAAGATGGACAAGACCGTCGTCGTCGCTGTCGAGGACCGCGTGAAGCACGCGCTGTACGGCAAGGTCATCCGCCGTACGAACAAGCTCAAGGCGCACGACGAGCAGAACGCTGCCGGCGTCGGCGACCGCGTCCTCATCATGGAGACGCGTCCGCTGTCGGCGACCAAGCGCTGGCGCATCGTCGAGATCCTCGAGAAGGCCAAGTAATTTCCTGAGCTTTTGCTCAGGATCAGTTCCGCCAGGCTCGGTCGGGGCTTGAGAGATCAAGCCCCGGCCGGGAACCGGCAGACGATCAGGAGATAGACGTGATCCAGCAGGAGTCGCGACTGCGTGTCGCCGACAACACTGGTGCCAAGGAGATCCTTTGCATCCGTGTTCTCGGTGGCTCCGGTCGCCGCTACGCGGGCATCGGTGACGTCATTGTCGCCACCGTCAAGGACGCAATCCCCGGTGGCAACGTGAAGAAGGGCGACGTCGTCAAGGCTGTCGTCGTGCGCACCGTCAAGGAGCGTCGTCGTCAGGACGGCTCGTACATCCGCTTCGACGAGAACGCGGCCGTCATCCTCAAGAACGATGGCGACCCCCGCGGCACCCGCATCTTCGGCCCGGTGGGCCGGGAGCTGCGCGAGAAGAAGTTCATGAAGATCATCTCGCTCGCGCCGGAGGTGCTGTAAGCATGAAGATCAAGAAGGGCGACCTGGTCCAGGTCATCACCGGTAAGGACAAGGGCAAGCAGGGCAAGGTCATCGCGGCCTTCCCCCGCGAGGACCGTGTCCTGGTCGAGGGTGTCAACCGGGTCAAGAAGCACACCAAGGCCGGCCAGACCGCTCGCGGTTCGCAGACCGGCGGCATCGTCACGACCGAGGCGCCCATCCACGTCTCCAACGTCCAGCTGGTCGTTGAGAAGGATGGCAACAAGGTCGTCACGCGTGTCGGTTACCGCTTCGACGACGAGGGCAACAAGATCCGCGTTGCCAAGCGGACGGGTGAGGACATCTGATGGCTACCACCACGACTCCGCGTCTCAAGACGAAGTACCGCGAGGAGATCGCGGGCAAGCTGCGTGAGGAGTTCTCGTACGAGAACGTCATGCAGATCCCCGGCCTCGTCAAGGTCGTCGTCAACATGGGTGTGGGCGACGCCGCCCGCGACTCCAAGCTGATCGACGGCGCCATCCGCGACCTGACCACGATCACCGGCCAGAAGCCGGCCGTGACGAAGGCCCGGAAGTCCATCGCGCAGTTCAAGCTGCGCGAGGGTCAGCCGATCGGCTGCCACGTCACCCTCCGTGGTGACCGCATGTGGGAGTTCCTGGACCGTACGCTGTCGCTCGCGCTGCCGCGTATCCGTGACTTCCGTGGTCTGTCGCCGAAGCAGTTCGACGGCCGTGGCAACTACACCTTCGGTCTCACGGAGCAGGTCATGTTCCACGAGATCGACCAGGACAAGATCGACCGTACCCGGGGTATGGACATCACCGTGGTCACCACGGCGACCAACGACGAAGAGGGCCGTGCGCTCCTCCGTCACCTCGGCTTCCCGTTCAAGGAGGCGTAAGCGAGATGGCGAAGAAGGCTCTCATCGCGAAGGCTGCCCGTAAGCCCAAGTTCGCTGTGCGCGCGTACACCCGCTGCCAGCGTTGTGGCCGGCCGCACTCCGTGTACCGCAAGTTCGGCCTGTGCCGCGTGTGCCTCCGTGAGATGGCTCACCGTGGCGAGCTGCCGGGCGTGACCAAGAGCTCCTGGTAAACCCCGTAATTTCGGGTTTTTCCGGAGTCTCTCGGTAAGTAAAGGGTGGGCGGAGGCCCCTCCCTCCATGGCTTAGGCTAGGAGGGTTGGGCGTCCGCCGCCCAGACGACTTACTACGCCGTAGGTCCCCGTGCCGCACCCGTCCCGCCCATGAGTGGGGAGAGGGATGGCGCATACAGGAAACCCCGGCGAGAGAGGCCGAAGGCCAATTCATGACCATGACTGACCCCATCGCAGACATGCTCACGCGTCTGCGTAACGCGAACTCGGCGTACCACGACTCCGTCGTGATGCCGCACAGCAAGATCAAGTCGCACATCGCGGAGATCCTCCAGCAGGAGGGCTTCATCACGGGCTGGAAGGTCGAGGACGCCGAGGTCGGCAAGAACCTCGTCCTCGAGCTGAAGTTCGGCCCGAACCGTGAGCGCTCGATCGCGGGCATCAAGCGGATCTCGAAGCCGGGTCTGCGTGTGTACGCGAAGTCCACCAACCTGCCGAAGGTCCTCGGTGGCCTGGGCGTGGCGATCATCTCCACGTCCCACGGTCTCCTGACCGGTCAGCAGGCAGGCAAGAAGGGCGTGGGTGGGGAAGTCCTCGCCTACGTCTGGTAGTCGGGAACGGAGGAAAAGCTAATGTCGCGAATCGGCAAGCTCCCCATCCAGGTTCCCGCTGGTGTGGACGTCACCATCGACGGCCGTACGGTCAACGTGAAGGGCCCCAAGGGCACCCTCACGCACACCGTTGCCGCGCCGATCGAGATTGTTAAGGGCGAGGACGGCGTTCTCAACGTCACCCGTCCCAACGACGAGCGTCAGAACAAGGCCCTGCACGGCCTGTCCCGCACGCTGGTGGCGAACATGATCACCGGCGTGACCCAGGGATACGTCAAGGCGCTCGAGATCAGCGGTGTCGGTTACCGCGTCCAGGCGAAGGGCTCCAACCTGGAGTTCGCGCTCGGATACAGCCACCCGATCACCATCGAGGCTCCCGAAGGCATCTCCTTCAAGGTCGAGTCGCCCACGAAGTTCTCGGTCGAGGGCATCGACAAGCAGAAGGTCGGCGAGGTCGCGGCGAACATCCGCAAGCTGCGGAAGCCCGACCCGTACAAGGCCAAGGGCGTCAAGTACGCCGGCGAGGTCATCCGCCGCAAGGTCGGAAAGGCTGGTAAGTAAGCCATGGCATACGGTGTGAAGATCGCCAAGGGCGACGCTTACAAGCGTGCCGCCAAGGCGCGCCGTCACGTCCGCATCCGCAAGCACGTGTCGGGTACGGCGGAGCGTCCGCGCCTCGTCGTGACGCGTTCCAACCGCGGTATCACCGCTCAGGTCATCGACGACATCAAGGGTCACACCCTGGCGTCGGCGTCGAACCTGGACGCTTCGATCCGTGGCGGCGAGGGTGACAAGTCCGCGCAGGCCAAGTCCGTCGGCGCCCTGGTCGCCGAGCGCGCCAAGGCCGCCGGTGTCGAGGCCGTCGTGTTCGACCGTGGTGGCAACAGGTACGCCGGGCGCATTGCCGCTCTGGCTGACGCCGCCCGCGAAGCCGGGCTGAAGTTCTAAGCCCCGGTTCCGGGACTAACGGACGTAACAGAGAGAGGTAAATCCAATGGCTGGACCCCAGCGCCGCGGAAGCGGTGCCGGTGGCGGCGAGCGGCGGGACCGGAAGGGCCGTGACGGTGGCGCTGCCGCCGAGAAGACCGCTTACGTTGAGCGCGTTGTCGCGATCAACCGTGTCGCCAAGGTTGTCAAGGGTGGTCGCCGCTTCAGCTTCACCGCGCTGGTCGTGGTGGGCGACGGTGACGGCACCGTAGGTGTCGGTTACGGCAAGGCCAAGGAAGTTCCCGCGGCCATCGCCAAGGGTGTCGAGGAAGCCAAGAAGAACTTCTTCAAGGTTCCCCGCATCCAGGGCACCATCCCGCACCCGATCCAGGGTGAGAAGGCCGCGGGCGTCGTCCTGCTGAAGCCTGCTTCCCCCGGTACCGGTGTTATCGCCGGTGGCCCGGTGCGCGCCGTCCTGGAGTGCGCCGGCGTTCACGACATCCTGTCGAAGTCGCTCGGCTCCGACAACGCGATCAACATCGTGCACGCGACCGTGGCGGCCCTCAAGGGCCTGCAGCGTCCCGAGGAGATCGCGGCCCGCCGCGGTCTGCCCCTCGAGGACGTCGCCCCCGCGGCTCTGCTTCGTGCGCGTGCCGGGGCGGGTGCGTAATGGCTCGCCTCAAGATCACGCAGACGAAGTCGTACATCGGCAGCAAGCAGAACCACCGCGACACGCTGCGTTCGCTCGGGCTCAAGCGCCTGAACGACGTGGTGGTCAAGGAGGACCGTCCCGAGTTCCGCGGCATGGTGCACACCGTCCGCCACCTCGTGACGGTTGAGGAGGTCGACTGACATGGCGGAGAACAAGCCGCTGAAGGCCCACGACCTCCGTCCCGCCCCGGGCGCCAAGACCGCCAAGACCCGTGTGGGTCGTGGTGAGGCGTCGAAGGGTAAGACGGCCGGCCGTGGTACCAAGGGTACGAAGGCCCGTTACCAGGTTCCGGAGCGCTTCGAGGGTGGCCAGATGCCCCTCCACATGCGTCTTCCGAAGCTGAAGGGCTTCAAGAACCCGTTCCGCACCGAGTTCCAGGTCGTGAACCTGGACAAGCTCGGCGCCCTCTACCCCGAGGGTGGCGAAGTCACCGTTGCCGACCTGGTCGCCAAGGGTGCCGTGCGCAAGAACAGCCTCGTCAAGGTCCTGGGCCAGGGCGAGATCTCCGTGGCGCTGCAGGTGACGGTTGACGCCGTCTCCGGCTCCGCCAAGGAGAAGATTGCCGCCGCCGGCGGCACCGTCACCGAGCTCGTCTGAGACAGCTCGTTGGCCTGAACATCCGACCGGGGATGCCCTCTCAAATGGGGCATCCCCGGTTGGTCGTTCCTAGGGGGGCAGGGTCGCCGGTAAGGTGGCGTGCACTGTCTAAGTTTCCGTGCGGTATGCCGTGCGGTTCCTCTGACTCATTCGTATTCGTCGATCCTCAAGACCGTCACCTCTGACGCACCTAGCGCGGGGGTCGCAGGAGGCACCGTGCTCACCGCGTTCGCCCAGGCGTTCAAGACGCCTGACCTGCGCAAGAAGCTGCTCTTCACGCTCGGCATCATCGTGCTCTACCGGATGGGGACGCACGTCCCGATCCCCGGTGTGAGCTACAAGAACGTTCAGATCTGTGTGGACCAGGCCCAGCAGGGCAACAGCCTCTTCGGCCTGGTGAACATGTTCAGCGGCGGCGCGCTGCTGCAGATCACGATCTTCGCGCTGGGCATCATGCCGTACATCACGGCGAGCATCATTCTGCAGCTGCTGACCGTGGTGATCCCGCGCCTGGAGGCCCTCAAGAAGGAGGGCCAGGCCGGCACGGCCAAGATCACGCAGTACACGCGTTACCTGACGGTCGCCCTGGCGATCCTGCAGGGCACCGGCCTGGTGGCCACCGCCCGCTCGGGTGCGCTGTTCAGCGGCTGCCAGGTCGCCAGCGAGATCGTGCCGAACCGGTCGATCTTCACCACCATCACGATGGTCATCACGATGACCGCCGGTACCGCCGCCGTCATGTGGCTCGGTGAGCTCATCACCGACCGCGGCATCGGCAACGGCATGTCGATCCTGATGTTCATCTCGATCGCCTCCAGCTTCCCCACCTCGCTGTGGGCCATCAAGAAGCAGGGGCACCTCGCGCAGGGCTGGATCGAGTTCGGCACCGTCATCCTGGTCGGCCTCGTCATGGTCGCCCTGGTGGTCTTCGTCGAGCAGGCCCAGCGCCGCATCCCGGTGCAGTACGCGAAGCGCATGATCGGCCGCCGTTCCTACGGCGGTACGTCGACCTACATCCCGCTGAAGGTCAACCAGGCGGGTGTGATTCCCGTCATCTTCGCGTCGTCGCTGCTCTACATTCCGGCGCTGGTCGTGCAATTCTCGAACTCGACGGCCGGCTGGGCGACCTGGATCAAGGACAACTTCGTCAAGGGCGACCACCCCTACTACATCATCAGCTACTTCCTGTTGATCGTGTTCTTCGCCTTCTTCTATGTGGCGATCTCGTTCAACCCCGAGGAAGTCGCGGACAACATGAAGAAGTATGGTGGCTTCATCCCGGGCATCCGGGCTGGTCGACCTACTGCTGAGTACCTGAGCTACGTGCTCAACCGGATCACCTGGCCGGGGTCGCTGTATCTGGGACTGATCGCGCTCGTACCGACGATGGCGTTGGTGATCTTCGGGGCCAACCAGAGCTTCCCGCTGGGCGGGACAAGCATCCTCATCATCGTGGGTGTGGGTCTGGAGACCGTGAAGCAGATCGAGAGCCAGCTCCAGCAGCGCAATTACGAAGGGTTCCTCCGCTGATGCGAATCGTCCTCGTCGGGCCGCCCGGTGCCGGCAAGGGAACGCAGGCCGCGTTCCTCGCCAAGAACCTCGGGATCCCGCACATCTCCACGGGCGACCTCTTCCGTGCCAACATCAGCCAGGGCACGGACCTGGGCAAGCAGGCCAAGGCGTACATGGACGCGGGCAACCTGGTGCCCGACGAGGTCACCATCGGGATGGCCAAGGACCGCATGGCCCAGCCGGACGCGCAGAGCGGCTTCCTGCTGGACGGCTTCCCGCGCAACGTGGTGCAGGCCGAGGCCCTGGACGAGGCGCTGAAGACGGACGCCGTGCGGCTCGACGCCGTCCTGGACCTCGAAGTGCCCGAGGACGAGGTCGTGAAGCGGATCGCCGGCCGGCGCATCTGCCGCACCGACTCCGCGCACGTCTTCCACGTCGCCTACAACGCGCCGAAGACCGACGGTGTCTGCGACATCTGCGGCGGCGAGCTGTACCAGCGCGGTGACGACACCGAGGACACCGTCCGCAAGCGCCTCGAGGTCTACCACAGCGAGACCGAGCCGATCATCGACTACTACCGGGCCCAGGGCCTGGTCGTGACGATCTCGGCGCTCGGCAAGGTCGACGAGGTCACGGAGCGCGCGATGCACGCCCTGAAGGCCGAGAAGACGGCCTGACACCTCCTGCACGCGGTTCGCGGCCGCGGTGCCCCTTCCGGGGGCACCGCGGCCGCTGCCGTACCCGGGCGCGGGGGCCGTATCGTTGACGTACCCCCCGTATCCGTACTGAGAAAGGCTTCAGCCGCCATGGTGGAGATCAAGACCCCCGAGCAGATCGCGAAGATGCGCGAGGCGGGGCTGGTGGTCGCCGCCATCCACGCGGCGACCCGCGAGGCCGCGGTGCCCGGCGCGACGACCAGGGACCTGGACGAGGTCGCCCGCAAGGTGATCGCCGAACACGGCGCCAAGTCGAACTTCCTGGGGTACGGCGGCTTCCCCGCCACCATCTGCACCTCGGTCAACGAGGTCGTCGTCCACGGCATCCCGGACGAGAAGACCGTCCTGAAGGACGGCGACGTGATCTCCATCGACGCGGGCGCGATCATCGACGGCTGGCACGGCGACGCGGCCTTCACGGCCTTCGTGGGCTCCGGTCACGCTCCGGAGCTGATCGAGCTCTCCCGGGTCACCGAGGAGTCGATGTGGGCCGGTATCGCGGCGGTGAAGAAGGGCAACCGCCTGGTGGACGTCTCCCGGGCGATCGAGAGCTACATCCGCCGCCAGCCGCGCCCGCCGAAGGGCAAGTACGGGATCATCGAGGAGTACGGCGGCCACGGCATCGGCTCCGAGATGCACATGGACCCGCACCTCCTGAACTACGTGGACAAGCGCCGCCTGCTCGGCCGCCACAACCCGAAGCTGGTCCCCGGCTTCTGCCTGGCCATCGAGCCGATGGTGTCGCTGGGCACCCCGCGCACGGAGGTCCTGGAGGACGACTGGACGGTCATCACGACCGACGGGACCTGGTCCTCCCACTGGGAGCACTCGGTGGCGCTCACCGAGGCGGGCCCGATCGTCCTGACCTCCCCGGACTGCGGCAAGGCGAAGCTGGCGGAGTACGGCGTGACCACGGCGCCGGATCCGCTGGGCTGAGCCAGGGCCCGGGTGCACCAGCGGCCGGTCGGAGGCCGGCGCAGCCGCTCGAAGCTTGTGAGGCGCGCCAGCGCCGAGCCCGCGAGGGCGGCAAAGAGGAGGGGCCGGCGTGACCACGGCGCCGGATCCGCTGGGCTGACCGGCGGTCCGACCCGCCCCGGGTTGTCCGCTTAACGATCTACGCTAGAGGGCAGACTTCCCTGATTCGTCTTTCCGGGCGCCCTGACGTAGACTGATGCGTCGGCTCTCGTGTACCCGTGTGTCCGCACACGATCGCGGGAGTCGATCAAGGTAGCCGATTCGAAAGGCGAAGCGTGGCCAAGAAGCAAGGTGCCATCGAAATCGAGGGCACCGTGATCGAGTCCCTCCCGAACGCCATGTTCAAGGTGGAGCTCCAGAACGGTCACAAGGTCCTCGCGCACATCAGCGGCAAGATGCGGATGCACTACATCCGCATCCTCCCGGATGACCGGGTCGTGGTGGAGCTCTCTCCGTACGACCTGACGCGTGGCCGGATCGTCTACCGGTACAAGTAGATCTCACGACCCGGAGAACCTGAATCCCATGAAGGTCAAGCCGAGCGTCAAGAAGATCTGCGACAAGTGCAAGGTGATCCGCCGTCACGGCCGGGTCATGGTCATCTGCGACAACCTGCGCCACAAGCAGCGCCAGGGCTGACGCACGCCGACCGACCTGCATTTACGCAGTTCTTCGCGCGACGCACGTAAACGTACATACGCAGAGCCCGTCGGGCCGTGTTCCACGGTTGACGACACCTCCGGCGGGGGCCGGGGACCCGGACGTACCACCTCTCAGCAGAGACGGTCGGCGGTCGGGAGTGGTTCTGC
Organism: Streptomyces sp. NPDC023838; assembly: GCF_040639555.1. NCBI lineage: Bacteria > Bacillati > Actinomycetota > Actinomycetes > Kitasatosporales > Streptomycetaceae > Streptomyces > Streptomyces sp. NPDC023838. The sequence goes on from NZ_JBFAAD010000031.1 coordinate 63,239, forward strand.
GGAAGACCCCCGAACACACAGGAGCCATTGAATGGCACGCGTTTCCGGTGTTGACATCCCGCGCGAAAAGCGCGTGGAGATCGCACTCACCTACGTCTTCGGCATCGGCCGCACCCGGTCCAAGGAGATCCTCTCCTCCACCGGCGTGAACCCGAACACCCGCGTTCGTGACCTGGCCGAAGAGGACCTGGTCAAGATCCGCGAGTACGTGGACGCCAACCTCCGCACCGAGGGTGACCTCCGCCGCGAGATCCAGGCCGACATCCGCCGCAAGGTCGAGATCGGCTGCTACCAGGGCCTGCGTCACCGTCGTGGCCTTCCGGTCCACGGCCAGCGCACCAGCACGAACGCCCGTACCCGCAAGGGCCCGCGTCGCGCGATCGCCGGCAAGAAGAAGCCGGGCAAGAAGTAGTCCTCAGCGGACGCTTGACCACACGGTCTTCGCTGTAGGACCGACCACCTCCCGTAGGAGATATAGATGCCCCCCAAGGGTCGTCAGGGCGCTGCCAAGAAGGTGCGCCGCAAGGAAAAGAAGAACGTCGCTCACGGGCACGCCCACATCAAGAGCACGTTCAACAACACCATCGTCTCGATCACGGACCCCTCGGGCAACGTGATCTCCTGGGCGTCCGCCGGCCACGTCGGCTTCAAGGGCTCCCGCAAGTCGACTCCGTTCGCCGCGCAGATGGCCGCCGAGTCGGCCGCCCGCCGCGCGCAGGAGCACGGCATGCGCAAGGTGGACGTCTTCGTCAAGGGTCCCGGCTCCGGCCGTGAGACCGCGATCCGCTCCCTCCAGGCCACCGGCCTCGAGGTCGGCTCGATCCAGGACGTCACCCCGACGCCGCACAACGGCTGCCGTCCGCCCAAGCGGAGGCGCGTCTGACCTCAGGTGCGTTACGCATCTGTGGTTCGGCCGGTTTTCGGCTTGAAGGTTCTGGGCGGTACGGCTCTTCGGAGACGTGCCGCCCGTACCCTTGCACTAGGTAGTACCCCGAGGGCGTCAAATAGTGGGCGCCCACGACTGAAGGAACACACATGCTTATCGCTCAGCGTCCTTCGCTGACCGAAGAGGTCGTCGACGAGTACCGCTCGCGGTTCGTGATCGAGCCGCTGGAGCCGGGCTTCGGCTACACCCTCGGCAACTCCCTCCGCCGCACCCTCCTCTCCTCGATCCCCGGCGCCGCTGTCACCAGCATCCGGATCGACGGCGTTCTGCACGAGTTCACCACCGTGCCGGGCGTCAAGGAGGACGTCACCGACCTGATCCTCAACATCAAGCAGCTGGTCGTCTCCTCGGAGCACGACGAGCCGGTCGTGATGTACCTGCGCAAGCAGGGCCCGGGTCTGGTCACCGCCGCCGACATCGCGCCCCCGGCCGGTGTCGAGGTCCACAACCCCGACCTCGTCCTCGCCACGCTCAACGGCAAGGGCAAGCTGGAGATGGAGCTGACCGTCGAGCGCGGTCGCGGCTACGTCTCCGCCGTGCAGAACAAGCAGGTGGGCCAGGAGATCGGCCGTATCCCGGTCGACTCCATCTACAGCCCCGTGCTCAAGGTCACGTACAAGGTCGAGGCGACCCGTGTCGAGCAGCGCACCGACTTCGACAAGCTGATCGTCGACGTCGAGACCAAGCAGGCCATGCGCCCGCGTGACGCCATGGCGTCCGCCGGTAAGACCCTGGTCGAGCTGTTCGGTCTGGCGCGCGAGCTCAACATCGACGCCGAGGGCATCGACATGGGCCCGTCCCCCACGGACGCCGCCCTCGCCGCCGACCTGGCGCTGCCGATCGAGGAGCTGGAGCTCACGGTCCGCTCCTACAACTGCCTCAAGCGTGAGGGCATCCACTCCGTGGGTGAGCTCGTGGCGCGCTCCGAGGCCGACCTGCTCGACATCCGCAACTTCGGTGCGAAGTCGATCGACGAGGTCAAGGCGAAGCTGGCCGGCATGGGCCTGGCCCTCAAGGACAGCCCGCCCGGATTCGACCCGACCGCCGCCGCCGACGCCTTCGGCGCCGACGACGACGCGGACGCCGGTTTCGTCGAGACCGAGCAGTACTAAGCGCTCCGCGGGGAGGCTGTACTGCGTCTGCGGACCGGCTGTGGCTGGTCGCGCAGTTCCCCGCGCCCCTTCCAGGCCCCTTCGGGGGCCTGGATCTCCGACTGGCGACCGCCTGCTCGGATACTGACCTCGGTACCTGATACGGCCGGGGCAGACCTCAAGGAGAAACACCATGCCGCGTCCCGCGAAGGGTGCCCGCCTCGGCGGTTCCGCCGCGCACGAGAAGCTGCTTCTCGCCAACCTGGCGAAGTCGCTGTTCGAGCACGGCCGCATCACGACGACCGAGGCCAAGGCCCGCCGCCTGCGTCCGGTCGCCGAGCGCCTGATCACCAAGGCGAAGAAGGGCGACATCCACAACCGTCGCCTGGTGCTGCAGACGATCACCGACAAGGGCATCGTCCACACCCTCTTCACCGAGATCGCGCCGCGCTACTCGGAGCGTCCGGGTGGTTACACCCGTATCACCAAGATCGGCAACCGCCGTGGTGACAACGCGCCGATGGCCGTGATCGAGCTGGTCGAGGGCGAGATCGCCAAGAAGGCGACCGTCGCCGAGGCCGAGGCCGCCGCGAAGCGCGCCGTCAAGGAGGCCGACGAGGCCAAGGCCGCCGAGTCGGCCGAGGTCGAGGACGCCGCCCCGGCGGAGGAGTCGAAGGACGCGTAAGCGTTCCGCAGACTGACGGACGGGCCCGTTCCCTTCGGGGGACGGGCCCGTTCCGTTTCCCCGCCGCTTTCCGAGGCTGAGAGGATCTGTTACGTGAGTGATGAGGTGGAGCCCGGCCGGGTCCGGGTGCGTCTTGACCTGTCGTACGACGGCAAGGACTTCTCCGGCTGGGCCAAGCAGCCCAGCGGCCGGCGGACCGTGCAGGGCGAGATCGAGGGCGCGCTGCGGACGGTGACGCGGTCGGCCGAGACGTACGACCTGACAGTCGCCGGGCGCACCGACGCGGGTGTGCACGCGCGCGGGCAGGTGGCCCATGTCGACCTGCCCGAGGACGTCTGGGCCGAGCACCGCGAGAAGCTGCTGCGGCGGCTCGCGGGACGGCTGCCGCACGACGTCCGGATCTGGCGGGTGGCGGAGGCTCCCAGCGGGTTCAACGCGCGCTTCTCCGCGATCTGGCGGCGGTACGCGTACCGGGTGACGGACAACCCCGGTGGTGTCGACCCGCTGCTGCGCGGCCATGTGCTGTGGCACGACTGGGAGCTGGACGTCGAGGCGATGAACGCGGCCTCGGCCGCGCTGCTCGGCGAGCACGACTTCGCGGCGTACTGCAAGAAGCGCGAGGGTGCCACCACGATCCGGACGCTGCAGGAGCTGTCCTGGGTGCGCGGCGAGGACGGCATCGTGACGGCGACCGTGCGGGCGGACGCGTTCTGCCACAACATGGTCCGCTCGCTGGTGGGCGCGCTGCTGTACGTCGGTGACGGGCACCGGGGCGTGGAGTGGCCGGGCAAGGTGCTGGCGGCGGCGGTACGGGACTCGTCGGTGCACGTGGTCAAGCCGCACGGCCTCACCCTGGAGGAAGTCGGCTACCCGGCCGACGAGTTGCTGGCGGCGCGGAGCCGGGAGGCGCGGAACATGCGGACGTTGCCGGGTTCCGCGGGGGCGGATGCCGGGGCTGGTTGCTGCTGAGCTTCGGCTGCGGACCGTGGTGGGTTGCTCGTGCCGTTCCCCGCGCCCCTATGGGGCGCTGGGCGCGCCCCAATGCCGCGGCCCCGCGCCCCTTACGGGGCGCCCGTCGCCGCTGCCTGGGCCTGGGACTCGCCGCGGGCGACTATCTGACGGAAGGTGAATTCGGCCAGGTCGTCGCCGGGGGCGAAGGCGTTCTTGTCGCCCTTGGTGACGCTCTTGCCGTTGGTGTAGCCGCTGATGGTGAAGTAGGCGTACCGGCCGTATGAGTTGGAGGTGTTGCGGCAGACCGCGTGGCCGCCGTCGCAGAACCCGGGGACTCCGTCGCCCGCCAGCGGGGCGAGGCCGATGTCCGCCTGCTGCTTGGCGCGGGTCGCCTTCGCCTCGGTCTCGAAGGTGGCGACGCCGATGGTCACGGCGACGCCCTCCCGTACATAGGTGGCCCGGATGACCTGGTCGCAGCCGTTGGACTCCAGGGTCGCGCCGAGCGAGCCGCGGGTCGCGGCGGAGCAGTCGGTGGTCCGGGCGGTGGCGCCCTTGGTGTACGTGCGGTCGCCCATCTTCAGCGTCTTGCCCGGGAAGAGCGTGTCGGCGCTCAGCGGGGCCTTGTCCTTCTTGGCGCTGGATATGAAGTCGTGCGGGTTGGGCGGGGGCGGCGGCGCCACCGACGAGAACGACGGCTGCGGCTCGGCGGTGCCGCTGGGCAGTGTCTGCGGGGACGGCAGCTCGCTCGCGGACTTCCCGTCGGCGCCGTTCTTGGAGTCACCGGTGCTCACGATGGCGGTGGCGACGATGGCCACCACCGCGGCCGTGGCCAGCGCGCCACCGCCGATCAGCAGCCAGCGCTTCCTGCGGCTGCGCGCCGCGGCCTCGTCGGCGAGCGCCGCCCAGTCGGGTGTGCCGCCGCCGCTGCCGTTGTCCCCCGGGCCCCATGCGGGTCCCCCTTGCCCAAAGCTCATGGCGCGCATCTTAATTCGGTTGTGGGCGGACGCACCGGGTGGGCGACAATCCGGTCATGGGACATGTAGAGGCCGCACACTTGGAGTACTACCTGCCGGACGGGCGGGTCCTGCTCGGCGACGCGTCGTTCCGGGTGGGGGAGGGTGCGGTGGTGGCCCTGGTCGGGGCGAACGGCGCCGGTAAGACGACCCTCCTGCGGATGATCTCCGGCGAGCTCCAGCCGCACGGCGGGACCGTCACCGTGGGCGGCGGGCTCGGCGTGATGCCGCAGTTCGTGGGCTCGGTCCGGGACGAGCGTACGGTCCGTGACCTGCTGGTCTCGGTGGCTCAGCCGAGGATCCGGGAGGCGGCGGCCGAGGTGGACCGGGCCGAGCACCTGATCATGACGGTCGACGACGAGGCCGCGCAGATGGCGTACGCGCAGGCGCTGAGCGACTGGGCGGAGGCGCGGGGGTACGAGGCCGAGACGGTCTGGGACATGTGCACGATGGCCGCGCTGGGCGTTCCGTACGAGAAGGCGCAGTTCCGGCAGGTGCGCACGCTCTCCGGCGGTGAGCAGAAGCGGCTCGTCCTGGAGGCGCTGCTGCGCGGGCCGGAGGAGACGCTGCTCCTGGACGAGCCGGACAACTATCTGGACGTGCCGGGCAAGCGCTGGCTGGAGGAGAAGCTGAAGGAGACCCGTAAGACGGTCCTCTTCGTCTCCCACGACCGCGAGCTGCTCTCGCGGGCCGCCGACAAGATCGTGAGCCTGGAGCCGAGCCCGGCGGGCACGGACGTGTGGGTGCACGGCGGCGGCTTCGCCACGTACCACGACGCCCGCAAGGAGCGGTTCGCCCGCTTCGAGGAGCTCAAGCGGCGCTGGGACGAGGAGCACGCGCGGCTGAAGGCGCTGGTGCTGCGGCTGCGCAACCAGGCGGCGATCAGCCCGGACATGGCGTCGCGGTACCGGGCGATGCAGACCCGCTTCAAGAAGTTCGAGGAGGCGGGGCCGCCGCCGGAGCCGCCGCGCGAGCAGGAGATCTCGATGCGGCTGCGGGGCGGGCGTACCGGTGTCCGTGCCGTGACCTGCGAGAACCTTGAGCTCACCGGGCTCATGAAGCCGTTCTCGCTGGAGATCTTCTACGGGGAGCGGGTGGCGGTCCTGGGGTCGAACGGCTCGGGGAAGTCACACTTCCTGCGCCTCCTCGCGGGGGACGCGTCGGTGGCGTACGCGGGGAGCTGGAAGCTGGGGGCGCGGGTGGTCCCCGGCCACTTCGCGCAGACGCACGCGCATCCCGAGCTGCTCGGCCGCACGCTGGTCGACATCCTGTGGACGGAGCACGCGAAGGACCGGGGCGGGGCGATGTCGGTGCTGCGGCGGTACGAGCTGGAGCGCCAGGGGGACCAGGCCTTCGAGAAGCTCTCCGGCGGCCAGCAGGCGCGCTTCCAGATCCTGCTCCTGGAGCTGGCGGGGACGACGGCCCTGCTCCTGGACGAGCCGACGGACAACCTCGACCTGGAGTCGGCGGAGGCGCTTCAGGAGGGGCTGGAGGCGTACGAGGGCACGGTCCTGGCCGTCACGCACGACCGCTGGTTCGCGAAGTCCTTCGACAGGTACCTGGTCTTCGGCTCGGACGGGGTGGTGCGGGAGACGGGGGAGCCGGTCTGGGACGAGCGCCGGGTGTCCCGCGAGAGGTAGGCCCCACCCCGCCCCTTCCCTAAACCCTCCGGGGGTGGGGGGGAAGGGGGGGGATTTCTTCCCGGGGGCTCCGCCCCCGGGGGCCCCGAGCGGGGGCTACGCCCCCTGCACCCCGAGCGGGGGCTACGCCCCCTGCACCCCGAGCGGGGGCTACGCCCCCTGCACCCCGAGCGGGGGCGGTGTGGGCTGGGCGGCCAACCGGGGGCTGTTCCCCCGGGCCCCAGCGGGGCTGCCGCCCCTGCACCCCGCGCGGGGCTTCGCCCCTGCACCCCGCCCGGGGCTTCGCCCCTCTGTACCCCGCTCGCGGGACCAGCGCCCCTGACCCCGACCCAGCTAGGGGCGCGGGGAACTGCGCGACCAGCCCCCACCGGCCCGCAGGCGAAAACGTGCCCTCCCGGAGGGAGCCCGCGCCCGCCGGGCCTCACCCGGGGCCGAGCTCCCCGTCCCCCTTAGGGGCGCGGGGAACTGCGCGACCAGCCCCCACCGGCCCGCAGGCGAAAATGCGCCCTCCCGGAGGGAAGCCCCCACCGGCCCGCAGGCGAAAACGTGCCCTCCCGGAGGGAAACCCCCGTCGGCCCGCAGGCGAAAACGTGCCCGCCCCCGCCGCGCCCGCACGCGAAATCTCGCCCCCGGCGGACCGTTTTGACCCGCACGGGGGACCCCGGGTATTCTTCTGGTTCGTTATGCGTATTGGCTTGGTCGTTCTCACGCGAGGGGCCATTACGTAGGTTCTCTGGAGCAGTTACCAGTGGCTCGCATACGGGCAGCGTCCCCGGCATTGTGGGCCCAAGCTGCATGATCGCTTCAGGGTGCAATGTGTCTGGACCCCATCCACTGAAGAAGCGAAGGCTACGACCGTGCGTACGTACAGCCCCAAGCCCGGCGACATCACTCGCCAGTGGCACGTCATTGACGCCCAGGACGTTGTCCTGGGCCGTCTGGCGACGACCGCTGCGAACCTCCTCCGGGGCAAGCACAAGCCCGTCTATGCGCCCCACATGGACATGGGTGACTTCGTCGTCATCATCAACGCCGACAAGGTTCACCTGTCCGGCAACAAGCGCGAGCAGAAGCTGGCCTACCGCCACTCCGGCTACCCGGGCGGTCTCCGCTCCGTGCGCTACGACGACCTCCTGGCGAACAACCCGGAGAAGGCCGTCGAGAAGGCCATCCGGGGCATGATCCCCAAGAACTCCCTGGGCCGTCAGATGCTCTCGAAGCTGAAGGTCTACTCGGGCGACCAGCACCCCCACGCTGCCCAGCAGCCGGTGCCGTTCGAGATCACCCAGGTCGCGCAGTAGTTCCGGCCACCCCCTAAGACGAAAAAGAATCTGAGGAGCATCGTGGCCGAGACCACTGTCGAGACCCCCGTCGAGGGCGACGAGACCTACGACGCCGTGACCACCTTCGAGTCGGAGGTGCCCGTCGAGGGCGAGTACACCACCGAGTCGCTGGCGTCCCGCTTCGGCGACCCGCAGCCGGCCGCCGGCCTGGGTCGTCGCAAGAACGCCATCGCCCGCGTCCGGATCGTTCCGGGCACCGGCAAGTGGAAGATCAACGGGCGTACGCTCGAGGACTACTTCCCGAACAAGGTCCACCAGCAGGAAGTCAACGAGCCCTTCAAGGTGCTCGAGCTCGACAACCGCTACGACGTCGTCGCCCGCATCTCGGGTGGCGGCGTGTCCGGCCAGGCCGGCGCCCTGCGCCTCGGCGTGGCCCGCGCGCTGAACGAGGCGGACGTCGAGAACAACCGCCCGGCGCTGAAGAAGGCCGGCTTCCTCTCCCGCGACGACCGTGCGGTCGAGCGCAAGAAGGCCGGTCTCAAGAAGGCCCGCAAGGCCCCGCAGTACAGCAAGCGCTAAATCGCGCCTGCCGCCTGTACGGCTCTCGTCCGCCCCGGCAGCACTCTTGGTGCTGCCGGGGCGGCGTTGTTTTTGACACGAGTGGTGGGCGCCCGGGTGCGGCGCCGGTGGATCTCAATGGAGGACAGCAGTGGGACGACTCTTCGGCACGGACGGTGTACGCGGCGTGGCCAACGCCGATCTGACGGCTGAGCTCGCGCTCGGCCTGTCGGTCGCGGCGGCTCATGTACTGGCCGAGGCGGGTACCTTCGCGGGCCATCGGCCCACCGCGGTGGTCGGGCGCGACCCCCGCGCGTCCGGGGAGTTCCTGGAGGCCGCGGTCGTCGCGGGCCTCGCCAGCGCGGGCGTCGACGTGCTGCGCGTCGGCGTGCTGCCGACCCCGGCCGTGGCGTACCTCACGGGCGCGCTCGGCGCGGACCTCGGCGTGATGCTCTCCGCCAGCCACAACGCCATGCCCGACAACGGCATCAAGTTCTTCGCGCGCGGCGGCCACAAGCTCGCCGACGAGCTGGAGGACCGCATCGAGCGGGTGTACGAGCAGCACCGCACGGGCGAGCCGTGGGAGCGGCCGACCGGCGCCGGCGTGGGCCGCGTCCGTACGTACAAGGAGGGCTTCGACAAGTACGTCGCCCACCTCATCGGCGTGCTGCCGAACCGTCTCGACGGCCTGAAGGTCGTCCTCGACGAGGCGCACGGCGCGGCCGCGCGGGTCTCGCCGGAGGCGTTCACCCGGGCCGGGGCCGAGGTCGTCACGATCGGCGCCGAGCCGGACGGGCTCAACATCAACGACGGCTGCGGCTCGACCCACCTCGACCTGCTGAAGGCCGCCGTCGTCGAGCACGGCGCCGACCTCGGCGTCGCGCACGACGGCGACGCGGACCGCTGCCTGGCCGTCGACGCGCAGGGCAACGAGGTCGACGGCGACCAGATCCTCGCCGTGCTGGCCCTGGCCATGCGCGAGGCGGGCACCCTGCGGGGCGACGCCGTCGTCGGCACCGTCATGTCCAACCTCGGCTTCAAGCTCGCCATGGAGCGCGAGGGCCTCCAGCTGGTCCAGACGGGCGTCGGCGACCGGTACGTGCTGGAGTCGATGAAGGAGCACGGCTACGCGCTGGGCGGCGAGCAGTCCGGCCACGTGATCATCCTCGACCACGCGACCACCGGCGACGGCACGCTCACCGGTCTGATGCTGGCGGCCCGCGTCGCCGCGACCGGCCGCACCCTGGCCGACCTCGCGGGCGTCATGGAGCGTCTGCCGCAGGTCCTGGTCAACGTGCCGGACGTCGACAAGTCCCGGGTCTCCACCTCCGCCGAGCTGACCGCCGCGGTCACCGAGGCCGAGCGCGAGCTGGGCTCCACCGGACGGGTGCTGCTGCGCTCGTCGGGCACCGAGCCGCTGGTGCGCGTGATGGTCGAGGCCGCCGACATCGACCAGGCGCGGTCGGTGGCGGGCCGCCTGGCGGACGTGGTGAAGTCCGCGCTGGGCTAGGCCGGTCGCGTACGCCGGTCGCGTACGGCTGCGTACGCCCAACGAGTGGGCCCGCCGGGGGAGTTCCCCGGCGGGCCCACTCGTCTTTTCGTCGCTCGCGGCTACAACTTGCGCCTCGCGTCTACAGCTTGCGCAGGGACAGCTTCTGGACCTTGTGGTCGGGGCCCTTGCGGACCACGAGGGTGGCGCGGCCGCGGGTGGGGGCCACGTTCTCCAGCAGGTTGGGCCGGTTGATGGTCCGCCAGGCGGTGCGCGCGTAGTCGAGCGCCTCCTCCTCGGAGACCTGGGTGTACTTGCGGAAGTACGAGGACGGGTCCTGGAAGGCCGTCTCGCGCAGCTTGCGGAAACGATTCAGGTACCAGGTCTCGATGTCCTCGGTACGGGCGTCCACGTACACGCTGAAGTCGAAGTAGTCGGCGAGACCGACCCGGGTGCGGCCGTCCTGGCCCGGCAGGGCGGGCTGGAGCACGTTGAGGCCCTCCACGATGAGGATGTCCGGGCGGCGCACGGTGAGCACCTCGTCGGGCACCCTGTCGTAGATCAGATGGGAGTAGACGGGCGCGGTGACCTCGTCCTTGCCCGCCTTGATGTCCGCGACGAACCGGGTCAGGGCGCGCCGGTCGTACGACTCGGGGAACCCCTTGCGCGACATCAGGCCGCGCCGCTGGAGCTCGGCCATCGGATACAGGAAGCCGTCGGTGGTGACGCGCTCCACGCGCGGGTGCTCGGGCCAGCGGGCCAGCATCGCCTGGAGCAGCCGGGCCACCGTGGACTTGCCGACGGCGACCGATCCGGCCACGCCTATGACGAACGGGGTGCCGCGCTGGGCGCCGTGCCCGTTCTTGCCCGCGTCTCCCAGGAACGTGTTGAGCGCGCCGCGCAGCTCGGCGGTGGCCTGGACGTACAGGTTGAGCAGCTGGGAGAGCGGCAGATAGACGTCGCGCACTTCGTCCAGGTCGATGACGTCGCCGAGGCCGCGCAGCCGCTCCACCTCCTCGGCGGTCAGCGGCAGCGGCGACTTGTCCCGCAGCGCGCTCCACTCGCTGCGGGACAGGTCGACGTAGGGGGTCGAGTCCGCTCGGTGCTGGGCGCTTCGTGGCGGCGAAGTGATCACAGGCCCATTGTCGGGGGTGGCGGCCGGATGTGGGGGGTGGGGTGGGTCACGCGGCGGACAGCCGGGCCGGGGCCGCGGGCGTGGACCGGTTTCGCGGCCGTACGGTCGTAGGCTGCCGCCATGTGCGGAATCGTCGGGTACGTGGGAGCGCAGTCAGCGCTCGATGTTGTCATCGCCGGGCTGAAGCGGCTCGAATACCGGGGCTACGACTCGGCCGGCGTCGCGGTCCTCGCCGACGGCGGGCTGGCCGCGGCCAAGAAGGCCGGCAAGCTCGTCAACCTGGAGAAGGCCCTGGTGGACCGGCCGTTGCCGAGCGGCTCCACGGGCATCGGGCACACCCGCTGGGCCACCCACGGCGGGCCGACCGACGCCAACGCCCATCCGCACCTCGACAACGCGGGCCGGGTCGCGGTCGTCCACAACGGCATCATCGAGAACTTCGCGGCGCTGCGGGCGGAGCTGGAGGAGCGCGGCCACGCGCTGGCCTCCGAGACGGACACCGAGGTCGTCGCTCACCTGCTGGCGGAGGCGTACTCCTCGACCGAGGACCTGGCCGAGGCGATGCGGCAGGTGTGCCGGCGGCTCGACGGCGCGTTCACGCTGGTCGCGGTGCACGCCGACGAGCCGGACGTGGTGGTCGGGGCGCGGCGGAACTCCCCGCTCGTGGTGGGCGTTGGAGAGGGTGAGTCCTTCCTCGCCTCGGACGTGGCCGCGTTCATCGCCCACACGCGGTCCGCGATCGAGCTGGGCCAGGACCAGGTCGTGGAGCTGCGGCGGGACGGTGTGTCGGTCACCGACTTCGACGGGGCTCCCGCACAGGTGCGGTCGTACCACGTGGACTGGGACGCGTCGGCCGCGGAGAAGGGGGGCTATGACTACTTCATGCTCAAGGAGATCGCCGAGCAGCCCAAGGCCGTGGCCGATACGCTGCTCGGCCGGATCGACGGCGCGGGTTCGCTGACGCTCGACGAGGTCCGCATCCCCACCTCGGTGCTGCGCGAGGTCGACAAGGTCGTGATCGTCGCGTGCGGTACGGCGTACCACGCGGGCATGATCGCCAAGCTGGCGATCGAGCACTGGACGCGGATTCCCTGCGAGACGGAGCTCGCCAGCGAGTTCCGCTACCGGGACCCGATCCTCGACCGGCGCACGCTGGTGATCGCGATCTCGCAGTCCGGCGAGACCATGGACACGCTGATGGCGCTGCGGCATGCGCGCGAGCAGGGTGCGAAGGTGCTGGCGATCTGCAACACGAACGGCTCGACGATTCCCCGTGAGTCGGACGCGGTCCTCTACACGCACGCGGGCCCGGAGGTGGCGGTCGCCTCCACGAAGGCGTTCCTGACCCAGCTGGTCGCCTGCTACCTCGTCGCGCTGTACCTGGGCCAGGTGCGCGGGACGAAGTGGGGCGACGAGATCCGGGCGGTGATCCGGGAGCTGGCGTCGATCGCGCGGGACGTCGACCAGGTGCTGGAGACGATGGAGCCGGTGCGGGAGCTGGCGCGCTCGCTGGCGGCCAAGGACACGGTGCTGTTCCTGGGCCGTCATGTGGGCTACCCGGTGGCCCTTGAGGGTGCGCTGAAGCTCAAGGAGCTGGCGTACATGCACGCGGAGGGGTTCGCGGCGGGGGAGCTGAAGCACGGCCCGATCGCGCTGATCGAGCCGGACTTGCCGGTGGTGGTGGTCGTTCCCTCGCCGAAGGGCCGGTCCGTGCTGCACGACAAGATCGTCTCCAACATCCAGGAGATCAGGGCGCGGGGGGCGCGGACGATCGTGATCGCGGAGGTCGGGGACGAGGCGGTGGTGCCGTACGCGGACCATCTGATCCGCATCCCCGCGACGCCGACCCTGCTCCAGCCGCTGGTCGCCACGGTCCCGCTCCAGGTCTTCGCCTGCGAGCTGGCCACGGCGCGGGGCAACGAGGTCGACCAGCCGCGCAACCTGGCGAAATCGGTCACCGTCGAATGATCATCGGGGTGGGGATCGACGTGGCGGAGATCCAGCGCTTCGGGGAGTCCCTGGAGCGCACGCCGGGGCTGGCGCGGCGCCTGTTCGTGGAGCGGGAGCTGTTCCTGCCGAGCGGCGAGCGCCGCGGCACGGCGTCCCTCGCGGCCCGCTTCGCGGCGAAGGAGGCCCTGGCGAAGGCGCTGGGCGCGCCGGCCGGGCTGCACTGGACGGACGCGGAGGTGTACGTGGAGGAGAGCGGGCAGCCGCGGGTGCGGGTGCGGGGGAGTGTGGCGGCGCGGGCGGAGGCGTTGGGGGTTCGGGGGTGGCATGTTTCGCTGAGCCACGATGCGGGGGTGGCGTCGGCGGTGGTGATCGCTGAGGGGTGACCCCACCCCGCCCCTCCCGGGTCTTTGCCCCCGGGCCCCTGAGCGGGGCTGCGCCCGTGCACCCTCTCGGGGCTGCGCCCCTGCACCCTCGCGGGGCTGCGCCCCTGCACCCTCGCGGGGCTGCGCCCCTGCACCCTCGCGGGGCTGCGCCCCGGGCCCTCTTGTTCGTCTGCGGGCCGGTGGGGGCTGGTCGCGCAGTTCCCCGCGCCCCTAAAAACAGGTTGTTTCACGACTGCGGGCTGGTGGGGGTTGGTCGCGCAGTTCCCCGCGCCCCTTGAATGCCGCTGCGCGGCATCCCAGGGCGGGGCTGTGACATGTGCGGCTCCGCCCCGGAGGGGCGCATCGCATTTAGGGGCGCGGGGAACTGCGCGACCAGCCCACCACGGTCCGCAGACAAACAGGGGCCGGGGTGGAGCCCCGCCGGGGGGCCGGGGGCGTAGCCCCCGGGAGACGGGCCTCCGCCCACCCGGCCGCCCGGCCAGGGCTTTCGGGGAGGGGTGGGGTGGGGGGACCGGCCCCACCCACCCGCGAGCGGCGCCCGGTTGGGCGGGGTGGCAGCAGGGGCCGGGATTCGGGAGGGTGGGGGCATGCGTATCGCTTATCGGGTGGAGACCGTTCGGGCCGCCGAGCGGGAGCTCATCGCGCGGCTGCCCCACGGCGCCCTCATGCACCGCGCCGCCGCCGGGCTGGCCGCCGCCTGCGCGGGGATGCTCGGACGGGTGTACGGCGCCCGCGTCGTCGTGCTCGCGGGCAGCGGTGACAACGGCGGCGACGCGCTGTACGCCGGCGCCCGCCTGGCCCGGCGCGGCGCGGGTGTCAGTGCCGTGCTGCTCGCCCCGGACCGCGCCCACCCCGACGGCCTCGCCGCGTTCCTGCGCGCGGGCGGACGGGTGGCGGACGACCCGTACGACGTGCTCGCCGCCGCCGACCTCGTCCTCGACGGCATCACCGGCATCGGCGGACACGGCGGCCTGCGCCCCGACGCCGTCCCCGTCGCCCGCGCGGCCCGCGGGTCGAACGCCCTGGTCGTCGCCGTCGACCTGCCCAGCGGGATCGAGGCCGACAGCGGGGAGGTCCTGGGGGAGGCGCTGCACGCCGACGCGACCGTGACCTTCGGCGCGTACAAGCCGGGCCTGCTGATCGACCCCGCGCACGCGTACACCGGGGCCGTACGCCTCGTCGACATCGGCCTCGCGCCCCACCTCCCGTCCGTACCGGACTGCGAGGCGCTGCAGCACGCGGACGTGGCGCAGCTGCTGCCGGTGCCGTCGGGGGAGAGCGACAAGTACCGGCGTGGGGTGGTCGGGATCGTCGCCGGGTCCGCGCGCTATCCCGGCGCGGCCGTGCTCGCGGTGGCGGGCGCGCTGCACGGCGGGGCGGGGGCGGTCCGGTACGTCGGGAACGCCGCCGACGACGTCATCGCCCGCTTCCCCGAGACGCTGGTCTCGCCGGGCCCCCCAGCCAAGGCGGGCCGCGTCCAGGCCTGGGTCGTCGGCCCGGGCCTGGGGGACGCCCCCGGGGTCGAGGAGGTACTCGCCGCGGACGTTCCCGTGCTGGTCGACGCGGACGGGCTGCGGGGCCTGGACCCGGCGGCGGTACGGGCTCGGTCCGCTCCGACCCTGCTCACCCCGCACGCCGGGGAGGCGGCGGCGCTGCTCGGGGTGAGCCGGGCGGAGGTGGAGGGCGGGCGGCTCCACGCCGTACGCGAGCTGGCCGACCGGTATGGCGCGACCGTCCTCCTCAAGGGGTCGACCACGCTCGTCGCCGAGCCGGGCGGGGGTGCGGCGGTCCGGGTCAACCCGACGGGTACGCCCTGGCTCGCCACGGCGGGCAGCGGCGACGTCCTCTCGGGCCTGGCGGGTTCGCTGCTGGCCTCGGGCCTGTCCGCCCGGGACGCGGGGTCGGTCGGCGCCTACCTCCATGGCCTGTCGGCCCGGCACGCGGCGAACGACGCGCCACTGACGGCGTCGGGTGTCGCGGCGGCCCTGGCGGGGGCCTGGCGGGACGTCCACGCCCCGTAGCGGTCGCCCGGGCGGATAATTCCCCACCCCGCCCCTTCCCGAAAGCCCTGGCCGGGCGGCCGGGTAGGGCCCGAGCCCCGTCTCCCGGGGGCTCCGCCCCGGCCCCCGCGGGGCTGCGCCCCTGCACCCCCTCGGGGCTCCGCCCCGGCCCCCGCGGGGCTGCGCCCCTGCACCCCCTCGGGGCTCCGCCCCGGCCCCCTGTTTGTCTGCGGACCGTGGCGGGCTGGCCGCGCAGTTCCCCGCGCCCCTCCGGGGCGCACCCTGCTGGTCGCGCCCACGCGGCGGAGCCGCACATGTGACAGCCCCGCGCCCGTCCGGGGCGCACCCTGCTGGTCGCGCCCACGCGGTGGAGCCGCACATGTGACAGCCCCGCGCCCGTCCGGGGCGCACCGTGCTGGTCGCGCCCACGCGGTGGAGCCGCACATGTGACAGCCCCGCGCCCCTCCGGGGCGCACCGTGCTGGTCGCGCCCACGCGGCGGAGCCGCAC